>NZ_VFVI01000016.1:0-98768 GCF_006442775.1 Mesorhizobium sp. B2-4-6
TGCAGAACCTGGCCCATAGCGCATCCTTTGATTCGGAAGATAAGGATGCCCCATCAAAGCCTGGGATCAAACATCTAACGCGACTCCACCTTCGAAATGAAAAGGGCCGCTCACGGCGACCCTCCGAAGATTTTAATCCTAAGATTTCAGGCCGCGTGCGAGGCCTGTGTGTCCGACAGCAAGGCGTGGATCGCCACGGCGTCGCGCGTCCCCCTGATCTTGGCCACGGTGTCGGCGTCGCGCAGCACGCGCGCGATGCGCGACAGCGCCTTGAGATGGTCGGCGCCGGCGCCTTCCGGAGCAAGCAGCAGGAACACCAGGTCGACCGGCTGGTCGTCGAGCGCCTCGAAATCGACCGGCGTTTCCAGTCGGGCGAAGACGCCGGCGATCCTCTTCACGCCAGCGAGCTTGCCGTGCGGAATGGCGATGCCGTTGCCGACGCCGGTCGAGCCTAGCCGCTCGCGCTGCAGAATGGTGTCGAACACCTCCCGTTCCGGAATCCCCGAAATCGCCGACGCCCTCTCCGACAGCAATTGCAGAAGCTGCTTTTTGGAATTCGCTTTCAACGTCGGCATGATCGCCGGAACGCTGATGAGATCACTGAGATCCATGCTTGAAAAATCCCTTGCTCGCCTGCCGCGCCAGTCGTCGCCCCCTTGCGCGGCTGGCTTTTTATCCCTGCGCGACTTTGGTCGTCGACGGATCGATCCAGCCGATATTGCCATCCGGCCGGCGGTAGACGATGTTGAGATGGTCGTTTCCGGCATTGCGAAAGACGAAAACCGGGCTGTCGCTGGTATCGAGCTCAATGACGGCCGACGCCACCGACATGGTCCGCAGCGTCATGCTTGATTCGGCGACGATGACCGGAGCGAAGTCCTCCGGAATATCTTCCTCATCGTCGGTGAGAGGAGCCATCACGGTATAGGCGATGTCGGTCGGCTCTTCGCCATTGCCGTTGCCCGTATTGCGCGACTTCAGCCGGCGCTTGTAGCGCCGCAGCCGTGTTTCCAGGCGGTCGGCGGCGGCCTCGAAGGCCAGCGTCGGATCCTGGGCGTCGCCGGTCGCCTGCAGCGAAGCGCCGGAATCGAGCCGGACCATGCAGTCGGCGGAGAAACGTGACCCCGATTTGATGACCGTGACATGTCCTGAAAAACCCCGATCGAAATATTTCTCGATCGCCTCGCCGACCCGGTCGTTGATGCGCGTACGGAACGCATCGCCGATGTCCATGTGTTTTCCCGAAATGCGTAGATTCATCTGAAAACTGACCTTCCTTGCTCAGGCTTCAAACTGTTCCCGAGTTTATACCCGTGGTGCGCGCGCACAAGCTTTGCAGCGGCCTGCGCGCCGATTTTAGACCCGAACTTTCCGGTTGATCACAAGTCGCCTTCTTGGCCGTCCGTGGCCTTGTCTGACGGACCCATTCGCAAGCTGGCATTACCGCCCTGCTCATGCGGGCGGGCTTCTAGCCACTTCATTGCAGCTTGTCAATCAAGCTTGGGAATTGTGGGGAACTGTCGGGATTCGGGGGTGGCCTAGCGGCCGGCGTTCGCCAGCGCTCGCTTCTCCCGCCGCCGCTGCACCGACGATGGAATGTTCATGCCTTCGCGGTATTTCGCGACGGTACGGCGCGCGATATCGACGCCGCTTTCCTTGAGCATGTCGACGATGGCGTCGTCGGAAAGCACGTCGGCGGGCTTTTCCTCGTCGATCATCTGCTTGATGCGGTCGCGCACGGCCTCGGACGAATGCGCTTCGCCGCCTTCGGCCGAGGCGATCGACGCGGTGAAGAAATAGCGCAGCTCGAAGACGCCGCGCGGCGTCAGCATGTATTTGTTGGCGGTGACGCGGCTGACGGTCGATTCATGCATGCCGATGGCGTCGGCCACCGTGCGCAGGTTGAGCGGCTTGAGGTGGCGCACGCCGTGGACGAGGAAGGCATCCTGCTGCCGCACGATTTCGGAGGCCACCTTGAGGATGGTCTTGGCTCGTTGGTCGAGACTGCGCGTCAGCCAGTTGGCGTTCTGCAGGCATTCGGCGAGAAAGTCCTTTTCCGCCTTGTCCTTGGCGTGGCTCGAAATGCGGGCGAAGTAGACATTGTCCACCAGCACGCGCGGCAGCGTATCGGCGTTGAGCTCCACCGCCCAGCTGCCGTCATTGGCGGCGCGGACCTCGACATCGGCGACGATCGCATCGCTCGCGCCGCCCGAAAACGCCAGGCCGGGGCGCGGATCGAGCGCGCGGATCTCGGCCAGCATGTCGAGCAGATCCTCCTCGTCGACGCCGCAGATGCGTTTCAGCGTCTGGAAATCCCGCCGCGCCAGAAGCTCCAGGTTGGCGACCAGCGCCTTCATCGCCGGATCGAGCCGGTCGCGCGCAGCAAGCTGCAGCGACAGGCACTCGGCAAGGTGGCGCGCGAAAAGTCCCACCGGCTCGAAGGTCTGGCAGACGCCAAGCACACGCGCCACCGCCGCCTCATCCACGCCGAGCCGGACCGCGATCTCATCGAGTTCGGAGCGCAAATAACCGGCCTCGTCGAGCCCGTCGGCCAGCTCACCCGCGATCAGCCGCCCGCCGGGGCTAAGCGAAGCAAGCGCGATCTGCTCGCCGACATGCTCGCGCAGCGTAATGGCGGCCGCCGCCATGTCGCCGACGTCGAACCCCTCGGACGACGCTGCGCCCGCGCCGCCCCCCGCGGCCGACTTCCATTGCGCCGTGAGATCCGGCCCCAGCCTCTCGCTGGTGCCTGGATCGTCGGGAAACAGGTTCTCCAGGGAAGAATCGAGCTTTTGCGAGATCGCTTCCGCGCTCCACTCCGTCTCGCCCTCGAACCAATCGCCTTCGGTATCCTTTTCCGGCGACGCCTCGCTTTTCTGGGACAGATCGCCGGCGGCATCGTCCTGCGGTTCGGCCCGTTCCAGCAGCGGGTTGCGCTCGATCTCCTCGTCGATGAAGCGCTCGAGCTCGACATGGGTGAGCTGCAGCAGCCGGATCGACTGCATCAGCTGCGGCGTCATCACCAGCGACTGGGACTGTCTGAGCTGCAGTTTGGCTGCCAGCGCCATGGTGTGAATCAAACGCCTCGTCTACGCATCGGACTGTGCCGAAGCAGATTTTCCCGGCCAGGCATAGAAACTGGCCCGGCTTTTGCTTGTCAAGGAAAACGCTAGCAGTTGCGGCTTACCGGAGCGTTATCGAGCGCTAAAATAACCGAAAGCCGTGACGCGGCCACCGAAACCGCGTCGGACCCCGCGGGTCAGAGCGTGAAGCCCTCGCCGAGATAGAGACGCCGCACATCGGCGTTGGCGACGATCTCGTCGGCGCGGCCATGCGTCAGCACCTGGCCGGCATGGATGATGTAGGCGCGGTCGATCAGGCCGAGCGTCTCGCGCACATTGTGGTCGGTGATCAAGACGCCAATGCCGCGCGCCGTGAGATGGCGAACGAGCTGCTGGATATCGGCGACGGCGATCGGGTCGATGCCGGCGAAGGGCTCGTCGAGCAGCATATAGGCCGGCCGCGTCGCCAGCGCCCGCGCGATTTCAAGGCGACGCCGTTCGCCGCCCGACAGCGACATGGACGGCGCCTTGCGCAGATGGCTGATGTGAAACTCCTCGAGCAGCTCGTCAAGCGTGCGCTCGCGTTCCTTGCGGCTCTTTTCCACCACCTCCAGCACGGCGCGAATGTTCTGCTCGACATTCAGGCCGCGAAAGATCGACGCTTCCTGCGGCAGGTAGCCGATGCCGAGGCGGGCACGCCGGTACATCGGCATCGAGGTGACATCGAAGCCGTCGATCTCGATCGAACCTTCGTCGACGGGAACAAGGCCGGTGACCATGTAGAAACAGGTGGTCTTGCCTGCGCCGTTGGGGCCGAGCAGGCCTACGGCCTCGCCGGCGCGCACGCCAAGCGTCACCCCGCTCACCACCTTGCGGCCCTTGTAGCTCTTGGTCAGCCCCTTGGCGATCAGGGTGCCCTTGAACTTCGCCTTGTCGGTGCCGACCGTCGCCGGCGCAGCGGGTTGTGCGGCCGCCCGTCCCGGAAGACGGGCCAGCAGCGAAGTCACGCCGGCCATTACTTGCTCGACGCTCCCTGCTGCTGCGCGTCCTGTTTCTGCGGCTTGAACATCATGATGACGCGCGGACAGCCCTCGACGTTGCCGAGGCCGCTCTTCATCTGCACGGTGAGCTTGCAGCCCTTGAGCACATTGTCGCCCTGCGACAGCACCACTTCCTTGCCGGAAAGCACCAGCACCTGCGTCTTCATGTCGAATTTGCCGGTGTCGCCGGTGGCGATCTGGTCGTTCGATTTGATGTAGACTTTGTTCTCGACCTCGAGGTGGTCGATATTGGCGGCGCCTGTCATCGCCGATGCGCCGGCCGCCGCGCTTTTGTCAGCTTTTGGGTCCTTGACGTAGTAGACCGTCATCTTGCCGGCCTTGAGCAGGGTCGGCCCCTGATTGACGGTGACATTGCCGCTGAATATGGCCATGCTGTCGGCCTGGCGGACCTCAAGCTTATCGCTTTCGATCTGGATCGGCTGGTCGCCTGACAGTTTCAACCCAGGGATCTGGCTGGTCGCGCTCGATTGCGCGAACGAATGCGCGGTTGCCAAAAGCAGCAATGCGGAAGCAGCGCCCGGAAGCCATGCGGATTTACTGCGACGCATTCTGTTCTCCACCGTTTACCCCCGCTGCCTTCAGCGCAGTTGGATCTATGTTGACGCGAACCCGGTTCTCGAAGACCACGAGCCTGCCATTGTCCTCGACCGACATCGAGTCCGCGGTGATGCGCGACCCGCCACGGCTGACGTCGACCGGATTGCTCGTCTTCATAGAGCCTTTGCCCATGTCTAGGAAGATCGATTTGAACTTCGCCACCAGGCCGTCCGTCGTCGTCACGCTGACCTCGCTGGTCAGGTCCATCGTATTGGCGTCGCGATTGTAGATACCGTGCGCGGCGTCGACTGACACGATGTTGTCGGTGGCGACGGGCAGTTTGGCATTGATGCCGTCGAGGTCGATGACGGCTTGCTGCCCGACATCCTGCGTCGCCCTGGTCGCCGTCAGCGAATAGGGCAGCTTCTGCTTGGTGAAGCCGTTGAGCTTCGGATTGGCCATCACCAGCTTGCCGTCGGAGAACGCCGTGCCATCGGCCTGCACCGAGACGGACAGGGGCGCCTTGAGGTAGGAGTAGACCGGAAAGGCGACGGCGATCGCGACCGCGAGCAGCGGCACGGCGAATTTCAGCACGCGGACGCGGCGCGAGTGCCGTTGCGCGCGGTTGAAGGCATCGCCACGCGTGCCGTCTTGGCTCGCGGGAGCCGATGCCTCACCGGCATCGCTCGTTTCGTCAGATCGCGCCAACATGACTTTTCTAATGGACCTTTGCCCGGCCAAACACCGCCTATAGGTGGTATGCCGGCACCTACAAGCAAGCACAAGCGGAGGAAAACTGCAAAAATGTGACAACTGCCGCCCGCAAAATCGAGAGGAATCCGGCGAGACGGCTTGTACTTCATAGCAGGATACGGACTGCTTGCGTTAATTTTTCGTGAGGCCGGCGTCAACGCCGAAGTCCGAAACCGGCCTTTCAAGGCGATTCCAGGACAAGTGCGGACGGTTTCCGACGGGAATTGCATCAGGACAAGAAATAGAGCGTGTGACCGTTCCGTGAAGCGGTGACCGCTCCAGGAAACGGTAGCCGTGCGCCGAGGCTTGCTTTAAAAGCGTGCTTCCACCCATCCATGAGGCTGACGATGGCAATGAGAGCCGACGACCTGATCGACCGCCGCCGCTTGCGCCGCAAGCTGACGTTCTGGCGCGTCGCCGCGTTTCTGGTTCTGGCGGCAGCAATTATCGCCTTCTCGGCCTGGGTCTATGACGACAATTTTACCGGCCAGGCAGTGCCTCATATCGCCAAGGTCAAGATTGAAGGCACCATTACCGAGGACGAGGAACTACTCAAAAGGCTGGAAGCTATCCGCACGTCGCCGGAGGTGAAGGGCGTCATTCTCTCGATCGATTCGCCCGGAGGCACCACGGTCGGCGGAGAGTCGATCTTCGAGCAGGTGCGCAAGCTTGCCGGCGACAAGCCGGTGGTGGCCGAAGTCGGCACGCTGGCGGCATCCGCCGGCTATATGATCGCCAGCGCTACCGACCACATCGTCGCCCGCAAGACCTCCATCGTCGGCTCTATCGGGGTGCTGATCCAGTATCCGGACGTCAGCGGCCTCATGGATAAGCTCGGCATCAAGCTTGAGGAAGTGAAATCGTCGCCGCTCAAGGCTTCGCCCTCGCCCTTCAAGCCGACCAATGACGACGAGCGCGCCATGGTGCGCAAGCTGATCCTCGACAGTTACGACTGGTTCGTCGGCATCGTCGCCGACCGCCGCAAGATGACGCATGATCAGGCGCTGGCGCTGGCCGACGGTTCGATCTTCACCGGCCGCCAGGCTTTGGCCAACCATCTGGTCGACGCCGTCGGCGGCGAGCAGGAGGCGATCGATTGGCTGGCGACGAAGGGCGTGGACGGCAAGCTCAAGGTCGTCGAGTGGAAGGACAAGGACAGGCGCGGGGGTTTCCTGTTTTCCCAGTCGATCGCAAAAATGGCGGCCAAGGCGCTCGGCCTGCCCGATGCCGGCGGCGATGTCATTCACGAGCTCGGTGCCGACCGCTTGTTTCTTGACGGTCTCGTTTCGGTCTGGCACCCTTGAGGCGCCGTTGGTACCAGCCAAAAAAGCAATAAAATCATCCTGATAATCGATCGCTTGGTTTTACGGGGAACGTTGTATGATCAAATCCGAGCTTGTGCAGATCATTGCTGCACGCAACCCGCACCTTTTTCTGCGCGATGTCGAAAACATCGTCGGCGCGATCTTTGACGAGATCACCGATGCGCTTGCCGAGGGCAACCGGGTCGAGTTGCGCGGTTTCGGCGCCTTTTCGGTGAAAAACCGTCCCGCCCGTACCGGCCGCAACCCGCGCACTGGCGAATCCGTCGAAGTCGAGGAAAAGTGGGTGCCGTTCTTCAAGACCGGCAAGGAGTTGCGCGAAAGGCTGAACGGCGGCAAATAGGCGCCGCGCCGGCGGGTTGAAACGGGATCTTGGCGCAAAGCCGCTTCACCATGGAGATCTGATGTTCAATCGCTTCATCCTCGTCGTGGTCTTCGTGCCGCTGGCCATCATCCTGATCGCGCTTGCCGTCGCCAACCGCGGCCCGGTTGCCTTCACGGTCGACCCATTCCACCCCGGCAACCCGGCGCTGACGCTGAGCCTGCCGCTTTTCATCTTCCTGTTTCTGGCTTTGGCCATCGGCATGGTCGTCGGCAGCCTGGCCACCTGGGTGAAACAGGGTCGCTATCGCAAGCTTGCGCGCCAGCGCGGTCTCGAGGCGGAGAACCTGCGCCAGGCAGTCAGCCGCGCGCCCGTGGCGCCCAACGGACCGGCGCTGCCCAAGCCGACGAACTAGAGCATGATGCCGAAAACTGCCAAGCGGCTTTCGGGCGACATCATGCTCAGTCCAAGTAACGCCTCACGGAGTCTCCGATGCTGACCATTTCGGCCGCCGAGGTCGACCGCGCGCTGACCTTTCCGGGCCTTGTCGAGACATTGCGCACCGCCTTCCGTGAAGGCGCCGTGCAGCCGGTTCGCCATCATCATGGCGTGGAGCGCCCGGATGGCGCCGCCTCGATCCTGCTTTTGATGCCTGCCTGGACCGACTTCAACGCCGCGGGCACCTCCGCGGGAGGCCACATCGGCGTCAAGATCGTCACCGTGTCGCCGGACAACAACACAAAAGGCAAGCCGGCGGTGATGGGCCTCTACCTTTTGCTCGACGGCGTCACCGGCGAGCCGCAGGCGTTGATCGACGGCCAGCGGCTGACCCAGTGGCGCACGACCTGCGCCTCGGCGCTCGCCGCTTCCTATCTCGCCCGCAAGGACGCCTCGCGGCTTCTGGTGATCGGCGCCGGCGCGCTGTCGCCATTCCTTGCCAAGGCGCATTCGGCGGTCAGGCCGATCACATCCATCCGCGTCTGGAACCGCACGCCGGCCAATGCCGAAAAGGTGGCGGCCGCCTTGCGCGCCGAAGGCCTTCCGGCGAGTGCCGCCGGCGATCTCGACGCCGAGCTTGCCGAGGCCGACATCGTCGCCTCGGCGACGATCTCGAACACGCCGCTGGTCAAGGGCGCGCTGCTGAAACCGGGCGCCCATGTCGATCTCGTCGGCGGCTTCACGCCCGACATGCGCGAGGCCGATGACGACGCCATTTCCCGTGCCCGCGTCTATGTCGACACCCGCGCCGGCGCCACCAAGGAGGCCGGCGACATTGTCCAGCCGCTGGCCTCGGGCGTGCTGAAGCCGGAAGCGATCGTCGCCGATCTGCACGAGCTCGCGCGCGGCGAGAAACAAGGCCGGCAAGACGACAGCGAGATCACGCTGTTCAAGTCGGTCGGCGCGGCGCTCGAGGATCTCGCCGCCGGCATCGCCGTCTACAAGGCGCTCAAGTAACCGCTAATGCATGTCGCGCAAAAGTGACCTCGGTTTTGCGACAACGACATGCATCAAGCAACGACCTAATTTAGGTCAGGTTGGCTCCCATCGCTTCGCCGATCAGCCGGAAATCACGCTCGCTGATCTCGAACAGGCCGAAGCGCAACTGGTAGCCCCAGTTCGGCTTGCCGGCGGTAAAATCCAGCTTGTCGAGCAACGGCTTGATCGGCGCTTCCTTGGCCTCGCGCCAGTCGACGTCGCGCCGCGCGGGCGTGAAACCGCCGCCCATGACGCCCTCATAGACTTCCCCTTGCCGCACCGTGCCTATCGCCGTGAAGGATTGCAGCCGGTCTTTCTCGCCGAGCACGGTGCTCGGCGAGTAGTAAACGATGCCGTCGCCGGGCTTGATGCGGCGCAACGGGGCCGCCTTGCCGTGATTGACCTGCATGAAGCCATCTTTGCGGCCGATCCGCACATGCTCGGCCGATGCGACCGCGACCCAGAAGGCGCTCATCCTTGCGCTCTCTCGAATGGCCAGTAGACGCGCAGACGATGATTGTCCGGATCGAGCGCGACGAAGGTACGGCCGAAATCGAGATCGGTTGGGGCCTGCAGCACGTCGAGGCCTCTGCCAGTCCAATCCGCGTGGGTGGCATCGACCGCCGCCGCGTTCTCGACGGCAAGCACAAGCTCGCCACCACCGCCTGTGGCCGTCGCAGCCGGCTCCACCGTGTGGCGTGACCAGAGGCCGAGCTTGAAACCCTTGTCGAGCACGAACATCGCGAAGGTCGGCGAGGATTCGACCGGCTCGCGTCCAAGCAACGAGGCGTAGAACGCACCGCTCCTTTCCGGGCTGTCCACATAGAGGATGACGAAATTCGGCGTGGTCATGTCTGATCTCCACAGTGCCTGAACCTTGGGAACCATACGCGGGCCTGCTGTCAGATTCTGGCAGCAGCGATCAGCCGGAGGCGTCTTTCGCTCCATTCTGTCCTGGCGCATCGAGCGTCGCCCGCCATTCTTTCAGCATCGCCTGGCGGCGGCGCGGATAGCGGATGTCGGTCGCTGTCAGGTCGGATATCCGGTCGGCGCGGAAATGCCGGAAATCCTGGCGCGTTTCGCACCACGCCGCCATCACCCGCACCTTGTCGAAGAAGGCGAGCGCGAATGGCCAGACCACGCGCTTCGACGTCGAACCGCCGGCATCGCGATAAAGGAAGCCGAGCTTGCGCTCCTCGCGGATCGCCTGCCGCACGACACCGAGGTCGATCGTTTCGACGCTTTCCGATCGCGGTCCGACAAGCAGCGTTGTTGCGTCGAGGTCCTCGCGCAAATCGTCCGGCAGCACCGCCGCGATCTTTGCCAGCGCATCGGCCGCGGCGGCGGCCAACCTTTTATCCGGCTGCTTCGCCACCCAGCGCGACCCGAGCACGATCGCCTCGATCTCCTCGTCGCTGAACATCAAAGGCGGCAGCATGAAGCCGGGCTTCAGCACATAGCCAAGCCCGGCCTCGCCTTCGATCGGCGCGCCCTGCCCCTGCAGCGTCGCGATATCGCGATAGAGCGTGCGGATCGAGACGCCCATCTCGTCCGCAAGCATGCGGCCACTCACCGGCCGGCGGTGGCGGCGCAGGATCTGGACGAGGTCGAGCAGGCGGGCTGAACGGGACATGATTGGCTAACCGGTGTGTTGGACAATAGGGCTGGCCCGCACATAACGGCAAGCAGACCGATGCCGCGGAACGCCCGCGTCCCGCTCCCGTTGTGTCCGCAATGGAGATGCGCGGATTCCTGCTGTTCTGGTCGGTGCTGACCGCTTTCGTCGCGGCGCTCAGCCTTGGGCCCTCCTTCGCCCATGTGCTGGAATCGCTGCCCAGGTTGACCAGATGGTCGCCGGCGCTCTGGCGTGAGGCGACGGTCTTCAATGCGCAGTTCCAGCTCTTTGCCGTGATCGGAGCGCCGTTGGACGTCGTGGCGATCCTCTGTCCGGTGTTGCTTGCCTGGATGCTGCGCGGTCAAGCGGCGGCCTTCTGGTTCGTGCTCATCGCTACGTTGCTCTATGCGGTCTCGCTGGCGCTCTGGTTCGGCCTGGTCAAACCGGCCAACGACATTCTGGCGACCTGGGCGCCCGGACCGATCCCGGACGATTTCGAGATCGTCCGGCTCCGTTGGGAGACCGGCCACATGGCGGTGACCGTGGCGAAGGCGCTTGGCTTCGTTTCGCTTTGTTTCGGCCTGCTCGGTGTCCGGCAAGGCTGATGATCCCACCATTGAATGAGCCGCGCTTTGTTGCGCCGGTGGGCTGAGCTGTGGCAGAAGCGGGCCGAACCGCCGGAGAGGATCCTTCTTGAAATCTTTTCGCGACAAACGCCGCGATGGCCGCCCGCATCCCGCAAGGGCGGAACAGCCCGGCCCGCGTGATGCGTTCCCGACCGGACGTCAGCAGGCCGCACCCGCCGAGCGACGTGAAACGAGACCGGCGGACCGGCAGGACGCCAAACCGGCGCCGCGCGTGCTCGCGCGCCGCGAGGGCGTGCTGCCCGCCGAACGCCTGCCGCTGATCCTCGAAGTCGCGCCCAACGCCGATTACGCGCTGCTGGACAGCGGCGCCGGCGAGAAGCTCGAGCAATACGGCCCCTACCGCATCGTGCGTCCCGAAGGCCAGGCGATCTGGCAGCGGGCCCTTCCGGCGAAGGAATGGCAGCGCGCCGACGCCGTCTTCACCGGCGACACCGACGAGGAAGGCATCGGCCGCTGGCGCTTTCCGAAAGCGCCGCTTGGCGAAACCTGGCCGATGAAGCATGACGGCATCGACTATCTCGGCCGTTTCACCTCGTTTCGTCACGTCGGCGTCTTTCCGGAACAGGCTTCGCATTGGGACCATATGGCGGGGCTGATCGCGGCGGCGAAGCGACCGGTCAAGGTGCTGAACCTGTTCGGCTATACCGGTCTCGCCTCGCTGGTGGCGGCCCGCGCCGGCGCCGAGGTCACCCATGTCGATGCCTCGAAGAAGGCGATCGGTTGGGCGCGCGAGAACCAGGAAATGGCCGGCCTTGCCGATAAGCCGATCCGTTGGATCGTGGAGGACGCGGTGAAATTCGCGGAGCGCGAGGAGCGCCGCGGCAGCCGCTACGACATCGTGCTGTTCGACCCGCCGGCCTATGGCCGCGGTCCCAAGGGCGAGGTCTGGCAATTGTTCGAGGACCTGCCGGGCCTCACCGACCTCTGCCGCTCGATCCTGACGCCGAAGCCGCTCGCCGTCGTTCTCACCGCCTATTCGATCCGCGCCTCCTTCTTCGCCATCCATGCGCTGATGCGCGATACCTTCGCCGGCATGGGCGGCACGATCGAATCCGGCGAACTGGTCATTCGCGAGAAATCGGCCGGCCGCGCGCTGTCGACCTCGCTGTTCTCGCGCTGGGTGGCTTGAATGACGGCACATGACGGCGCGCGCCCTGTCGGGCAAGTCAAGGAAGTCACCAGCCTTGCCAATCCCCTGGTCAAGGACATCAAGGCGCTCGCGCTCAGGAAATTCCGCGACCAGCAGAGCGCCTTCATGGCCGAGGGCCTGAAGCTGGTCATCGACGCGCTGGACCTCGGCTGGTCGATCAGGACCTTGGTCTTCGCCAAGGCCGGACGCGGCAACGCGGCCATCGAAAAGACCGCCGCGCGGACCGTTGCCGCCGGCGGCACGGTGCTCGAAGTATCGGAAAAGGTGCTCGCGGCCATCACCCGCCGTGAAAACCCGCAAATGGTTGTCGGTGTCTTTGCGCAGCAGACCGTGCCGCTGAAGGACGTCCGCGCCAGGGACGGCGATGTCTGGGTGGCACTCGACCGGGTGCGCGACCCCGGCAATCTCGGCACCGTGATCCGCACCGTCGACGCCGTCGGCGCCAAGGGCGTCATCCTGGTCGGCGACACCACCGACCCGTTCTCGCTGGAGACGGTGCGCGCCACCATGGGCTCGATCTTCGCCGTGCCGGTCGCCAGGGCGACCGAGCAGGCCTTCCTTGCCTGGCGGCGCGATTTTTCCGGCCTGGTCGCCGGAACGCACCTCAAGGGCGCGGTCGACTATCGCTCCGTCGATTTCTCCAGGGGGCCGGTCTTGCTGCTGATGGGCAACGAGCAGCAGGGCCTGCCGGACAGCCTCGCCGAAAGCTGCGACCGGTTGCTCAGAATCCCCCAGGCAGGCCGGGCCGATTCGCTCAATCTGGCCGTCGCCACAGGCGTGATGTTGTTCGAGATCCGGCGCGGCGCGTTGAAGCTCGAGCCTGCCAACGACAGCCGATGAGGACTGCTAAGTGAAATCCTGGTCCCCTTACGTCGTGCTGGTCGTCATCGCCATTGCGCTCGACCAGTGGATCAAGCAACTGGTCGAGAACGGTCTCGCCTTTCAGGAGAAGGTCGATCTCCTGCCGTTCCTGGCGCTGTTCCGCACCTACAACACCGGCATCGCCTTCTCGATGTTCCAGTCCTTCGGCGATACCGGCCTGGTGGTCATCGCCGTGCTCGTCGTCGCCTTCGTGCTCTACCTCGCCACGCGCACGCCGGCCGGTCATGTCGTCGCCCGTATCGGCTTTGCGCTCATCATCGGCGGCGCGCTCGGCAACCTCATCGACCGCGCCGTCTACGGCCACGTCATCGACTACATCCTGTTCCACACGCCCGTCTGGTCCTTCGCGGTGTTCAATCTCGCCGATGCCTTCATCTCGGTCGGCGCCGCGCTTGTCGTCTTCGACGAGCTGATCGGCTGGGGCCGCGAGGCCAAGCCGCAGGATCCGGGCAATTGACCTCACGCGGGTGAAACCGCAGACTTCTCAACAGCCAGAACCGAGGAGAAAAAAATGTCGGATACCTTCAAAGCCATCCGCGTTTCGCGCGATGCGGAAAAGAAGCAGTCCGTCGATGTCGTCGACCTCACCGAGGCCGACCTGATGGAAGGCGATGTCACCGTCGCCGTCGAGGCGACGACGGTGAACTATAAGGACGGCCTCGCCATCACCGGCAAGGCGCCGGTCGTGCGACGCTGGCCGCTGGTTCCAGGCATTGATTTCGCCGGCACCGTGATCTCCTCCTCGCATGTCGACTGGCGCAAGGGTGACAAGGTGATCCTTAACGGCTGGGGTGTCGGCGAGACGCATTACGGCGCCTATGCCGGCCGCGCGCGCGTCAAGGGCGACTGGCTGGTGCCGCTGCCCGAGGGCATGAGCGCGCATGATGCGATGGCCGTCGGCACGGCGGGCTACACGACAATGCTCTCCGTCATGGCGCTGGAACGGCACGGCATCGTGCCGGACCGCGGCCCGGTGGTGGTGACGGGCGCCGCCGGCGGCGTCGGCTCGGTCGCCATCTCGATCCTGTCGAGCCTCGGCTACCATGTCATCGCCTCGACCGGCCGCAACGCCGAAAGCCCCTATCTGATCGACCTCGGCGCAGCCGAGGTGATCTCGCGCGAGGAGCTCAGCCAGCCGGCGAAGCCGCTTGCCAAGGAGCGCTGGGCGGGCGGCGTCGACTCGGTCGGCAGCCATACCTTGGCCAATGCGCTGTCGATGACCTCCTATGGCGGCGCGATCGCCGCTTGCGGTCTGGCCGGCGGCATGGACCTGCCGGGAAGCGTCGCGCCCTTCATCCTGCGTGGCGTCTCGCTGCTGGGCATCGATTCGGTGATGGCGCCGAAAGCGGTCCGCCTGGAGGCATGGCGCCGCATCGGCACCGATCTCGACTTGAAGAAGCTGTCGACATTGTCGCGCACGATCGGTTTCGACGGCATTGTCGCCGCCGCGCGCGACATCGTCGAAGGCAAGATAAGGGGCCGCGTCGTCGTCGATATGTAGTTGGAAATGGCGGTTTCGCCCGCGCATGCGGTGGTTAGAATCCGCGCAATCGGTAAAATTCGAACGATCCGTCCCAGTCTTCCATAATTTCTGTCTGGCATGGTCTGCGCATGGTCGCGGACTCCGACATCAGACAGAACAGCAAAGCCGCGGACGCTGACAGGCTCATACCCGATGCGCCGAAGCGGCAGATGCTCGTCGCGCCGCCGCTGGCCCCTGAATTGCCTGCGGCCAGCCACGAAGGCTTGCCGTTCCTGACGATCGTCGCCATCGCCGTCATGGCGGGGCTGGCGCATCTTACCGGCGCGCCGCTCATCGTCACAATCGGCCTTGCCGCCGCCGCGCTTGCCGGCCTTGCCATGCATCTGCGCAGCCGTCGCGACGAGCGGCGCACCGCAGCGCTTCTCGACGAGACCGCCGCCCGCAGCCGCGCCGAGATCGAGACTCTCGCCGATCGCATGTGGGAGATGCAGGAGAGCGAGGAACGCTTCCGCGGCCTGATCGACGCGCTTGGCGACCTCGTCGTCCACCGCGATCGCGACGGCCATATCGTCTATGCCAACAGCGTCTTTGCCTCGCTTGTCGAGACCGACCCGCGCGATCTCGCCGGCAAGACCTTGTCCGAGCTTGGCATCGATGTCGGCATCGTCCCCGATGCCGCCTTCTCCGATCATGAATGCCTGAGTTCCACCGATGTCGCGATCCGCACACCGAACGGACCGCGCTGGTTCTCCTGGATCGAATTGTCGGTGCGCGACAAGGACACGGGCGCGGTCTCGCACCGCGCGATCGCCCGCGACATCACAGCCCGCAAGCGCGCCGAATCCTCACTGATCACCGCGCGCGAACGGGCCGAATACGCCAGCCTGGCCAAATCGCGCTTCCTGGCCACCGTCAGCCATGAAATTCGCACGCCGATGAACGGCATCATGGGCATGGCGAAGTTGCTTGCCGACACCGACCTCTCGCCCGAGCAGCGCACCTATGTCGGCGCCGTTTCCACCTCGGCCAGCGCGCTGCTCGCGCTCATCGAGGACCTGCTCGACTATTCCAAGATCGAGGCGGGCCGCTTCGAGCCCGAGCCGCAGCCGACCTCGCTGCGCGAGATCGCCGACAACATCATCGAGCTTCTGGCCGCGAAGGCCTTCGCCAAGAACATCGGCCTCGGCTGCCATGTCGAGCCCGACGTGCCGCAGATGATCACCGCCGATCCCGGCCGCGTGCGCCAGGTGCTGCTCAACCTCATCGGCAATGCGGTGAAGTTCACCGACACAGGCGGCGTGCTGCTCACCGTGGCGCGCGCCCGCACCGAAACCACGGACCGCATCTGCTTCACCGTCGCCGACAGCGGCCCGGGCCTGCGCGAAGAGGACATGGAGCGCATCTTCGAGGAATTCGAGCAGTCCGACGGCACCTCGACCAGGGTGCATGGCGGCGCGGGTCTCGGTCTTGCCATCTCGAAGCGCCTGGCGACGGCGATGGGCGGCGCGATCTCGGTTTCGAGCCGGCTCGGCGAAGGGTCCGAATTCGTCCTTGAGCTTCCGGCAGTCGCCGCGACCGAGCCGCCGCCGCATCGCCACAACATCCTTGCCGACCGGCGGGCGGTGATATTGTCGAAAAACGCCATCGAGGCCGATGCCATCGCCCGCACGATCATGGCCCATGGCGGCATCGTCGAGATCGCGGCGACACCAAGCCAGGCCGCCCCCTTCGCTGCCGGCTGCAACGTGCTCCTGATCGACGCCGCGCTCGAAAACAGCGACGGCAGGTTGCTCAAGCGGTTGCGCGACTCGGGCTTCGCCGACTGCGAGGCCGTCACGCTGATCGCGCCGACCGATCGCGGCATGCTCGGCGAATTCCGCGCCAGCGGCTACGCCACCTTCCTCGCCAGGCCGGTGCGCGGCGAGACCCTGCTGCGCGTGCTGTTGACCAGCCATGGCTCCACGCTCGCCCAGCCGCGGCCGGAGCCGCGCGGGGCGCCCTCGGTGCGCAAGCGCGACCAGGGCCTGTCGGTGCTGATCGCGGAAGACAATGACATCAACGCCATGCTCGCCCGTGCCACGTTGCTGAAGGCCGGGCATCGCGTCAAGATCGTCGGCAACGGCAAGGCCGCGGTCGATGCCGTTACCGATGCCGGCCTCAAGTTCCGCTTCGATGTGGTGCTGATGGACCTGCATATGCCTGTCATGGACGGGCTGGACGCGATCGCCGCCATCCGCCGTCATGAAGAGTCCCTGGCAATGCCGCCGATCCCGATCATGGTGCTTTCGGCCGACAGCCAGGAAAAGACCCGGCATGCCGTGCTCGCCCATGGCGCCAGCGGGTTCGTGACCAAGCCGCTCGACCCGGACGCGCTCGTCCAGGCAGTCGAGGGCCAGGTTGCCGCCTGAGGAAATTTTTAACCCTTGAACGCCTTGGCTTGCCTGGCTTTCGCGATCACAAGATAGCCGGTTGAGGGTATTGCCCAGCCGACAAAGTATTGCCCGCCACGTCGTATCACGGTACTGTCACAATCCTGTTGCACCTACACCGTATCCCCGTGCCAAGAGGGATGGCTCGAAGGAGAATCACTCGTGCATACAGTCGTGCCTGAATGTGACACTCGGCCGAATGCCGGCGGCGCCCTGCTCGCCGCCCGTACCGCCGACGCCGTCGCAAGCGGTGCTCCGCTGGGCCGCATCGGCAATCTCGAAGTGCGGCTCGCCCGCAACGAGGCCGAAATCGCCGCCGCCCAGGAAGTGCGCTATCGGGTATTCTACGACGAGCTCGGCGCGAGGAAGGACCTGTTCCAGGCGCAGGACCGGCGCGACGCCGACCGTTTCGACCCGCTCTGCGATCACCTTCTTGTGTCCGATACCTCCCTGCCCGGTCCCGAGCATCGCCGCATCGTCGGCACCTACCGCTTGCTGCGGCAGGAGATCGCCACGGCCGCCGGCGGCTTCTATTCCGAAGGCGAATTTGAGCTCACCAAGCTGATCGCGCGGCATCCCGGCCAGCGCTTCCTCGAGCTCGGTCGTTCCTGCGTTCTGCCGGAATACCGCTCAAAGCGCACCATCGAGGCGCTCTGGCAAGGCATCTGGGCCTATATCAACCATTACGGCATCGGCGTGATGACCGGCTGCGCCTCCTTCCATGGCATCGTGCCGGCGGCGCATGCCGAGGCGCTGACCTATCTCGCTCATCATTGCCGCACCGACTCCGCCTGGGATGTCCGCGCGGTTCCGGGACGCTACTGCTCCATGGACCTGATGCCGATCGAGGCGGTGAACACCAAGGCGGCGATCGCCGCCATGCCGCCGCTGGTCAAGGGCTACCTGCGCGTCGGCGCCCGCATCGGCGACGGCTGCGTCATCGACCACGAATTCTCGACCGTCGACGTCTTCGTCGTCATGCCGGTCAAGGAGATCGGCGCCCGCTACGTCAACTACTATGGCGGCGAAGGCCAGCGCTTCGCGGCGTGATTCTAGTGAGTAGTGGGTAGTCATGGACACCATCGCTCGAGCTTTGTCACTACTGACTACTGACTACTGACTACTGACTACTCACTAACCCCTACTCCCTCACGGAATATCCTCCGGCCTTCGCCCCGGCCGGCTCTTATAGGCCGGAAACGACCAGCCGAATTTAAGCGCCCCGCCGCGCACCATGAATGCGCCCGCGAAGCCGAGCAGGCTGGACGCCAGCGCAGGCAGGCCGGCAAGATCGCCAAGGGTGAAGATGGTGGCGCCGGCAAGGGCGGCCGTGACATAGATCTCGGGCCTGAGCAGAACCGACGGCTCGCCGGCCAGCAGGTCGCGCAAAATGCCGCCGAAGGTCGCTGTCAGCACGCCCGTGATGACCGACACGACGGGCGAGCCGGTGATCGCCAGCCCCTTGGCCGCGCCCATCACCGAAAAAGCGGCAAGTCCGATGGCATCGAGCCAGAGCAGCAATTTGTAGCGGGATTCGAACCGGTGGGCGCTGAAGAAGACCAGCACCGCGACCACGGCGCAGATCAGCACATATCCGCTGTTGGCGACCCAGAACACCGGCAGGTTGAGGATGACGTCGCGCAGCGTCCCACCGCCGATTCCGGTGACGCTGGCCAGGAACAGGAAGCCGATGATGTCGAGCTCTTTGCGCGACGCCGCAAGCGCGCCCGTCGCCGCGAAGACGGCGACGCCGGCATAGTCGAGCAACGCGATGGGGTTCATAGAGTGAGTAGTGAAGTAGTAAGTAGTGAATGGCAACTGCGCCACTTGGCCGGCGTGACGCTCAAAGATCGCTGCTACTCACTACTCACTACTCACTATTCAAGCATCCTTCTCGGCCTGCTCGTTCACCGGACCCGGCTCGACCTTGGCCTCGGCGGCGGTCTTCGGGCCGCCCTTGGCGACACCGACCATCGCCGGCCGCAGCACGCGCTCGCCGATCGAATAGCCCGGCTGAACCACCTGGACGACGGTGCCGGCCGGAACCTCCGGATTGGGCACCTCGAACATCGCCTGATGGAAGTTCGGATCGAACTTCTCGCCTTCGGGCGCGAGTTTCTTCACGCCATGGCGTTCCAGTGCCGAAAGCATGGCGCGCTCGGTAAGGTCGACGCCTTCGATCAGTGACTTGAAGCCGGCGTCGCCGCCAGCCTTCGCCTCGGCGGGGATCGCATCCAGCGCGCGGCGCAGATTGTCGGATACCGACAGCATGTCGCGCGCGAAATTGGCGACGGCATAGGTGCGGGCGTCCTGCACGTCGCGCGCGGTGCGCCGCCGCAAATTCTCCATTTCGGCCGCCGTGCGCAGCGCGCGGTCCTTCAGTTCCTCGTTTTCCTTCAGCAGCCGCACCAGCGCTTCGTAGTCGCCGTCGACGCCACCTTCCGCGCGCTCGCCGGAAGCCTGGGTGGCTTCCATATCTTCGGGCGTGCGTTCGTCTTTTGCCTGGTCGCTCATCGCGTTTCCCGTCATTCGGATTGGTCAGGATTTGCGCCCGATATCGAGGTTTGGAAGCGAAAAATCAAGGGGTAAGCGCTGGCGGCCGATGTCGGGCCGTCATTCCAAATTAATTCAAATTTTACCGTATCACGCGGCTTTGCTTGCCCTCAAATGCCGTTGCGGGAACCATAAGCGGGCTGGAGGAGTTTCGAAGCCAACACAGGATTTTGGGGCTATGAACCGCAACAAAGGCAACAGGCGCGCCGAATTGGCCAACGATATCAGGCGGCAGGCGGGCAGCGAAGCGACCAAGCGCTTTCTGCGCACCTTGCCCGTATTTCGCCTGGAAAAGGAAATGCCCCGGCAACTGAGCGACCTACTTGACCGCCTCGGCGGCGCAGAGGCCAGGAATGTAGGCGGCGGGCGGCGTCAGTAGCCGCGCGCCGCGACTGACGATTCAAGCCGCCTTCCGGTCGTCACGCATCAGCGCTTCGCCATGGCGGATCTCGGTGCCGAGCACTTTCAGGCATTCGCGCATGAAAGCGGCAAGGCCAGGCCACCCCTTGGCTGAAACCAGATTGCCGTCGACATGCGCGCCGGTCGGCGCGACATCGATATAGATGCCGCCGGCAAGCGTCACTTCCGGCTCGCAATAATGCAGCGCCGCCACTTCCTTGCCGCGCACCACGCCGTCGACCGCGATCAGGATCTGCGCGCCATGGCAGATGGTGAAGATCGGCTTGCCGGTCTCATGGAAATGCCTGACCAGCGCCTGCACGCGCTTGTCGATACGGATATATTCCGGCCCCCGCCCGCCTGCCGCGTAGACCGCGTCGTAGTCGGCGGGGTTCACCTCGGCGAAGGTCTTGTTGAGGATGTAGTCGTGGCCGAGTTTTTCGGTATAGGTCTGGTGGCCCTCGAAATCGTGCAATGAGGTCTTGAGCACGTCGCCGGCCTTCTTGTCCGGGCACACGACATGGACGGTATGGCCGACCGCGTGCATGGCCTGTTCGAAGACGAAAATCTCGTACTCCTCGCTGAACTCGCCAACGAGCATCAATATTTTCTTGCCTGCCATGTTGCTTCCTCCCTTAGCTGACTATTATTTCGCGGCTCGAAATAATGAACCTATCCTAAGGGCAGGCCAGCCAAAGAGGAAGCCTGAATCGCCAATGTGGTCTGACCAGAATAATACAGGTTGCGTTCCAGGCCTGTCTTGAGCAGATTTGGCCGACAAAATACGCAACGGTGGTCGGACCAGGATGATCCAGCTTGCTGCACAAGTCTCGATCAGCTGGGCCGCTTGCGCCGCCAAGAATATTTCGGCCCTTTGGGCTCCTGTTCCACGGCCGGCTGATAGTACACCGGCAGGCCACCGGTCCGGCCTTCCTCAAGACGCTTCAACAGCACCGGATTGGAGACCTCGAACTCGTCGAAGCCGAGCCGCAGCATGTGCGGCAACTGGTCGACCAGAACTTGCCCAGTGGCGCGCACCGCGCCCTTGAAGTTATGCCGGGCCCGCAGCAATTCGCCCTTGGAAAAGGAGCGGCCGTCATTGAAGGCCGGGAAGGCAAGCGCCACCAGCGACAACTGGTCCAGCAGGCCGGTGATCTTGTCGAGCTCGTCGCCCGGCTGCAGCAGGACGCCGATGCGCTCGCGCGCCGACTTGCGGACCTCGTCGTCGAGCCCGAGAAAGGCCTGCAGCGGCAGGATGAAGCGGCCATTGCCGGCAAGCGCCTCGGCGCCTTCGGCGTGGGTCCACTCGTCCTCGCGAAAACCGTCCGGGGTCCAGAGGCGGATCCCCGCTTTCGTCGATCCAGTCATCAAAAATCCTAAAGTTCCAGATTGTCCCAGCGAACCGGCAGACCGCCAGCAACCGGAAGCCGTCGCTTGCGAACCGGCGTCACGTGAATAGCGATATACCCTAAAGTGAGGCGTCGGTCAGCGACTTCTCCAAACCGGAGAGGTGGATGCCGCACTCGGTCTTGGCGTGGCCTGCCCAGCGGCCGCTGCGCGTATCCTCGCCCGGTTGCACCGGCTGCGTGCAGGGGAAGCAGCCGATCGAGAGATAGCCATAGGCGACCAGCGGATTTTCGCGCAGCGCATGCGCGCGCATGTAGTCGGCCTGGTCGGCGGTCGTCCAATGCGCCAGCGGATTGATGCGGATGCGCGAGCCGACCGCCTCGAAGACGGGCAGTGCCGCGCGCGTCGAAGCCTGGAAGCGCTTGCGCCCGGTGAACCAGGCGCGGAACGGCTCGACGCCCCGCGCCAGCGGCTCGACCTTGCGCACATTGCAGCAGGCGTCGGTGTTGGTCTCATGCAGCCTGCCGGTCGGATCGACCTGTTCGAGCGCGGCCTCCTGCGGCTTGATCACCCTGATATCGGTCAGGCCGAAATCGGCGACCAGCGCGTCGCGATAGCCGAGCGTCTCCTCGAAATGCTTTCCGGTATCGAGGAAGATCACCGGCAAGGTTCGGTCGATCTCCGAGATCATGTGCAGAAGCACGGCGGAATCCGCACCGAAGGACGACACCGCGGCGACCTCGCCGCGGAAAGCTTCGCGCACCGAGCGCTCGATGATCTCGATCGGCTTCAGATGGCCGAGCAGCGCGTCCAGCCCGGCCGCTTCCGCGGCAACCCCGGCCTCGACGCCGCCTACCCTGTCAAGCGGCCTTGGTTTCGCCAGCATAGAGCGCCTCCTTGAACGGCGCGGGACCGACACGGCGGTAGGCGTCGATAAAACGTTCGTCGGGGTTGAGCCGAAGGCCGAGATAGGTATCGACGATCTGCTCGATGGCATCGGTGATCTCTTCCGAGGAGAAGCCGCGGCCGATGATCTCGCCGACCGAGGTGTTCTCGTCGGCCGAGCCGCCGAGTGTCACCTGGTAGAGCTCGGAGCCCTTCTTCTCCACCCCCAGGATGCCGATATGGCCGACATGGTGGTGACCGCAGGCGTTGATGCAGCCGGAGATCTTCAGCTTCAACTCGCCGATCTCGCGCTGCCGCTCCAGCGAGGCGAAGCGGCGCGAGATTTCCTGTGCCACGGGAATGGAACGCGCCGTGGCCAGTGCGCAATAGTCGAGGCCGGGGCAGGAGATGATGTCGCTGATCAGGTTGGAATTGGCGGTCGCCAGGTCGATCTCGACCAGCGCGTCATAGACAGCCTTGAGATCGGCGCGCGCCACATGCGGCAGGATCAGGTTCTGCTCGTGGCTGACGCGCAATTCGTCGAAAGCATATTTCTCGGCAATGTCGGCCACCGCTTCCATCTGGCTGTCGGTGGCGTCGCCGGGCACCTCGCCGATGCCCTTGAGCGAAATCGTCACCGCCGCATAGTCGGGATGGCGATGCGTCACGACATTCTGGTCGAGCCATTCCGAAAAGCTCCTGGAATCGAGCCTGGCCTGTTTCACCAGCGCATCGCCTTCGGGCCGATCCGTCAGTGCGGGCGGCGCGAAATAGGCGTTGATGGCCTGAATGTCGGCCTCCGGCAGCTTGAGCTCGGCGTCCTTCAGCTCCTGCCATTCGGCCTCGATCTGGCGGGTGATCTCCTCCACGCCGGTCTCGTGCACAAGGATCTTGATGCGCGCCTTGTACTTGTTGTCGCGGCGGCCATAGAGGTTGTAAACGCGCAGGATCGCCGTGCAGTAGGAGAGGAGGTCGGCTTCCGGCAGGAAGTCGCGGATTTTTCTCGCCACCATCGGCGTGCGGCCCTGGCCGCCGCCGACATAGACGGCAAAGCCAAGTTCGCCGGCCGCGTTCTTCTTCAAATGCAAGCCGATGTCATGCGTCTGGATGGCGGCGCGGTCGCGCTCGGCGCCAGTCACGGCGATCTTGAACTTGCGCGGCAGGAATGAGAACTCCGGATGCACAGAAGACCATTGGCGCAGGATTTCCGCATAGGGACGCGGATCGGCGACCTCGTCGGCGGCGGCACCGGCGAAATGATCGGCGGTGACGTTGCGGATGCAGTTGCCGCTGGTCTGGATGGCATGCATCTCGACGCTCGCCAGATCGGCCAGGATCGCCGGGATGTCCGACAGCGCCGGCCAGTTGAACTGGATGTTCTGGCGCGTGGTGAAATGGCCGTAGCCCTTGTCGTATTTGCGCGCAATGTGGCCGAGCATGCGCAACTGCCGGCTGTTCAGCGTGCCGTAGGGCACGGCGATGCGCAACATATAGGCGTGCAGCTGCAGATAGACGCCGTTCATCAGCCTGAGCGGCCGGAACTGATCCTCGGTGATCTCGCCGGCAAGCCGGCGCTGCACCTGATCGCTGAACTCGGCGACGCGGGCGTGAACGAAATCTTGGTCGAACTCATCGTAACGGTACATGCTTCGTCTTTCCGGGCGCGTCCGCCCGCTGTTTCCTAAAACTCTACGCCCTGATTGCTTCCGGGGCCGCCTGCTTGCCAAGATCGGTGCGGATGGTCGGGCCCGCGGCGCGGATCTTTTCGCGCAGCCGCACCGGCTCGACCAGACCATCGACCACGGTGACGTCGATCAGGTTGACGTCGACCACCTCATTGTTGGCGGCGGCAGCGGCGCCGATCGCTTCGAGCCGATCCTCCGCCGCCTTGTCATGTGCGACATCGGCATGACCGACAGTCTCCGCCCAGCCGCCATCGGCGTACCAGACGGCGATGCCGTCGGAGAGCCTGTTCGCAGTCAGAACCTTCATTGCTTAACTCCTTCGGCGACGGCGAAAGCCGCGCCCTCACGCTTATGTGCCGCGAGCGGCTCGGATTGTTCAAAATTGGCGCCGGCGACCGCGTCGCCGATGATGGTCATCACCGGGCCGGTAAGGTCGACGCGCTCCTCCAGCGACGGCAGATCGGCCAGCGTGCCGTGGAAACGGCGGCGCTCGCCAAGGCTGGCGTTCTCGACGACGGCGACGGCGGTGTCCGGCGACAGCCCCGCTTCGATCAGTCGGCCGGCAACCTCGGCCGCGACCGAACGCCCCATATAGACGGCGACGGTCGCACCCGAGATGGCGAGCTTGGCCCAGTCGGGCAGCGAGTTGCCCTTGAGATCGTGGCCGGTGGTGAACACCATCGATGACGAAACGCCGCGCAGCGTCAGCGGCAGCTCGAAATCGGCGGCGGCGGCGAAGGCGGCGGTGACGCCCGGAACCACTTCATAGGCGATACCGGCCTCGCGAAGTGCTGCCATTTCCTCGCCTGCGCGTCCGAACACCAGCGGATCGCCGGACTTCAGCCGCACCACGTGCTTGCCGGCGCGGCCAAGCTCGATGAGCAGCGCATTGATTTCAGCCTGGCTCTTGGAATGGCAGCCCTTGCGCTTGCCGACCGGCAGGCGCTCGGCGTCGCGGCGGCCCATGGCCACGATCGCCTCCGGCACCAGCGCGTCGTAGACGATGGCATCGGCTTCCATCAGCAGGCGATGCGCACGCAAGGTCAAAAGGTCCTCCGCGCCCGGACCTGCGCCGACCAGCGCGATATGTCCCTCTACCGGAGCATCCTGGGCCAAAAGCTCGAGCGTCGCGCCATGCGCCTGAGCGAATTCGCCGGCTTCGATGGCCTTGGCCGGCGCGCCGGCGAAGAAATCGCTCCAGAAACGGCGGCGGCGATTGCCCTTCGGCAGCGTCTCGGCGGCGGCGCGGAACGACGCGGCAAGCGCCGCCAGCCGGCCGAGCGACGGCGACAGCATGCGGTCGATACGCCCGCGCAACATCTGCGCCAGGACCGGCCCAGCGCCTTCGGTGCCGATGGCGATGGCGACCGGCGCCCGGTTGACCAGCGCCGGTGTGAAGAAATCGCAAAGCTCCGGACGATCGACGGCGTTGACCGCGATGCCCAGCCGGCGCGCATCCTCGACGACGCGGCGGTCGACCGCTTCATGGCCGCTGGCCGCGAACACCAGGACAGCACCTTGGAGATGCACGGCCTCATAGGCCGTTTTGATATGAACGGCGCCGGCCGACGCGATGAAATCCAACAGGCCGTCGCTGGCATTGTCGGCAACGATGCGCAGCACCGCGCTCGATTGCGAAAGCAGCCGCGCCTTGGCAAGCGCCTCCTCGCCATTGCCGACAATGGCTACGGCTTCGCCGTTGACCCGCATGAAAACGGGAAAGGCATTGAGCTTGGCGTTGGTTGGCGACATGGCGATGAACAATACTGGAACAGTTTGGCAGTTTTACGCGGCCACGCCAAAAACCAGAAGGCAAGCACTCGCGCGGCGCCGAACGGCAGGCAATCGCTTTTTCGCAACCGCGAAGGGCAAGAGAAAAAAATTCTACTTTGAGAATGAAGCAATCAGAACGGCATGAGAAACTGCCTTGATCCGACGCAATTTTTAGCGCCTTGGCTGGA
Organism: Mesorhizobium sp. B2-4-6; assembly: GCF_006442775.1. Classification (NCBI taxonomy): domain Bacteria; kingdom Pseudomonadati; phylum Pseudomonadota; class Alphaproteobacteria; order Hyphomicrobiales; family Phyllobacteriaceae; genus Mesorhizobium; species Mesorhizobium sp. B2-4-6. Next base: position 25,570 of record NZ_VFVI01000016.1, read on the forward strand.
AAGCCGCAAAACAGTTTTTTCTAAATTCTACTAAGTTAGTAGATTAAAGCCTACCTTGGCTGTTCGGCGCCAGCCTCATCGGCTGAGAGTGATCGAAGCGCCATCGCCAGATCGGAACAATCATGCTTCGCGGCTCGTTTGCTTAGCAGTCCATTTGTCGATCCGAAGCTCCATCGATCGGCAATCGTGCAAGCAAGGAGGAACGCGATGAGCATCAAGCTGAAGCACGGATTATGGGTCGTCGTGGCCGATGGCGAGAAGGCACTCTTCCTGCGCAACCAGGGCGACAGCAAGTTCCCGAATTTGGAAGTGATGCAGGAGATGGAGCAGGAGAATCCGGCCACGCGCGAGCAAGGCAGCGACAAGCCGGGCCGCCAGAGCAACGAGGGTCCCCGCAGCGCCGTCGAAGAAACCGACTGGCACCGTCTCGGCAAGGAGCGCTTCGCCGTCGAGATTGCCGACCGGCTCTACAAGCTCGCGCATCGTGGCGCGTTCGACGCGGTCGTGCTGATCGCACCGCCGCAGGTGCTTGGCGAGATGCGCCAGAAACTGCACAAGGAGGTCGGTGAGAAGGTACAGGCGGAAATCCCGAAGACGCTCACCAACCACACCATTTCCGACATCGAGAACCTGCTTCAGGCGGCATGAAGCGGCGGAACGAACGCAGTTTCGAAGCCTGATTGGTCTAAGAGCCGTCTCTTTGGCGGCGCGGTGCCGATTTTCCGGCGCGCGCCGTTACGATTCTGCGTGGCGGTGGTTGCATCATCGCCGCTCTGTCCACCATATTGCCGAAGGCGACGGCCTCGGCGCCCATCCGACATCGCGATTTTTCGAAAGGCGCTCCATAGACAATGCCGCATGACACGCCTCTTATCGCCACCATCGTCGCCGGTCTGGGGCTTGCTTTTGTCTTCGGTGCTTTAGCCAACCGGTTCCGCATCCCGCCGCTTGTCGGCTATCTTGTTGCCGGCGTCCTGGTCGGTCCGAACACGCCCGGCTTCGTGGCCGATGCTAGCTTGGCCAACGAGTTGGCCGAAATCGGCGTCATCCTTCTGATGTTCGGCGTCGGCTTGCATTTTTCGCTGAAGGACCTTCTGTCCGTCCGCGCCATTGCGGTGCCGGGCGCCATCGTGCAGATCGGTTTTGCCACCTTGCTTGGCGCCGGGCTTGCCTGGCTGCTCGGTTGGTCGCTGGGCGCCGGCCTGGTCTTCGGCCTCGCGCTTTCGGTCGCCTCGACAGTGGTGCTTTTGCGCGCACTTCAGGAGCGGCGGCTGATCGAGACCGAACGCGGCCGCATCGCCGTCGGCTGGCTGATCGTCGAGGATCTCGCCATGGTGCTGGCGCTGGTGCTTTTGCCGGCACTCGCCGGCGTGCTTGGCGGCCAGCCGCAGGCCGATGACCATGCGAGCCTGCTCTCGCTGCCCGCCAGCTATGGCATATGGGGCGTGGTCGGCATCACGCTCGCCAAGGTCGCCGCCTTCGTCGTCGTCATGCTGGTGGTCGGCCGCAGGGTCATTCCCTGGATCCTGCACTACGTCGCCCATACCGGCTCGCGCGAACTGTTCCGGCTCGCCGTGCTGGCCATAGCGCTCGGCGTCGCCTTCGGCGCGGCGAAGCTGTTCGGCGTCTCACTGGCGCTCGGTGCCTTCTTCGCCGGCATGATCATGAGCGAATCCGAGCTCAGCCACCGCGCGGCGGAAGAATCGCTGCCGCTGCGCGACGCCTTCTCGGTGCTGTTCTTCGTCTCGGTCGGCATGCTGTTCGACCCGTTCAGCCTGATCAGCAACGGCCTGCCTATCCTCGCCACCTTGGCCATCATCGTCATCGGCAAGTCGATCGCTGCGTTCGTCATCGTCATTGTCTTCCGCTACCCGATCGCCACCGCGCTGATGATTTCGGCGAGCCTTGCCCAGATCGGCGAATTCTCCTTCATTCTGGCCGAGCTTGGCGTCGGCCTGAAACTGTTGCCAGAGCAGGGCCGCGACCTGATCCTGGCCGGCGCCATCCTGTCGATCCTGCTCAATCCGCTGATGTTCCTGATCGTGGACTGGATGAAACCCTGGCTGGAAAAGCGTGCCGGCAAGGATTCCGCGCCGGCCGTGGAGCAGCGACCAATCGGCCCGGCGACCGAGCCCGGCCAGGTCGCTTCGGTGTCGGCCCCGGGCAAGGAAGACGGCCCGCCGCCGAAAACGGCGCTTGCCGGCCATTCCATCCTGATCGGCTATGGCCGCGTCGGCAGCCTGGTGGGCGCGGCGCTGAAGGAAGCCGCCCTGCCCTTCCTGGTCATCGAGGATGCCGACAAGACGCTGGCGAAGCTGCGGGACGACGGCGTCGAAACCGTCGCCGGCAACGCTGCCAATGCGGACGTCTTCTCGGCCGCCAATCCGGAAGGCGCAAAGCGGCTGATCCTCGCCATCCCCAACGCCTTCGAGGCGGGGCAGGTCGTGCTTCGGGCGCGGGCCGCCAATCCGGCGATCAACGTCATTGCCCGCGCTCATTCCGACGCCGAGGTCGAGCATCTGAAAGGCCTCGGCGCCGACACCGTCATCATGGGCGAACGCGAGATCGCCCGCGGCATCGTCGAGGTGGTGACCGGCAAGACCGTCGATCGGGCCGGGCCTGCCATGGAGATCAACCCGCAGCCCGCTTGATTGGCATCACGCCACGAACGCAGAGCCGCCGTTTTGCGCGATATCGCTGAGATATTTGGCCGGCGGCTTGCCCAGCGCCTTCTTGAACATGGTGATGAAGGCGGTGACGGATTCGTAGCCGAGATCGCCCGACACCTGCTGCACGCTGGCGCCGGCGGACAGTTCCCTGAGCGCCACGATCAGGTGCAGTTGCTGGCGCCAGCGCCCGAAACTTAAGCCCGTCTCCTTCACCACGAGACGCGCCAGGCTGCTTTCGCTGAGCGCGACGCGGTCTGCCCAATCGGCCAAGGTGCTGCGATCGGCGGGGGCGTCCGCCAACGCTTCGGCGATCCGTCGCAACCGGGGCTCGGCCGAGATCGGCAGGTGCAACTGCTGAACCGGCATAAGCGGCAGCTCGGCAAGCAGGACCTTTCCCAGGAAATCGCATCTCGGCTCGTCCGGCGCGCACTCCGATAGCTCGATGATCAGCTCGCGCAGTAGCGGCGAGATCGAAAGCGTGCAGCACCGATCCGGCAGGTCGGCGGCGCCCGGCTCGATATAAACGAAGAAAATCCGCGCATTCGCCGTCGCGATGTTGCTGTGTTCCATGCGGCTCGGCACCCACACCCCGCAATGCGGTGGCACCATCCAAAGCCCGCTCGGAACGCGGCAGGTGACGCCGCCGCCGAGCGCGAAGACGAGCTGCCCTTTGCGATGCCAATGCGCCGGCACCTCGGCCTTGGTCCCCGTGACATCGACGCCAATGGCGATCGCCGGCGCGGCCACGTCATCGACGTCGAAATCCAGCCAAGGCCAGTGGAGCGGTTGTCTCATATCTGACGTCTTTTAGCGATCATTTAGCTTTATCTCTAAATTCAACAGCCGCGAAAGTCGATAGGTTTCGAGTTGTTTCCGTCGCAATCGATCGCGGCGCTCGAGCGTTATTCAAGGTGGCCCCATGCTTGCTCTCGCTATCTCTTCAGACAGTCCGAACAGGCTGAAGCTCGTTGAAATTGATGAGCCAAGCTGCAATACGAATGAAGCATTGGTGGTTGTTCATGCAACATCATTGAATCGTGGTGAGCTGCGCCTGCTCGGCATACGTCCGGAAGGCTGGATACCTGGCCAGGACATCGTCGGCATTGTCGAGCGCGCGGCGGCCGATGGTTCAGGCTCGGCCGCGGGCACGCGCGTTGCCGCCTTGGTCGACGAGGCCGGCTGGGCCGGGCGCGTCGCCGTTCCGACCGACCGCCTTGCCGTCCTGCCGGACGTGGTCAACTTCGCCGACGCAGCCACGCTCCCGGTGGCGGGCACGACGGCGCTGAGAACTTTGCGCCATGGCGGCGATCTCGCCGGCCAGCGTGTCCTGATCACCGGCGCGAGCGGCGCGGTCGGCCGCTTCCAGATCCAGATCGCCCGCGAGCAAGGCGCTTCGGTGACGGCGGTCGCTTCGGCCCGGCACCACGATGATCTTCGCGATCTGGGCGCCGGGCAGGTCGTCGAGTCGATCGAACTGGCCGGGGGACTATTTTCATTGATCACCGAGTCGGTCGGCGGCAAAAGCCTCGCCGACGCGATCGAGCATATCGCGCCCGGCGGGACCATCGTCATGTTCGGCTCGAGCAGCGGCGAGCTCACGCCGATCGGATTCCGCCAGTTCGTTCCAGGCCACGAGGGCGCAAGGCTCCAGACTTTCGCCTATTACACATCCGGTTCAGCCATCGGCGCCGACATCGCCGCGCTGCTTGGCTTGGTCGCCGCCGGCCGGCTGGAGACCCGCGTGGCGATGACCGTGCCATGGACGGACATCGGCAAGGCCCTGGACGCGCTGCGGCAGCGCAGCTTCAGCGGCAAGGCCGTTCTCACCATGGCCAGATGAGCCGACTGCGGTCTATCGCTTCACAACAGTAAGATCGGCTTCTATCAGCCGCTTCCTGATACTTTGAACGTCGGGCGACGGAACGTTCCATTGCCATGTTACAGCCGAAACCTTCCGTAAGACGCCAAATGAATTTTCTTCAATCCAGTTTTCCAAGTATTTGCCATCGATCTGGCGGTTCAGGTGGCCTTCTGACAGCAGATTGAAGGGAAACAGATCGCGAATTTTTTGGTCCAACTGCCGCCGAGCGCTTTCAGCTCGGAAAATTGGGCCGAAGGCGAAAGACTGCTCTTTCATTTCAGGTGGAGGGCCATAAACCGTCTTGTCCACGGTAGCGAAACGGGAAGATGCCGACCCTCGCGCAAATGCCCTCGGCCCCCAAAAGTACGGCATCGACAAACCGATCCCGTAAACAGGTTGCAACTCCTCGCAAACCAATCTGGTGATCCTCTGGAATGTACCGTTGAAATCCGTGACCGCCGCCTTGTCGATATGGATTTCGAAGCATCGGAAACTCTCGGGAGAGCAGGCAATTTCTATTGCAAAATCCGAGAGTGTATCGACACCCCTCTTCCAGAGGTAACTCAGCGCTTGCCATTCCTGCTTTCGGAGCACATCGCGCTTTACGAAGTTGCGAAAGAGATAGTCCTTGCTGGTTTTCGCGCCGACGACGGTTGCGATATCTGGTGCTAAGCCGATAATTCCGGCGATCTTATCCAGTATGTCGCGCGCTCGGCGTATATCGAGCTCTGCGGCCCACTCATAGATGACGAGCGACCCAACGATGTTGGTTTCTGTGTAACGCTCGAAACCCTGACTCACACGTGCTGGCCGCCATTGATGTGTATTTCCGAGCCGGTGACGTAGGACGCCTGGCCTGAGCACAGGAAGAAGATGATGTCGGCGACTTCCGAGGTGGCACCAAGCCTTCTCAGCGGGATCGTCTCGACGATCTTGTCGGTGCCGGGCGACAGGATCGCGGTGTCGATCTCGCCCGGCGCGATCGCGTTGACGCGGATGCCGTGCGGACCGAAATCATGCGCCATCTCGCGCGTTAGCGAGCCGAGCGCCGCTTTCGATGTGGCATAGGCCGTGCCGGCGAAAGGATGCACGCGGGTGCCTGCGATCGAGGTGACGTTGACGATCGAGCCTTTGGCGGCGGCGAGCTCCTTGAACAGGCCTCTGGCCAGCATGATCGGCGCAAAGAAATTGACTTGGAACACGTCGCGCCAGACATGCATCGGCGTCTCGATTGAATCCATGCGCCTGCCGTCTTTCAGCTTCGGCGAGATGCCGGCATTGTTGACCAGCGCGTGCAACTGTCCGCCATGCGCCTCCAGCCGGTGGCGGATTTCCGAGACGGCGATGCCGACATCCTCCTGGTCGGCGAGGTCGACCTTGATGTGGTCCTCGGGGCCGGCCGGCCACGGGCAATCCTCGGCGAAAGCCTGGCGCGAGCAGGTGATGACGCGCCAGCCCTCGCGCGAAAAGCGCTTCACGGTCGCATGGCCGATCCCCCGGCTGGCGCCGGTGAGCACGATGGTTTTTCTGCTGTCGGTCTCGGCCATGGCTTGATCTCCGGCCGGACATGTAGCCGAAGGCGCTTGCCATTACGAGAGGGCGAGTTGCCGCTTCAACCGCCGCCCAGGATATCGAGGATCGAAGTCTGCCGCTTCTTGGTCGGTCCGCCGACATTGCCGGGCGGCACCGGATGCTTGATCGAGGCGGTCGATCCGCTGTCGCTTGGCATGTCGAAGCCGTTCGCATCGACGGTCTGGGCCGGGCGCGCCTGACGTACCGGCGCTGGCGCCGGAGCGACCGGCTGTGACTGGCCGATGGCCGCGGGCGGCGCTGGCGGCTGCGAGGCGTCCGCCGACGGGATCTCGTCCGGCACGATCGTATCGGACGGCGTCGACTTCCAGGTGCCGGGCAGCGGCCTGACCGGCACGCCTTCATGCGCGGCCACCATGAATTCGTGCCAGGCCTGCGCCGGCAGGGCGCCGCCGGTGACCTTCTTCATGGGGCTGCCGTCGTCATTGCCGAACCACACGCCCGTGGTGAGATTGGCGGTGTAGCCGACGAACCAGGCATCGCGCGAATTCTGGCTGGTGCCGGTCTTGCCGGCCGACGGCCAGTTGAAGGCCGCCTTCCTGGCGGTGCCGACCTCGACGGTGCCCGTCATCATCGAGTTCATCATGCCGACGATATCGGCCTTGATGACGCGCGGCGCGCCGCCGCCGCTGTTCTCGTAGAGCACCTTGCCGTTGGCGGTGGTGATGCGCTGGATGAAGTGGATGTCCGGCTTGTAGCCGCCATTGGCGAAAGGCACATAGGCCGAGGTCAGTTCCAGCGGCGTCACCTCCGAGGTGCCGAGCGCGATCGAGGTGTTGGCCTGCAGGTCCGACTGGATGCCCATGCGATGCGCAGCTTCCACCACGGCGTCGGGGCCGACTTCCATGGTGAGCTGGGCCGCCACCGAGTTGAGCGACTTGGCCAAAGCTGTCGCCAGCGTCACCTTGCCGTAATATTTGCCGCCGTAATTGTCCGGCGTCCATTTGCCGATCTTGATCGGCGCGTCGTTGCGGATGCTGTCAGGCGTGCGGCCGGCTTCCAGCGCCGCCATATAGACGAAGGGCTTGAAGGCCGAGCCCGGCTGCCGGCGCGCTTCCGAGGCGCGGTCGAACTGGCTGGTCGAATAATCATAGCCGCCGACCATCGCGCGCACCGCGCCGGAATCGTCGATCGACACCAGCGCGCCTTGCGTGACGTTGAGCTTCTTGCCGCTCTCGTCGATCAGCCGGCGGATCGACTGTTCGGCAAGCTTCTGCAGGTTGAGGTCGACCGTGGTGTTGATGACGATGTCGCTGCGCACGTCGCCGATGAGGTCCGGGAGTTCGTCCATCACCGTATCGGCGACATAGTTTTCCGAGCCGGTCCAGTAGGACGGCGCGCGCGTCGCCGGCGCGCTCAGCGCCGTCTTGTATTCCTTGTCGCTGATCTTGCCGGTCTCGCGCATGGCCGCGAGCACGAGCTGCGCCCGCTCCTCGGCCGCCTTCGGGTCGCGCGCCGGCGAAAGCTTGGACGGCGCCTTCAGCAGGCCCGCCAGCAACGCGGCTTCCGAAAGCGTCACGTCGCGCGCGCTCTTGCCGAAATAGCGCCGCGAGGCCGCCTCCACGCCATAGGCGCCCGAGCCGAAATAGACCCGGTTGAGGTACATTTCGAGGATCTGATCCTTGCTGTGCTTGTGCTCGAGCCACAGCGCGAGCAGCACTTCCTGGACCTTGCGCTCCAGCGTGCGGTCCGGCGTCAGGAACAGGTTCTTCGCCAGTTGCTGCGTCAGCGTCGAGCCGCCCTGCGAGAAATGGCCGCCAAGCAGATTGGCGACCATGGCGCGCGACAGGCCGATCGGGTCGATGCCGAAATGCGAATAGAAGCGCCGGTCCTCGATGGCGACCACGGCCTCGGGGATATAGGGCGACATTTCGTGCAGGCCGACGGCCTCGCCGCCAGACGCACCGCGATTGGCGATCAGCGCGCCATCGACCGAGACGATCTTGATGTTCGGCGCACGGTCCGGGACCGACCACGTCGTCGCCGCCGGCATCTTGGCGCCGTAATAGACGACGATGCCTGCCGTCGCGATACCGCCCCATATGCAGAGCACGAAGCACCAGTAGACAAGCCGCGTGGCGATACCGAGCAGCCCGCGCCGATTGCGATCGCGACCACGTCCGCGGCCGCGCGATTTCGCCTTGGCGGACCTGCCTTTCGAAGCGGATTTACGACTGCCCGGCACGACGCGATCCTCCTCGCTCACCGAAAAGCCTTCGGAGGATTTCGCGCGCGGCGATCCCTCGAAGCTCGGTTCGATGCGACTGTCTCTGCGGTTCGCCATGCGCTCTTGCTTGCCTGCCCCGGTGCCGATGGCGTTCGGGTTGAAGACTAGATGCGGCGGTTTAAAGGCGGGTTAAAGCAGGGTTTATGCAGCCTTTTGAAAACCCTTAGGATTTTCGGAATCCGGCTGTCTCAGTATCGTTCTAATGCATGTCGCGCAAAAGTGTGCAGCGGTTTTGCGATAATGACATGCATGAAAACAAGCCTTTAGGCCGGCAGGACGCCGTTTGCTGGCAGACACTCGCCTAAAGTCCCGCTGCCTTGGCCAGATAGGGCGCCAGCGCCAGCGCATAGGTGGCCGTGAGATGATGGTTGTCGCGCAAAACGACGATGTTGCCGACCACCGCCGGGCAATTGTCCTTGCCGCATAGCGCATCGTTCATGTCGACCACGGTTACCCCCCGCACGGACTGGGCGGCAAGCGCGTAGATGTTTTCCCGTTCGACCTCGTTGCGCGGATTGACGCATTTGCCGGGATCGGTTCTGAGGCAATCGCGCGGATCGAACAGGCTGAAAGGCGTGTTGCGGATGGCGACGACGCGCACGCCCTGGCTTGTGAGCTCGCTCCAGACGCTGCGCAGCCCCTCGATCATCGCGTCCTGCGCAACGCTGGTGTAGTTGCTCTGGCTGGTGAACACGAGATCGGGCTTCAGTTTCGCAATTTCGGCGAGAACTTTCTCCCGCCACAGCGCGCATTGTTCATACGGCTTGCCGTCGTCGAGGATGGTGACCCGGGTCACCGGGCAGGCCGCCTTGGTGAAGGTGACGAGCTTCCATTTTCTGTCCTTGGCTATTTTGTCGACTGCCGGCACCCATTGCGCGGCGTGGGAATCGCCCATTACGACGATGGTCCTCGTCCCCGTCGGGTCCCCGAGCTGGCAACCCGTCGCGTCGATGCCCTTCTGCTCCTGATGACATTTCAACCTGTAGATGACTGGCACGTCGCTGCCGATCTTACTCAAGGGGGGCAGCGGCTTGACGCCCTGGGGGACGACGGCATTCGCCAGCAAGGCCGCGGGTCCCGGATAATTCGGCGTCCCGATCACGCTGGTGTCGATGGGCTGCCGGTCGATGACATAGACGAGTCCGCCGGCCACCGCCACGCACAACCCCACCGCCAGCGTGCCGTCGATCAGCGGCCGCCATGCCAGCGACGAGCGCGAATGGCGATAGGGCTGTTCGACGAAGCGGTAGGAGAGACCGGAAACAGCCAGGGTGGCGATGATGATGAGAACGCCATCGACCAGGCCGATCGGGCCGCGCTGCGCCACATAGAATATGATCAGCGGCCAATGCCACAGATAGATCGAATAGGAGCGATCGCCGATATAGCGCAGCGCGGCGGTATCCAAGCCGCGGAAGCGGCCCATGCGCACGCTGCCGGCCGCAATGACCAGCGCGGCGCCGAGCGTCGGCAGCAGCGCCTTGAAGCCTGGAAAATCGGTCGACCTTGAAAACAGCACCGCCGATGCCAGCGCCGCCAGCAGGCCGGCGACAGCCATCACCTTCCTCATATGCGCGCTCGGACGGAACCGATCGAGGGTCAGTGCCAGCAATCCCCCAAGGGCCAGCTCCCAGACCCGGGTGTGGGTGACGAAATAGGCCCATGCCGGATCGGATCGGGTGAGGGCGACGGAAGCCGCGAGCGAGCCCGCCAGGACCACGCCGAGCACGAAGGTGAGCATTTGCACGGGTGAATATCCGCGGCGCCTGGCCCACCACAGCGCCGCGATCATCAGCACCGGCCAGACGATGTAGAACTGCTCCTCGATCGACAGCGACCAGAAATGCTGGACGGGGCTCGGCGCGTCCTCGGCGCCGAGATAATCCACGGCCTGCTCGGCAAGCCGCCAGTTCTGCACGTAGAGCGCGCTTGCGATCACCTGCCTGGCGGTTTCTTCCCACCATGCGTCCGACACGAACAGCAGCGTTCCCGCGAGCGTGACGAAGAGCGCGACGATCGCCGCCGGCAGCAATCGCCTGACCCGGCGCGTATAGAAGCCGGCAAGCGAGATGCCGCTATCGCTCAGAGCCATGCGCGTAAGCAGGCCGGTGATCAGGAAGCCGGAGATGACGAAGAAGATGTCGACCCCGACATAGCCGCCGGGAAGTGCTGCCGGCCAGATATGGAAGATCACCACAAAGGCTACGGCGAGCCCGCGCAGCCCCTGTATCTCCGGCCGAAATCCCCCCGGCGCAATGTCGTCTCGCAAAGCCAGTCTAGCCCCTCACGGCGCCAGCCACTTCCGGCTGGCCACCGTGGTCAATTCTGCTGGATCGAAATGCCCTTGTCGTCGATCTTGAGCTCGACGCCTTTCGGCTTGGTCTGCTCGCGATAGACATAGATGCCGAGCGCGATGACCACCGCGACCAGCGCCCCGATGATAAGATAGAGCGTGTTCTGCCTCATTGCGTCCCCTTGTTTCGGTCGAGGCCCGCCTTGAAGCCTGCACGCAGCCTACTGGTCGTCGTCATTTGATGCTGGACGCCAGCTCGTCGGATCGACCTTCTTTTGCGTGTCGCTGTCGGTGTAGACCCACCACCCTCCGTCGCGATACTGACCTATGGATTCGTTGACGACGCCGTCGCCGTCCTTCCACAGGATGGTGACCTTCGAGCCGTCCTTCGGCGCGCTTTCTATCGGTTTGCGCTCTGCCATGTCACTCCCTCCATGAACCGGCCCCGCCGCGAACCGGCCCTCCATAGACCGGCATGAACGTCCCTGGACGCGCCGGGTTCCGTCAGCTGTGCGCGAAGATGTCTTCCTCGGCCCAACCCATCAGGTCGAGCTTGGCGCGCGTCGGCAGGAAACGGAAGCAGGCGTCCGCCTCCTTTGTGCGGTTTTCGCGCGCCAGGCGCGCGCCCAGCACCTCATGCAGCCTGTGCAGGTAGAGCACGTCCGAGGCGGCATATTCGAGCTGTTCGGGCGAGAGCGTTTCGGCCGCCCAGTCGGAGGATTGCTGCGCCTTGGAAAGGCCGATGCCGAGCAGTTCGTTGCAGAGATCCTTCAGCCCGTGACGATCGGTATAGGTGCGGGTGAGCCGCGAGGCGATCTTGGTGCAGAACACCGGCTCGGCCATCACACCAAAGGTGTGGTAGAGCACGGCGATGTCGAACCGGCCGTAGTGAAACAGCTTGGTGATTGTGTTGTTTCTCAACAGGCTGGCGAGGTTCGGCGCCTCTTTCTGGCCTGGAGCGATCTGGATGACGTCGGCGCTGCCGTCGCCAGGCGATATCTGCACCACGCAGAGCCGGTCGCGATGCGGGTTGAGCCCCAGCGTTTCCGTGTCGATGGCCACTGCCCCGACGTTGTAGCGGGTAAGGTCCGGCAGATCGTTTTTATGGAAACGGATGTCGACGGTCATTCTCTTCTCCGGGTCGGCTTAACCCGTCCTCGCCGCGATCCGGAGAAAAATCAACAAAAAGTTGAATGTCACGTCTTTCGTGAAACCGCGCCTTAGCGCGTCAGCGCGTCGAGGATGCGCGCCCATGACCGCTGCCCCTTGTGGAAGGAGGTCAGCTCGTATTTCTCGTTCGGCGAGTGGATGCGGTCGTCGTCGAGGCCGAAGCCGACCAGCAGCGATTCCATGCCGAGATAGGTCTGGAAGTCGCCCACCACCGGGATCGAGCCGCCGCCGCCGGTGGTCACGGCCTGCCGCTCCCACTCGTCCGACAGCGCATCCTTGGCCTTGGTCAGGAACGGCGAGTCATAGGAAAGCTGGATCGCCGGCGAGCCGCCATGCGGGTGGAATTCTACCGAGCAGTCGCCGGGGATGCGCTCGCGCGCGAAGGCCTGGAAGGCGGCGCGGATCTTCTTCGGATCCTGCTTGTGAACGAGCCGGAACGACACTTTCGCCGACGCTTCCGCCGCGATCACCGTCTTGAAGCCCTTGCCGGTATAGCCGCCGATGATGCCGTTGAATTCCGCGGTCGGCCGCGCCCAGGTGAGCTCGAGCACCGAGCGCCCTTTTTCGCCGGCCGGTATGGAGAGACCGACCGGTCCGAGGAAGGTCTCGGCCGTTTCGCCGAGCCCTTCCCAGGATTTCAGCACTTGCGAGGGCGTCTCCTCGACACCGTCATAGAAGCCCGGAATGGTGACATGGCCGTCCTTGTCGTGGATGTCGGCTAGTATCTTCGCCAGGATGCGGATCGGATTGGCGGCCGGCCCGCCATAGAGGCCTGAATGCAGGTCGCGGTTGGCCGCCTTGACGGTGATCTCCTCGCCGACCATGCCGCGCAGCGACACGCAGATCGACGGCGTCTCGCGGTTCCACATGCTGGTGTCGCAGACCAGCGCGAAATCCGCCTTCAGCTCGGCGGCGTTGGCTTCCAGGAACGGCTTCAGCGACGGCGAGCCGGATTCTTCCTCGCCCTCGAACAGGATGGTGACGCGGCACGGCAGATTGCCATGCACCTGCTTCCAGGCGCGACAGGCCTCGACGAAGGTCATCAGCTGCCCCTTGTCGTCGGCCGAGCCGCGCCCGGTGATCACCTTGCGGTCGGGCTCGATCTCCTTGATCGACGGCGCGAACGGATCGGTTTCCCACAATTCGATCGGATCGACCGGCTGCACGTCGTAATGGCCGTAGAACAGCACATGCGGAGAGCCTGCCGGTCCTTCGTGATGCGCCACCACCATCGGGTGTCCGGGCGTGTCGCGCACGCTTGCGTCGAAGCCGATCAGCTTGAGCTCGGCCACCAGCCATTCGGCCCCCTTGCGGCAATCGGCGGCAAAGGCCGGATCGGTGGAGATCGACTTGATGCCGAGCAGGCCGAACAGCCGTTCAAGGCTCTGGTCGAGGTTCTGATCGAGACGGTCGAGGACGGGGGAGAGTCTGGACATTGGGGGCCTTTCGATTTTTGTGGCAGACCCTAAAGGGCGATGCGGAAAACGAAAAGCCGTGATCGTTGGACCAAGCGGGAAAGGCTTGCCTGGAGGCAAAAAAGAACCGCCGTGGTGGAGGGGGAACCACGGCGGTCTTTACTCGAAACGATGCGGCAGCCCGGAGAGGGGGGATAGGCTGCCGCAGTTTGCCCGGGATAGGCGGGGGACGGGCCTTACTCCGGACTTCGGCGAAAACTGCCGATGACGTGTATTTGGGTCTGTGAACGTGGCGATTCAAGGGCACGAAAATTACACTTTTGTAACATGCCCGTGAGCAGTGGATTCCGCCCGGACAGTATCTGTCAGGGGTGTTGCCCGAACTGGCAGGTTTGCACAGCCTTTGGCATGGACCGCGAAGGCTGGCCGCGCTATCCCTGCCGGCATGAAAAAAGGCGATCACCTCTTCCTCGTCGACGGCTCCGGCTACATTTTCCGCGCCTATCATGCGCTGCCGCCGCTGAACCGCAAATCCGACGGCCTGCCGACCGGCGCCGTGCTCGGCTTCTGCAACATGGTGTGGAAGCTGATGCAGGACGCCCGCAACACCAGTGTAGGCATCGTGCCGACGCATTTCGCCGTCATCTTCGACTATTCCTCGAAAACCTTCCGCAGCGATTTCTATCCCGAATACAAGGCGAACCGCTCCGCGCCGCCGGAGGACCTGATCCCGCAATTCGGGCTGATCCGCCAGGCGACCGTGGCCTTCAACCTGCCCTGCATCGAGATGGAGGGGTTCGAGGCCGACGACATCATCGCCACCTATAGCCGGATGGCCTGCGAGGCCGGCGCCGATACCACCATCATCTCTTCCGACAAGGATTTGATGCAGCTGGTCGGCCCGACCGTCGGCATGTACGACCCGATGAAGGACCGCCAGATCGGCATTCCCGAGGTGATCGAGAAATGGGGCGTGCCGCCGGAAAAGATGATCGATTTGCAGGCGCTGACCGGCGACTCCGTCGACAACGTGCCGGGCGTGCCCGGCATCGGCCCGAAGACCGCGGCGCAGCTGCTGGAACAGTTCGGCGACCTCGACGGGCTGCTGGCGCGTGCTTCCGAGATCAAGCAGGACAAGCGCCGCGAAACCATCATCGCCAATACCGACAAGGCGCGCATCTCGCGCGAGCTGGTGACACTGAGGAACGACGTGCCCCTGAAGGAGGGACTGGACGATTTGGTCCTGCATGAGCCGGACGGGCCGAAGCTGATCGGCTTCCTGAAGACGATGGAATTCACCACGCTGACGCGGCGCGTCGCCGAGGCGACCGCCACCGAGATCGGCGATGTCCAGGCTTCCGCCGTCACCGTCGAGCGCGCCGATACCGCGCATGGCCCCGATGTCGGCGCCGGCGCGCCATCGAGACAGCCGGCACCTGAATCGAAGGGCACCGCGAAACCTGCCACAAGGGGCGAGGATGCGCCGCCGCAGGGCGACACCCCTTCGCTGCTCTCGGCGCTGCGGCTCGAACAGGCGGCGGCCCGCAAGATCGACCCCTCGGCCTATACCGCCATCCGCGATGCGGCGGCGCTCAAGGCCTGGATAGCCGAAGCCCGCGACGCCGGCGTCCTTGCGCTCGACGCCGAGACCAGCTCGTCCGATCCGATGCAGGCGGATCTCATCGGCATTTCCATGGCGATCGCGCCGGGCCGCGCCGTCTATGTGCCGCTCGCCCACAAGAGCGGCAATGGCGACCTGCTCGGCGGCGGCATGCTGGAGAACCAGATCCCCGTCCGCGAGGCGCTGGCGCTGCTCAAGCCGTTGCTCGAGGACCGGTCGGTTCTCAAGATCGTCCAGGACACGAAATACGACATCGTCGTGATGGGCCGGCACGGCATCGAGGTCGGGCCGTTCGACGACACGATGTTGATCTCCTACGTGCTCGACGCAGGCACCTCCGGCGGTCACGACCTCGTCTCGCTGTCGGAGAAGTGGCTCGGCCACGCGCCGGCTTCGAAGAAGGAACTCGCCGGCTCGGGCAAAAGCGCCATCGGCTTCGACCAGGTCGATATCGAGCGCGCGACGACATACGCTGCCGAGCAGGCCGACATTGCGTTGCAGCTCTGGCTGGTGCTGAAGCCGAGGTTGGCCGCCAAGGGCCTCGTTTCCGTCTACGAGCGACTGGAGCGGCCGCTGGTGCCGGTGCTTGCCCGGATGGAACAGCGCGGCATTTCGGTCGACCGCCAGATCCTGTCGCGACTGTCGGGCGAATTGGCGCAGGGCGCCGCCCGCGTCGAGGAGGAAATCTACGGAATCGTCGGCGAACGCATCAACATCGGCTCGCCAAAGCAGCTCGGCGATATCCTGTTCGGCAAGATGGGCCTGCCGGGCGGTTCCAAGACCAAGACCGGCCAGTGGTCGACCTCGGCGCAGCTTCTGGAAGACCTTGCCACCGAAGGCCACGAGCTGCCGCGCAAGATCGTCGACTGGCGCCAGCTCACCAAGCTGAAATCGACCTATACCGACGCGCTGCCGGGCTTCATCAACCCCGGCACCAACCGCGTCCACACCTCCTATGCGCTCGCCGCGACGACGACGGGGCGTCTGTCGTCCTCCGATCCCAATCTGCAGAACATCCCGGTGCGCACCGCCGAGGGCCGCAAGATCAGGACCGCCTTCATCGCCGAAAAGGGCCACAAGCTGGTCTCGGCCGACTACAGCCAAATCGAGCTGCGCGTGCTTGCCCATGTCGCGGAGATCCCGCAGCTCAAGCAGGCTTTCGCCGACGGCGCCGACATCCATGCCATCACCGCATCGGAAATGTTCAACGTGCCGGTCGAAGGCATGCCTTCGGAGGTGCGCCGGCGCGCCAAGGCGATCAATTTCGGCATCATCTACGGCATCTCGGCCTTCGGCCTGGCCAACCAGCTGTCGATCCCGCGCGACGAGGCGAGCGCCTATATCAAGCGCTATTTCGAGCGCTTCCCGGGCATCCGCGACTATATCGAGGAAACCAAGGCCTATGCGCGGGAAAACGGTTTCGTCGAGACCATCTTCGGCCGCCGCATCCACTATCCGGAAATAAGGTCGTCCAACCCGTCGGTGCGCGCCTTCAACGAGCGCGCCTCGATCAACGCCAGGCTCCAGGGCACCGCGGCCGACATCATCCGCCGCGCCATGGTGCATATGGAAGAGGCACTGGACAAGGCGAAACTCTCCGCCCGCATGCTGTTGCAGGTGCATGACGAACTGATCTTCGAGACGGTGGAAGCGGAGGTCGAGGCGACCATCCCCGTGGTGCGCCGCGTGATGGAGAACGCGCCGATGCCGGCGGTGTCGATGTCGGTGCCGCTGCATGTCGACGCGCGAGCGGCGAACAACTGGGACGAGGCGCATTAGGCGCTACCCCACGCTGTAAGAGCGTCGAGATTCAGGTCAGGTCGAGTCGAAAATGGTGGGTCCCGAGAACCGGAGCGGAGCGTACTTAAAGTACGTAAGCACCGGAAGCGCAGGGAGCCGCCATTTGCAGGCCGACCTCACCTGAATATCGGCGTTCTTACGCCGCTTCAGCCCTGCATTTGGCACACACCCCGCGAAACTCGATAACCGCCTTCTTGGCTGCAAATCCCGTCGAGCGCACCCATTCGTCAAGCCGGTGATCGACATCGTGGTCGGACATTTCGGTCACCTGGCCGCAATTGTCGCAGATGGCGAAGGCCGTCATCGAATGGCTGTGGTCGTGCGGCTCGGCACAGGCGACGAAGGAGTTGAGGCTTTCGAGCCTATGCACGAAGCCGGACTTCACCAGCGTGTCGAGCGCCCGATAGACCTGCAACGGCGCCCGGAAACCGCGCTCGCGCAGCTGGTCGAGCAGCGTATAGGCGCTGAGCGGCCCGCTGGACGCCTCGAGCTTCTCGAGCACGCAGAGCTGGTTCTTGGTCAGCGCATCTCTTGCCGTCATCTTGTTCGCCCAATCGACGTCCGCTCGAAATCTCGCACGCGAACGGCTTCAATTCCCCTGAGATAGCGACGAACGAATGATTTTGCCACTGTTTCCGCAGCGCGTCCCTCCAGGCACGCGCCGGCGGAGATGGTTCGCCGGCTAACCGCTACTTGCGCGGCGGCCCTTTGCGTTCGGCCGAAGCCGCCCAAAGATTGATGTCGGACTCGCGCGCGTAAGTGTCGATCTCGGCGAGCTCGGCATCGGAGAACTCGAGCGCCTTGAGCGCGCCGACGCAATCCTCGACCTGTTCCGGCCGGCTGGCGCCGATCAGCGCTGTGGTCACGCGACCTTTGCGCAGCACCCAGGCCAGCGCCATCTGCGCCAGCGTCTGGCTGCGGCGGGCGGCGATGGCGTTGAGCGCCTGGATGTTGGCGATCGACCTGTCGTTGATGAAGGCGGGCTTGAGCGATTTGCCTTGCGACGCGCGGCTGCCCTCGGGGATGCCGCCGAGATATTTGTCGGTCAGCATGCCTTGCGCCAGCGGCGAGAACACGATCGAGCCGATGCCGAGCCCCTCCAGCGTGTCGAGCAGCCCATCCTCCTCGACCCAGCGGTTGAGCATCGAATAGCTCGGCTGGTGGATCAGGCATGGCGTGCCGAGCTGCCGCAATAGGTCGGCCGCCTCGCGCGTGCGCTGCGAATTGTAGGAGGAGATGCCGGCATAGAGCGCCTTGCCCGAGCGCACCGCATGGTCGAGCGCGCCCATCGTTTCCTCGAGCGGGGTCTCGGGATCGAAACGGTGCGAATAGAAGATGTCGACATAGTCGAGCCCCATGCGCTTGAGGCTCTGGTCGAGGCTGGCCAGCACATATTTGCGGCTGCCCCATTCGCCGTACGGACCGGCCCACATCTCGTAGCCGGCCTTGGTCGAGATGATCATCTCGTCGCGGTAAGCGGCGAAATCGGTGCGCAGGATCTCGCCGAACGCGGTTTCCGCAGAGCCGGGCGGCGGGCCGTAATTGTTGGCGAGGTCGAAATGCGTGATGCCGAGGTCGAAGGCCTTGCGCGCGATCGCCTGCTTGGTCCTGTGCGGCGTGTCGTTGCCGAAATTGTGCCACAGCCCCAGCGAGATCGCCGGCAGCTTCAGGCCGGACCGCCCGCAGCGGTTATAGACCATCTTCTCGTAGCGGTCTTGGGCGGCGACATAGGGCATGGCAATCCTCGGGATCGAAACGGCGCGGCGATCGCCGCCAACCTGAATTGAATCGATGCGTGCCCCTAACCCTTACCCTCTCCCCGCCGCAACGGGGAGAGGGGTTGCCACCTACTTTTTCTTCGCCAGCAACGCCTTGGCGTCCTTGACGCCGAGCGCGGCCGGCCGCTCGCAGGTCGTCTGCATGGCGACATATTTGCCGCTTTCGCCGGAACGCAGGATGCCGGTCATGACATCGACCGCGTGCAGCGCCAGCTCCATCGAGCAGCGATGCGGCCGCCCTTCGGCAATCGCGACCGCCATGTCGGCAAGGCCGGCGGTGCGGTAGTTCGCCATCATGCCATGGCCATGCATCTCGTTCGGCACGCCGAACGGATGGTTCCATTTCGGCAGTTTCTTCACCGGCTTGGCCGACTCGGTGAAGCGCACCTCGCCACCGAAGAAATTCGGGTCCGGCACGAAGACGGTGCCCAATTCACCGTAGAGCTCCATCGGCGCGTGGCCATGGCTCCAGACGTCCCAACTGGTGTTGAGCGTGATCACCGCGCCATTGGCGAATTCAAGCAGCGCATGGATGGTGGTCGGCGTGTTCACCGGGATCTTTTCGCCCGCACGAGGCTGGGAGCTGATGGTGCGCTCCTTCGCCGGCGTCGTCGCGAAGGCGGCCACCTGCTTCACGGGTCCGATCAGCTGGATCAGGTTGGTGACATAATACGGCCCGATATCCAGCACCGGACCGGCGCCCGGCTGGAAGAAGAAATCCGGGTTGGGATGCCAGTGCTCCATGCCGTGGCCCATCACATGGCAGGTGCCGCTGGTGATCGCGCCGAGCTTGCCGCTGTCGATCAGATCGCGAACCAGTTGGTGCGCGCCGCCGAGGAACGTGTCTGGCGCCGAACCGATGCGCAGGCCCCTTTTCTCGGCCCGTTTCTTGAGATCGAGCCCTTCCCCGATCGACAGCACGAACGGCTTTTCCGAATAGACATGCTTGCCGGCGTCGAGCACCGCCTTGGAGACCTCGTAGTGTACCGCCGGAACCGTGAGGTTGACGATGATGTCGATCTCGTCATCCCTGAGCAGGTCGTCGACCGTCTCGGCGCGGAGCTTGAACTCCTTTGCCCGCGCTTTCGCGGCATCCATGTTGATATCGGCGCAGGCGCGCATCTTGATGCCGCGGAACAGCGGCGACAGCGAGAAATACGCCTTCGAGATGTTGCCGCAGCCGATGACGCCGACGCCAAGTTTCTCCGCCATTTTGATTACTCCTGCCAACTCTTGGCTGCCGCGATCGAGCGGCGGGCATAGCGCTCGATGTCGTTGGGGTTGTCCTGCTCCATGATGAAATACTGCGCCGCGCTCTTGGCGCGCAATGTCTTGAACAGGCTCGCCCAGTCGATCGTGCCGTGGCCGACGTCGGACCAGCCGTCCTCGTCCAGCCCCTCGCCCGGCTTTGCCATGTCCTTGACGTGCACGGCGACGATGCGCTTGCCGTGCTTTTCGATCCAGGGCAGCGGATCGGCGCCGCCGCGGATCACCCAGGCGACGTCCATCTCCCAGCCGATATCCGGTGCCGCGGACAGGATATGGTCCTGCGGCAGCGAGCCGTCGGCAAGCGGCTTGAACTCGAAATCATGGTTGTGCCAGGCAAAGCCGTAGCCGGCCTTCTTTGCCACCTCGCCGACCTTGGCGAGACGCTCGCCGAAGCCGCGCCAGCCGGCGGCATCGGACGGGCGCTGATCGGGCATAAGATAGGGGCAGATCAGGAGCGTGATGCCGAGCGCGTCCGCGGTTTTGCGCACGCCGTCGAAATCATTCTCCAGCGCGTCGATCGAGAAATGCCCGGTCGGCATCGCAAGCCCGTTCCTGTCGAGCTCGGCGCGGAACGCTTTCGGGTCGTCATAGACGCCGCCGAAGCCCTCGACTTGGCTGTAGCCGAGTTCGCCGAGCATTTTCACCACGCCGTTCCATGGCTGGAAATTGCGGGCGCTGTAGAGTTGGAATGACCAGTTCATCTGTCCTGTCCGTTCTGTTGGTCCTGGGGAGTTAAATTCGGTTGCCGGTTTGAGCGTCGAAGAGCGAGGCGCGCAGCGGATCGAAGCCGATGCCGACCGCATCCCCGTTCTTCGGCGTGCGTTCGGAGGTGACGCGCACGGTGAAGTTCTGCCGGCCTAGTTTCAGCCACACCAGTGTATCGGAGCCCATCGGCTCGACGACCTCGACATTGGCTGTCGCGGTGAAGGGCCACCCCGTGCCGCTGTTGAAGGCGACATGCTCTGGCCGGATGCCGAACACAGCAGGGCCCGGCGCCGGCTCCTTCTCGAAGGAATAGGTCGCAAGCGGGATGCGAACATCCTCGACGGCAAAGTGCCAGTCGCCGCCGTCCTTCTCCAGCCTGCCGTCGATGAAATTCATCGCCGGCGAGCCGAGGAAGCCGGCAACGAAGCGGTTGACGGGGCGGTTGTAGATCGTCTGCGGCGCGTCGAGCTGCTGGATCACGCCGCCCTTCATCACCGCGATCCGGTCGGCCAGCGTCATCGCCTCGATCTGGTCGTGGGTGACGTAGATCATCGTGTTCTGCAAGCGGCGGTGCAAAAGCTTGATCTCGACGCGCAACTCCGAACGCAGCTTGGCATCGAGATTGGAGAGTGGCTCGTCGAACAGGAAGACGTCGACGTCGCGCACCAGCGCGCGCCCTATCGCCACGCGCTGGCGCTGGCCGCCGGACAGCGCCGAAGGCTTGCGCTGCAGCAGCGGCTCGATCTGCAGGATCTCGGCGGCGCGCGCGATGCGCTTGGCGATCTCGTCCTTCGCCAAGCCGGCGACGCGCAGGCCGAAGGAAAGGTTCCTCTCCACCGTCATCTGCGGATAGAGCGCGTAGGACTGGAACACCATGCCGATGCCGCGGTCCTTCGGCTCCTCCCAGGTGACGTTCTTGCCCTTGATGAAGATGCGCCCGTCCGAGATGTCGAGCAGCCCGGCGATGCAGTTGAGCAAGGTCGACTTGCCGCAGCCGGACGGCCCGAGCAGCACGATGAATTCGCCGTCGGCGACATCCAGGTTGAGCGTCTGCAGCACCGAGACGGCGCCGAAATTGAGCGACAGGTCCTGGATCGAAACGCTGGGATTGGCGATTTCAGCGGCCATCATCATCCTTTCACCGCGCCGGCGGCGATGCCGCGCACGAAGAGCTTGCCGGAAATGAAGTAGACGATGAGCGGAACCAGACCGGTCAGGATGGTCGCTGCCATGTTGACGTTGTATTCCTTCACGCCCTGGACCGAGTTGACGATGTTGTTGAGCTGCACCGTCATCGGATAGGTGTCGGGGCGCGTGTAGACGACGCCGAACAGGAAGTCGTTCCAGATGCCGGTCACCTGCAGGATGATGGCGACGACGAAGATCGGCAGCGACATCGGCAGCATGATGCGCAGATAGATGCCCCAGAAACCGGCGCCGTCGACGCGCGCGGCGCGGAACAGCTCCTCCGGCATCGAGGTGAAATAGTTGCGGAAGAGCAGCGTCAGGATCGGCATGCCGAAGATCGAATGCACGATCACCAAGCCGGTCAGCGTGCCGTAGATGCCGATCTCGCGCAGGATGATGACGATCGGATAGATCATCACCTGGTAGGGGATGAAGGCGCCGACGATCAGGATGATGAAGAAGGTGTCGGCTCCCTTGAAGCGCCAGTTGGCCAAGGCATAGCCGTTCACCGAGGCGATCGCGATCGACAGGATCACCGACGGCACGGTGATGCGCACCGAATTCCAGAAACCGCGCGAGAGCCCGTCGCAGTTGAGCCCGGTGCACGCTGTCGCCCAGGCTTTCACCCAGGGTTCGAAGGTGATTTCCACCGGCGGCGAGAAGATGTTGCCGAGGCGGATTTCCGGCATGCCCTTCAGCGACGTGACGATCATCACGTAGAGCGGCAAAAGATAATAGAGCGCCACGACGATCAGCGTGCCGTAGAGGAAGATATTGCGGCGCGACAGCACGTGCCGCGGCTTGGGCCCGCTCGGGCCGGTGGCATCGCGCCTGAGCGCTTCGGCACCGGTGGACAGGGAGGCGACGTCAGCCACGCTTCTTGCCTCCGAATTCGAGATAGGCCCATGGCACGATGACGATCACCACCGACAACAGCATCATGGTCGAGGCGGCGAAACCCTGGCCGAGATTCTGGGCGAAGAACATGTAGTCGTAGACATATTTCGCCGGCACTTCCGACGCGATGCCGGGGCCGCCGCTGGTCTGCGCCACGACCAGGTCATAGACCTTGACGATGCCGGCGGCGATGATCACCAGCGTCGTGATGAAGACCGGCCGCATCATCGGGATGACGATGAAGAGATAGGTCTTCCAGGCCGGAATGCCGTCCACCCTCGCCGCCTTCCAGATGTCCTCGTCGATGCCGCGCAGTCCGGCGAGCATCAGGCACATGATCAAGCCCGTGCCTTGCCAGAGCGCCGCGATCGAAATGCCGTAGATGACGATGCTGGAATTGTAGAGCGGATCGAAGCTGAAGCTCGTCCAGCCGAGGTCGCGCACGACGCGTTGGACGCCGAAATCCGGATTGAGCAGCCACTGCCATACCAGCCCGGTGACGATGAAGGACAGCGCGAAGGGATAGAGGAAGATGGTGCGGAACGTGTCCTCGAAACGGATCTTCTGGTCGAGAAGGGCGGCAAGCAGGAAGCCGATGACCAGCGAGAACACCAGCGAGATCACGCCGTAGATCAAAAGGTTCTCGATCGACACCAGCCAGCGCGATGTCGACCACAGCCGGTGATACTGGTCGAGCCCGACGAAGTTGAGCCGCGGCAACAGCTTCGAATTGGTGAAGGAGTAGAGCACCGTCCACGCCGTGCCGCCGACGAACACCACCAACGCGGTAAGCACCATCGGGATCGATGCGACCTTGGCGTTCAGGTTGCGGAAAAGCTTACTCGGGCGTTCGCTGCTGCTCATATCGGCCGGCCGGGCAATGAGGACATCGAGCTCCCGACCCCGATAGGCTGGGGTCGGAAGCCGGCGGGGGCGCCGGTCGTCAGTCCGCCGAACCGATGATCTCGGCGAAGCGCTTCTGTGCCTCTTCGATCGTCATGTCGGGCTTGGCGAAGAACTCGGAGAACAGGTCCTCCTTCTGCTTCTGGGTGTCCTGCGAAAGCAGTTGGTCCGTCCACGGCATGACGGCGCCCTTGGCGAGGATGGCGAGGCCCTTCTTCATGCAGTCGTTCGCCGTATTGAGGTCGACATCGCCGCGCACCGGCAGCGAACCCTTCTTGAGGTTGAAGGCGACCTGGGTCTTCGGATCGAGCAAGGTCTCCGCGAGCACGACCTGCGCCTTCGCCTTCGCCTCGTCCTTGAGCAGCGGGAAGTAGAAGGCGTCGCCGCCGGTGGCGATGACTTCGTTCAGGCCGAGGCCAGGCAGGCAGGTATAGTCCTTGCCGGCGGTCTTGCCGGCGACCTGGAACTCGCCCTGCGCCCAGTCGCCCATGATCTGGCCGGCGGCCTTGCCGGTGATGACCAGATTGGTCGCCTGGTTCCAGTCCTGCACGTTGGTGTTCTTGGCCATCTTGCGGGCATCGTCCGCCGCCTTGAACACCTTGGCGATCTCCGGGCCGGCCGCGAAGGTGGCGTCCTTGTCCTTGTAGACCTTGAGGAACGTATCGGTGCCCCCGGTCGCGGCCATCAGCACGTCGAAGGCGCCCGAGGCTTGCCAGGCCTGTCCGCCGACCGCGAGCGGAATGATGCCGGCCTTTTCCAGCGCCGGCGCATCCGCCACGAATTCATTCCAGTCCTTCGGCACCGGCAGGCCGGCCTTCTGGAAGGCCTCGTTGGACAGCCACAGCCACTGCCAGGAATGGATGTTGACCGGCACGCAATAGATCTTGCCGTCGATGGTGCACGAGTCGAGCAGGCTCTTCGGCCGCACGATTTCCGTCCACTTGTCCTTGGTGGCGATATCGGTGAGGTCGCGCATCAGCCCGGCCTGCACCAGCTCTTCCGCCTGCCGGCCGTGGTTGAACTGGGTGGCGCCCATCGGGTCGCCGCCGGTGATACGGCTGATCATGATCGGCCGCGCCGTGCCGCCGGAGCCTGCAATGGCGCCGTCGACCCAGTGATTGCCTGTCGCGTCGAATGCCTTGGCAAGCTCGGCCACCGCCGCCGCCTCGCCGCCGGAAGTCCACCAATGGGTGACTTCCAGGTCGGTCGCGGCCGCCGGACCGGCGAAGTTGAGCGCAACCGTCGCGGCGAAGGCAGCAGTCAGGAATTTGTATCGCATTTCGGCTTCCTCCCAGAATCTGAAACGTTACAGATTTTCGATACGGCAAATGATCCTCCTAGGCAACCCTCGCCTTGAAGCCAATCAAGATTTTTTCGAGGCCCGAACAAAATCCTTCTTCCGACGCGGTAATGCCGGCGCTGGCACAGCCGATTGGTGCAAAAAGTAGGCCTAGACTGATATTTCTTTGTGATTCCAGCGACTTTGGTTCATCGCCGCACCGCGATGCAAAGGGCGCGCGACCTTGCCGGTCGATCACGAAGATTGGCAATCTGTAACGTTTCAGTATATTGAACCGAGCCACAAGTCGAAGGTCGCGCAAATGTCACCGCCGCACGATTGCCGGTCGGCCCTGCGGCTGCTATGCGCCTGACGGGCGGGACAAATGGATAGACGGATAACGAAGAAGGGCGACGACACGTCGGGCAAGGAGCGGCCGACGCTGAAGACGCTCGCCTTCATGACCGGGCTTGGCGTCACGACGGTCTCGCGCGCGCTGAAGGATGCACCCGAGATCGGCGCCGAGACCAGGCGCCGCGTCCAGCTCGTCGCCAAGCAGATCGGCTACCGCCCGAACCGCGCCGGCGTCAGGCTGAGAACAGGCAAGACCAACGTCGTCTCGCTTGTGCTGAACACCGAGCACGAGCTGATGAGCTTCGTCTCCGACATCATCTACGGCGTCACCGAGGTGATCGCCGACACGCCCTACCACCTGATCGTCACGCCCTATTCGCGCTCGCAAGATCCGCTGGATCCGGTGCGCTATCTGGTCGAGACGGGCTCGGCCGACGGCGTCATCATCTCGCGCACCCAGCCCAACGATCCGCGGGCGCGCTACATGCTGGAGCGCGGCATTCCCTTCGCCACACATGGCCGCACCGACATGGGCCTGGTGCATCCCTATCACGACTTCGACAATTACGCCTTTGCCGGCGAAGCCGTCCGCTACCTCGCCGGTCGGGGCCGCAACCGGCTTGCCCTTGTGGCGCCGCCGGTCGGTCTCACCTATTACGGCCATACGGTGAACGGCTTTGCCGATGCGCTGAGCGAGGTGGGCGTTGGCGAAGTGCCGTTCAACACTGTCTCCATCGACCAGTCGATCGAGCAGATCAGGATGCGGACCGCGCAGTTGATGCGGCGCAAGGACCGGCCCGACGGCTTCGTCAGCAGCGCCGCCGCGGCGACGCTCGCCATCGTGGCCGGCATCGAGGACGCCGGGCTGAAACTCGGCCGCGACGTCGACGTGGTGTCGAAACAATCGTCGGAGCTGCTGCATCTGTTCCGGCGCGAACTGCTGGTCGTCAACGAGAACTTCCGGCTGGCCGGCTCCGAGCTCGCCCGCGCGGTGCTCGGCTGGATCGGCGGCGCCGACCCCGGCTCGTTGCAGTCACTCAGTACCCCGAGCGAGGTTCTGCCTTATCGGGGCTAATGCCCCGCGCCGCTGCCCCATGGGCCGTGAAATGCCCCCTGTTCGCCGATACGCTCGAAGCCGTGCGCGCCGAAGAAATCGCGCTGCGCCTGGATCAGGTTCGACGTGCCGCGTCCCTGCCGGTAGCTGTCGAAATAGGCAAGCGCCGACGACAGCGCCGGCACCGGCGACCCGGCCTCGGAGGCACGCGCCACGATGCGCCTGAGCGACGGATGCGCCTCCTTCATCAAGGCGATGAAGGCCGGCGCCATCAGCAGGTTGGTGGAAGCGCTGCCTGAACCGAACGCCTCGGCCATCGTGTCCAGCATCTGCGAACGGATGATGCAGCCGGCGCGCCAGATCTTGGCGATGGTCGGCATCGGCAGGTTCCAGTTGAATTCCTTCGAGGCGCCGCTCATCACCGCGAAACCCTGCGCGTAAGCCGCGATCTTGCCGGCGAACAATGCCAGCTCAAGATCCTTGAGCAGCGCGGTCTTGTCGCCGGAGATCTTTTCGACGCCGATATCGCCATAGGCCTTTTCCGCCGCCTGCCGCTCGTCCTTGATCGAGGACAGCACGCGCGCCGCGACCGCCGCCTCGATCGCCGTCGCCGGGATGCCGAGCTGCTGCGCCTCGATCACCGACCATTTGCCGGTGCCCTTCTGTCCGGCGCGATCGAGGATGATGTCGACCACCGGCTTGCCGGTCTTCGGGTCGTCGGCGGCCAGCACCTTGGCGGTGATCTCGATCAGGTAGGAGTTGAGCCGACCCTGGTTCCAGCCGTCGAAGACCTTGCCGATCTCCTTGGGCGCCATGCCGAGCCCGTCGCGCAGGATGCCGTAGATCTCGGCGATCATCTGCATGTCGGCATATTCGATGCCGTTGTGGATGGTTTTCACGAAATGGCCGGCGCCGTCGGTGCCGAGCCAGGCGGCGCAGGGCTCGTCCTTGAACTTGGCGGAGATCGCGGTCAGCACCTTCTCGACGCGCTTCCAGGACTCCTCGGTGCCGCCGACCATGATCGACGGCCCGTGGCGCGCGCCCTCCTCGCCGCCCGAAACGCCCATGCCGATGAAGGTCAGGCCCGAGCCGGACAATTCCGAGAAGCGGCGCATCGTGTCGCGGAAATTGGCGTTGCCGGCATCGATAACGATGTCGTTGGCCGACAGCACGCCGCGCAGCGCCGCGATCTGCTCGTCGACCGGCTTGCCGGCCAGCACCATGATGATGATCGGCCGCGGCGGCCGGATCGCCGCGGCGAGTTCCTCCAGGCTGTAGCAGGGAACGACCATGTCCTTCAGCGAACCGGCGCTCTCGATAAAGGCGTCGGTGCGCGACGGCGTGCGGTTGAAGACGGCGATACGGTGCCCGTGCTCGGCGATGTTGAGCGCCAGGTTGGAGCCCATCGTGCCAAGGCCGATCAGGCCGATTTCGGCTTTTTCCATCGTTTCTTCCCTGCGTTCGGATGCTTGTTGAAGGCTGCGTCCTGGAGAACGCCTTTCCCAGATGAATGACGGGCCTTGGCGGCGGCGTCAACCGTCTCGCCGAATTGTGTCGGTGGGTTGGCTATTGCGCCCTGATCTCTATGGGAGCCTCGATCTTCACCACCTCGAAGTCCGAGACGAGGATGTCGAGCCGCGCATTCCAGCGGCCGGGCAGCGGGATGACGAGATTGTCGATACGCCAGGTGCCGTCGCCCGGCTTGGTCGCTGGCCGCTTGATCGGCTCGATACCGGAATCCGGCTTCGACAGCACCAGCGTCACCGCCTTGGCATCGAGTGGCCCGAAATCGCCGGTCATGATCACCACCGAAGCGGCGACCTCGCCGGCATGGCCGGGCGTGATGCTGAGATCGGCCATCGCCTTCAGCGTGTGGATGTGGATCGACACCGGCTGCGCGGCGGCGATCGCCAGCGCGCGCGGCGGCGGGGTGAAGCGCCAGCCGGCGGCGACGCCGAAGATGGCAAGCACGATGACCACCTCGATGCGGATGGAGCGCGCCAGCCGCCGCTGCACCTCGGTATCGCCGGCCTCGGCAGGCACCGTCAGCGTCCAGCGGTTGACCGCTGCAAGCGTGAACAGGAAGAGCAGCAGAGCCAGCTTCAAGAGCAGCAGCCGGCCGTAGGACGTGTCGATCAATGCTGTCGGCTGCCGCACCTGGATGATCGCCAGCACGATACCGCTTGCGGCAAGCAGGATGACGACCGGCAGGATCGCGCGGGAGAAGCGGCGCAGAAAGGCTTTCGCTTCCGCCGGCTGCCGCCGCAATGCCAGGCCGAGCGGCGCCAGCGAACCGGCCCAGAAGGCGATTGCCGCGCCATGCAGGAACACCAGCGGCCGCGTCAGCCATTGCGGTTCGGCCGCACTGGCGTGGCCGCTCGCGGCAAGGGCGCCGCCGACGCAGAGCAGAGCCGCGCTTGCCGACAGCTTGCGAAGAGCCGAAGGTCCGGAAAGCGAAAGCAAAGCGAGACCAAGCGCGATCAAGCCGATCAGCACCGTCCAGACGAAGCTCGTTTCCAGCGCGGTCTTCCAGACGGCCGGTGTCGCAAACCGGGCGAGTGGGACGCCAAGCCCATCCAATCCCTGCAGGCCGAGCGATAACGGCGCGCCGGCGAGGCCGAAAAGCAGTGCCGCGGCGACAAAGCGCTGGCCGCAGCGCCGGTCCTCGGCCAGCCAGGCGAGCGCGAACGCGCCGCCGACGCCGAGGAAGAGGCCGGCATAGACAAACAGCCTGGCCGCCCAGATCGCCGCGCGCAGCGTCCAGTCGATGGCTTCGCCCGCCACAGGCGCGGCGCTTGGCGCGCCGATGGAAAACAGCGCCGAGCCACCGACAGGATGACCGTCGACCGACACCACCCGCCAACTCAGCACATGCGTGCCGGGTTTGAGCGTTTCGGGATTGTCGATCTCGATCGTCTGGTCGTTGAGACGGAAGGATGTGAGCGCAAGCTGCGAGCCGTCCGGCCGCACAAGCGTCAGAACCAGCGGCGAGACGGGCTCGCTGAAGGTCAGCGAAAATCGCGCGGGGCTTTGCGACAGCACCACGCCGTCGGCCGGATCGGTTGCGACCAGCGCCGCATGCGCGAAGGCACGACTGGGCAGCGCCAACACCGATATAGCCACGAGCGAAACGAACAACCAGGCAAGCGGGCCGATATGTCGGCCCGCGGTCCGGTTCGTCGAGGAAGGCTGTGCTGCGTTCATGCCGTCTTACAGGAAATGGTGGCACGCCCGATCGGGCGCGCCACCAGGAGATTATTTCTTGGGCAGCAATTTGATGCCGGGCGCCGGAGTTTCCAAGGCGTCCTCATCCTGGCCCGCCGCGGGGATCTCGATCCAGCGGTCGGTGGCGTCGCCGCATTCCTGCACCACCGGGAAATAGAGCATCTGGCCGGCCGGCAGGTCGGCCGCCAGCGCGGCGCGGAAAACGAACTCGTCATAGAACTCGTCTGGCAAATTGCCGCCGCTCCAGTCCACTTCCTTGACGCCGGTGGTCAGCGTCTCGCCATAGAGCTGGTAGGATTTCTCGTACTTGCCCTTCTTGGTCTGCAGCGTCCAGCCGGGCTTGGGCATCGGCTTCACCGCAATGACGCCTTCGGGGATCTGCACGCGCACGGCGGTCGTCGCCTTGCCCTCGCAGCCATGCGGCACCCGCAAGACCGCCTTGTAGGTGGAGCCGACAGCCGCTTCCTGCGTTTCGAGCGTGATGTGGGCGAGCGCGGCATTGGTCCCGAGCGCGAACAGCGCGCCGGCAAAAAGATATGTCTTCATGAATTGTCCCTCTGATTTCGAATTGGCGGATTACTCAGCGTGGTCCATGTCCATATCGCCACTGCCCGTCTCGCCCATGCCTTCGACGGCAAACTCGACTTTCACGCTGCCGGCCTTCTCGAAGGTCAGCGTCGCTGGGAATTTCTCGCCCTGCTTTGGCTGCCGCTTCAGCCCGGTGAACATCAGGTGATAGGCGCCCGGCTTCAACGCGACCTTGCCGCCGGCCG
The DNA here is from genome assembly GCF_006442775.1 of Mesorhizobium sp. B2-4-6. Lineage (NCBI taxonomy): Bacteria > Pseudomonadati > Pseudomonadota > Alphaproteobacteria > Hyphomicrobiales > Phyllobacteriaceae > Mesorhizobium > Mesorhizobium sp. B2-4-6. Next base: position 55,641 of record NZ_VFVI01000016.1, read on the forward strand.
GGATCTCCAGCCCGCCCTCGACCGGCCGCATGGTCATGACGCCGTCCTTGACGCCCATCTCATGCAGTTCGGCCTTGTCGGAGATGTCGGAGGAAATCGACAACAGCCGGTCCGGCGCGCTGCCCTTGTTGACCACGGTGAAGTAGCCGCCGGCCACCTTGGCGCCAGGCGGCGTCGCTCGCGACCAGGGGTGCTCGATCTCAAGGTCTCCGACCTTGAATTCATGCGCGAGGGTGGCGGGAGTGCAGGCCAAGAGAAGAAGAAGGCTGAGCACGGCAAGGCCAACGCGCTGCTGGAGGTGGAACGGCGGCGCGCCGCGAAGGGCATAGGTCCGAGCCCTGGGAAGAAGATTGGACATGATTGCTCCATGGATATGAGGATCGCGCCGCTTTGCGGCTGCGAACAGTCTGATCTTTGGATGAATAGGCCCGCGGAACGTTCCGCGGATCAGACCATTGCCGGCGGCGCGCGCGGATTGGCCGGAGAGCGGTCGCGGGCGAAGTCCTGGTGCCGGAAGGCCGGAAGCTGGAAGGAGACCGCCTCGAAAAGCCGGGTCCCGGCCAGCGTGGCGGTTTCCGGCGGCGGCAGATGCGCCGGCGAAACCATGCTGCAGCCGAGCGAGCAGCAGGACGGCATATTCTGCTGGTGGGGATCGCCGCCGGGGAGCTTTACCGTGCCTTCATGGGTGCAGATGACGTTGCCGAAGGCATCGAGCTGCGACGGCGCGCCGAACGCGAAAGCGCCGAGAGAGGACTGAAGCAACAGGAGCAGCGCCGCGACAAACGCGGCCGGCATGCTCCATCGTTTCAGCCGGATATTCAACGCAAAGCCTCTCCCGGAAACTTGATCGACACTAGAGCAATTCCAGGAAAAGTGTGAAACGGTTTTCCGTCCGGGATTGCGACCAGTAAGGAAATAACACGGAGGATGCGGCTGGAAAATCGACAAAACCGTGCTGCGGCAACGCGGCGCGACGCGCTTGTTTTCATGCATTGTCGTTATCCCAGAACCGCTGCACGCTTCTGGGCGACATGCATTAGGCGGGCTGCGCCTGCCGTCCCTCGGGAATGGAGCTCAGCAGCGTCTGGCGCGCCGACTTCAGGTGCTTGCGGCAGGCGGCGTCCACCTTGCCGGGATCGCGCGATTTCAGCGCCGCGATATAGGCAAGATGCTCCTGGACCGCGACCTCGTTGCGCTGGCGCTCCTCGGCCTTGTTCCACTGATAGTGGTAGTGGAAGATCATCGCGATGACATCGTAGAAGTCGACGATGAAGCGGTTGTGCGAGGCGCGGTGGATCAGCCGGTGGAAGCGCTCGTCGAGTTCGGAGAATTCGTTGAAGCGCGTGGCGATTTCGCTGGCGAGCTGGCGGTGTTGGACCTCCAGCATGTCGAGGTCCACCCAGACCGCACTGTCTTCCGGAAGCGCGACGAAAGCCGCCGCCGAGCGCAGCTCGAACATCTCGCGGATCTCGGTCAGTTCCAGCGCGAAGGCGCGCGTGAAACCCTTCAGCACCCAGTGGCTGTTGCGACGCTTCTCGATCAGCCCGAAGCGCGAGAAGCGGATCAGGAATTCGCGCACGCTGGTGGTGCCGACGCCGATCTCGCGCGCCAGCTCAAGCTCGTTGATCTGCATGCCGGCTTCCGCGCCTTCCGCAAGCAGACGCCGCATGAAGGAGCGCTCGATGATCTCGGCAAGCGAATCGGTCTCTTCCTCGGGGAAGAAATCCTCCGGCCGCGGCGCCCTGAGCACCGTCTTGTTGCGTTTGTTCCAAGCGATCAGCCCGGTTTCTTCCATGCGCGAAAGAATGCTGCGCACCGTGGTGCGGCTGACGCCGAGCAGCGTGCCGAGCTCAGGTTCCGACGGCAGGCTCTTGGTCTCGTCGAGCAGCCTGAGGCAGCGGTTGAAGGCGTCCTTGTAGACATTGTTGCTCTTCGACATGCCCGTATTCCCCAACGCTTGCCGCGGCCTGCTGGAAGCGCGATATGATCGGTGTTCCCAGAGCGGTTCAGCGTTTCCCGGAATCGCCGAACTGCTCCAAATCTTTGTTTCTGCGCAATTCCGGACGGAAAACCGCTACGCACTTTTCCTGGAACTGCTCTAGAGCATGATGCCGAAAAGTATGAAGCGATTTTCGGGCCACATCATGCTCTATCTCTTTGATTTAGAGCCGGATTCAGATTTCAGGTCAAACGGACCTGAAACCATCCGGCTCTAGCGCAAGCCTCCGAAAAGCGGAACGTTTTCGCCGGCTTGCCAAACGGGTGGGCGAGGGCGTCCAAAAGACGCGCGCCGCCCGGGCGAGAAAACAATTGACGCAGAATTGTTTTTTCCCGATAAAAGACATTATCTTTAAATGGGCGCAAGTCAATCCGCCCGCATTCCCAGGATCACCCAGGACAGCCGCCCGTGACCATTGCAAACACCATCCTTCTCTCACCCTCCGATAATGTCGCCGTCGCCAACGGGCGCATCGAAATTGGAACGCCATTGCCGGGCGGCGCCGCTGCGACTGCCGTGATCGAGCCTGGCCACAAGGTGGCGATCAAGCCGATCGCCGCGGGCGAAGCGGTGGTGAAATACGCGCAGGCGATCGGCCGCGCCACGCAAGCCATCGCGGCCGGCGAGCATGTCCACTCGCACAATCTGGTTTTCGAGAGCGGCCGCTTGCCGGTGGTGCCGCCGAGCGAGGCCGAGCACGCCACCGAGGCCGACCGCAAGCGCACCTTCATGGGCTACCGCCGCGCCGATGGGCGCTCCGGCACGCGCAACTTCATCGGCATCATCGCCAGCGTCAATTGCTCGTCGACCGTCTGCCACGCCATTGCGGACGAAGCCAACCGCACGCTTCTGCCGAAATATCCCGGCATCGACGGCTTCGTGCCGATCGTCCACGGCCAGGGCTGCGGCATGAGCGCCACCGGCGACGGCATGATGGTCCTGCACCGCACCCTTGCCGGTTATGCGCGCCACCCGAATTTCGGCGGCATCCTGATGGTGGGGCTGGGCTGCGAGGTCAACCAGCTCACCCTCTACGGCCAGAAGGGCGTGGCCGCTGGAAAACGCCATTTCAACATCCAGGAAGCCGGCGGTTCGCGCAAATCCGTCGAGAGGGCAATGGGCGTGCTGGCCGAGATCGCCGATGAGGTCGGCCACTTGCAGCGCGAGCCGATCCCGGTCTCGGAGATCGTCGTCGGCCTGCAATGCGGCGGCTCGGACGGCATGTCCGGCATCACGGCAAATCCGGCGCTGGGCGCCGCCGTCGATATCCTGGCCGGTTGCGGCGGCGTCGGCATCCTGTCGGAGACGACCGAAATCTACGGCGCCGAGCATCTGCTTGCCTATCGCGCCGCCTCGCCCGAGATCGCCGCCAAGCTCGACGGCTATGTGAAATGGTGGGAGGACCATACCGCCAAGCACGGCGCCTCGATCGACAACAACCCCTCACCCGGCAACAAGCGCGGCGGCCTGACCACGATTCTCGAGAAATCGCTGGGCGCCGTCGCCAAGGGCGGCCAGACACCGCTCAACGGCGTCTTCGGCTATGCCGAGAAGGTGTCGGGCAGCGGCCTGGTGTTCATGGACACGCCCGGCTACGACCCGGTCTCGGCCACCGGCCAGGTCGCGGGCGGCGCCAATGTCATCGTCTTCACCACCGGCCGCGGCTCCTGCTTCGGCTGCCGGCCGACGCCGTCGATCAAGGTCGCCACCAATTCGACCATGTATCACCAGATGGAAGAGGACATGGACGTCAATTGCGGCGTCATCGCCTCGGGCGAGAAGACCATCGCCGGCATGGGCCGCGAGATCTTCGAGCTGATCATCGAGACGGCGTCCGGCCGCAAGACCAAGAGCGAGGCGTTCGGCTACGGTGACAACGAATTCGTGCCCTGGCATCTCGGCGCGACGCTTTAGTCGCAGGCCATTGTCGTGGAGGAAGCGCTGCCAGCAACGAAGTCGGCCTTCACAATCACGAGACGTCCTTATGGAACGAATATTCCATATTGACAGTGTCGTGAAACTATCGTTCCATATCGACAGGGAGGAACGGAAGCGCCCATGGGCTGCCAGGGAGGGGCCGGACAAAGCTCACCCGGCATCACACAAACGGCACCAGACACCGCTTGCATCGACCATGGCGATGCATTATCAAAAAAAGGCATCTGTTTTTTATTGATAAAGTTCTGTTCGGGCCGCGCCTATCCAGACGGAGCTTCCGCAACCTTCACCAGGCGACCTTAGGGAGGAACCTAATGAAATTCGTGACCAGCCTTCTCAACCGCCGTACTTTCGTGGCCTTGGCGGCCGCGTCGATGCTTGCCGGCGCGATGCATTCCGCGCCCGCCTCGGCGGCCGACGTCACCATTCCGATCATCGTCAAGGATACCACCTCCTTCTACTGGCAGATCGTGCTGGCCGGCGCGCGCAAGGCCGGCAAGGACCTCGGCATCAACGTGCCTGAGCTCGGCGCCCAGGCCGAAACCGACGTCAACGGCCAGATCTCGATCCTCGAGAACGCCGTCGCCAGCAACCCGGCCGCGATCGTCATCTCGCCGACCGAGTTCAAGGCGCTCGGCAAGCCGATCGACGAGGCGGCCTCCAAGGTCAAGGTCATCGGCATCGACTCCGGCGCCGACTCCAAGGCCTTCACCTCCTTCCTGACCACCGATAACGTCCAGGGCGGCCGCGTCGCCGCCGACGGTCTCGCCGCGGCGATCGGTGCCGCCAATGGCGGCAAGGTGGAAGGCAAGGTCGCGCTGATCACGGCGCTTCCCGGCGCCGGCTCGCTCGAGCAGCGCAAGCAAGGCTTCATCGAACAGATCAAGGCCAAATATCCCGGCCTCGAGCTGGTCGCCGACAAATATGCCGACGGCCAGGCCACCACGGGCCTCAACATCGCCACCGACCTGATCACCGCCAATCCGGACCTCAAGGGCATCTTCGCCTCGAACCTGATCATGGCGCAGGGCGTCGGCCAGGCGATCGCCGAAAACAGCCTCGGCGGCAAGGTCGCTCTGATCGGCTTCGACAGCGACGAGAAGCTGATCAAGTTCTTGAACGACGGCGTCATCTCCGGCCTGGTCGTCCAGGACCCGTACCGGATGGGTTATGACGGCATCAAGACCGCTTTGGCCGCTTCGAAAGGCGAGAAGGTCGAGGCCAATGTCGACACCGGCGCCAACCTCGTCACCAAGGACAACATGAAGGATCCGAAGATCGACGCGCTGCTCAATCCGAAGCTCAACTGAGCAGCGTCGCGGCAGTCGTTTCCGGGGCCTCGCGCCCCGGAAACATCCATAAGGCGATTTGGAAATTCGCCGGCCTGATTTAGGCTCTTATTTCAAGATGCGCGCCAGACGCATCGCTGCGTACCCAACGGTTGAGACCAATCTGGGAGGATTGTCATGACATCGACGGCGCAGGAACTGCATCCGGCCCCTACGCTGCAGCCGGGCAGGACGATCCTCGAGCTCAACGGGCTGGAAAAGCGCTACCCCGGCACGCATGCGCTGAAGCCTGCGCACCTTGCCTTCAAGGCGGGCGAGATCCACGCCATCGTCGGCGAGAACGGCGCCGGCAAGTCGACCCTCATCAAGCTTCTCACCGGCGTCATGCCGCGCACTTCCGGCGAGGTCATCTGGGAAGGCAAGCCGGCGGCCTTGGCCACACCGCATGAGGCGATGGCGCTGGGCATCAACGCCGTCCACCAGGAAGTGGTGCTGTGCCGCCATCTCACCGTCGCCGCCAACATGTTCCTCGGCGAGGAGGAGTCCCGCTTCGGCCTGTTGCAGCAGCGCGCCATGGTGAAGGAAGCGCAGAAGATCATCGACGGGCTGGGCTTCGACCTGCCGGCGCATGTGGTGCTCGGCGATCTCACCATCGGCCAGCAGCAGTTGATCGCCGCGGCGCGGGCCACCGTGCGCGGCACGAAATTCCTGATCTTCGACGAGCCCACCGCCTACCTCACCCGCAAGGAGGCCGACCAGCTCTTCAAACTGATCCGCCGGCTGAAGGGCGAAGGCGTCACCATCATCTACATCAGCCACCGCATGGAGGAAGTGTTCGAGCTTGCCGACCGCGTCTCCGTGCTGCGCGACGGCACTTTGGTCGGCACCCGCAACATCGCCGAGACCGACGAGCCCGAATTGGTGAAGCTGATGATCAACCGTTCGATCGAGCAGATCTACCACAAGGAGCATTTCACTCCCGGCGCCATGATCGTCGAGACGAAGAACCTTTCCGGCAAGGGCTTCGAAAATGTCTCGGTGACCGTGCGCGCCGGCGAGATCGTCGGCCTCTACGGCCTGATCGGCGCCGGCCGCAGCGAGTTCGTCACCACGCTGTACGGCCGCCACAGGAAGTCGGCCGGCCAGATCCTGTGGGAGGGCAAGGAAGTCCAGGTCAATTCCGAGCACGACGCGATCCGCCTCGGCATGGCGCTGGCCCCGGAAAGCCGCCGCGATCAGGGCCTCTGCCTCAATTTGCCGGTCGGCATGAACCTGAACCTGCCGATCTACAAACGCATCTCCAGCAATCTTTTGATTTCCGGCGCCAGGGAAAAGGCCGAGGCCGACCGCCAGATCGCCGATCTGCGCATCAAGACGCCGACGCGCAATGCGCTCGCCTCCAGCCTGTCGGGCGGCAACCAGCAGAAGATCGTCATCGGCAAATGGCTGGCGCATGGCGCCAAGCTGTTCATCTTCGACGAGCCGACGGTGGGCGTCGATGTCGGCACCAAGGCAGAGATCTACCGCCTGTTCTCGACGCTGCTGTCCAAGGGGGCCGGCATCATCCTGATCTCGTCCTACCTGCCGGAAGTCTACGAGCTTGCCGACACGCTGCATGTGTTCCGGCGCGGCAAGCTGGTCGCCACACATGGCTTCCGCACCGTGAGCCACGAGGACATTTTGGGTCAGGCACTGGCCGAGAAACAAGAAAAGTCGGGAGGACAAAAATGAGCACCGAGGCGATCCCCGCCGAAAAACCCAAGCGCAATTTCAACGCGCTCTTCGGCCTGACCCTGCTTGGCCTTCTGCTTCTGATGTGGATCGTGCTGGCGCTCGCCACGCCGTCCTTCGCCACGGCGCTCAACATCACCAATCTTTTGCGCCAGGGCTCGCTGATCGCCATCCTCGCCGTCGGCCAGACCTTCGTCATCATCACCGGCGGCATCGATCTGTCGGTCGGCGCGGTGGTCGGCTTCACCACGGTGATCGTGGCGCTTTTGATCAATGCCGGCTGGCCGATATGGGCGGCCGTGTTGGCGACCTTGCTGGTCGGCGTCGCCATCGGCCTCTTCCACGGCTTCGGCATCGTCAAGATGGGCTTGCCGCCCTTCATCATCACTTTAGCCACCATGACCTCGCTGCGCGGCATCGGCCTTCTGATGACCAACGGCAACTCGATCTCCATCAACAGCGACCCCTTCCAGGCGTTCTCGCGGGGCTCACTCTTCGGCATCCCGTATCTGTTCTGGATGGTGGTCCTGGTCGCCATCCCGTCCTACGTATTCCTGCATCACACGCGCTGGGGCCGTTACCTGTTCTCGGTCGGCTCCAATGCCGAGGCCGCGCGTCTTTCGGGTGTCAACGTGCCGCGCACCATCTTCATGGCCTATATCCTGTCCGGTCTGCTGGCCGCCTTCGTCGGCGTGCTCCTGGCCTCGCGCATCGGCATCGGCAACCCGACGCAGGGCGACACCTATGAGCTTCAGGCCATCGCCTCTTCGGTGATCGGCGGCACCTCGCTGTTCGGTGCCATCGGCTCCGTGCACGGACCGCTGATCGGCTCCTTCATCCTTTCGACGATCAACAACGGCGCCAACCTGCTCAACGTCAACACCTTCTGGCAGCGCGTCATCACCGGCCTGCTGATCATCGTCATCGTCTACTTCGACGGCCTGCGCCGTCGCGGCAAATGAACCTTCCCTGAACCTTTCGCGCCGGCCTCGCTCGAGCGAGGCCGGCGCTTTTTTGCCTTGGATTGCCCATGAAAGCCGTTGTCTGCCGCACACCCGGCGAGCTTGTCCTCGAAGACCGCGCCGACCCTGGCGCGCCGCCGCCCGGTTGGGCGCGGGTTGCCGTCAGCCATGTCGGCATCTGCGGCACCGACTACCACATCTTCGAAGGCAAGCACCCGTTTCTGGCCTATCCGCGCATCATGGGCCATGAGGTCTCCGGCACCATCGTCGAGAAGGGCGAAGGCGTCGATCTCGCCGTCGGCGAGCCGGTCGTCATCAACCCCTATCTTTCATGCGGCAAATGCATCGCCTGCCGGCACGGCAAGCCGAATTGCTGCGTGAAGATCGAAGTGCTCGGCGTCCACCGCGACGGCGCCATGTGCGACGAGATCCTGGTGCCGGCGCAGAACCTTTATCCGGCAAATGGCCTGTCGCTGGCCGACGCCGCGGCGGTGGAATTCCTGGCCATCGGCGCGCATGCGGTGCGCCGTTCGCTCGGGACTCCCGGCGCGCGCACGCTGGTCATCGGCGCCGGGCCGATCGGCCTCGGTACGGCGATCTTCGCGCGCATCGCCGGACTTGATGTCAGCCTGCTCGACATGAGCGCCGAGCGCCTCGGCTTCGCCGAAGAGGCACTCGGCTTTACCCCGCTGGACGGCTCGAAGGCGGCGGCTGCCGAACTGGTCCGGCAAGCAACCTCCGGCGAGGGTTTCGACCTCGTATTCGACGCGACCGGCAACACGCCATCGGTGCAGTCCGCCTTCGCCCATGTCGCGCATGGCGGCACGCTGGTGCTGGTCAGCGTCGTCAAGGACGACATCGCCTTCTCCGATCCCGAATTCCACAAGCGCGAGATGACACTGATCGGCAGCCGCAATGCGCTGAAGGCCGACTTCGACCATGTCGCGGCCTCGATCCGCGACGGCGCCGTGCCGCTGAACAAGCTCGTCACCCATCGAACCACGCTTGCCAGGACGCCGCGTGACCTCGCCATATGGACGCATGAGAAGTCGGGACTGATCAAGGCCGTCATCGAGGTCGGGTAAGTAAGAGGCCGGCACGAAAATCTAGCGCGCTGGATGGTGCCTGCCTTGGCAGATCGCAGTCTTTGGCAATTGGCCGGAACGCATATCCCTTCGTCATCCACGGGCGGAGCAAGGAGCGTGGCGACGCAGCGCAGACCCGAGGATCCATTCCGCGACGTCGACGCGTTGCAACGATCCAGAATTCTGCTCCGCTGCGCTTTACGATCGAGGTAACGGAATGGACCCTCGGGTCTGCGCTCCGCTTTGCGTCGCGTGGACGACGACCTTTGGTGTCATCGCCTTGGATGAAGACGCCGAGGGCTAATCGCCGGCCGAGAGCCTCAGCTCCACCCGCTCCGCCGGAAAGCGCGACTCCGCGAACTGGATCGGCTGGCCATCGAGCGTGACATTCACCGCGACGGTGACCAGCACGATGGCGCCGGGCTGCAAATCGAGTGCTGGAAGGTCGTCGGCGTCGGCATGCCGCGCTGACAGCACTGTCGAGTGCCGCAGATAATCGTTGACGCCGAAACGCTTCAGCGAGGCAGTGATCGACCCCGTTTCCGCCATAGCGGCCTCGATGCCGGCGAAGCGCTTGGCGTCGAACCAGGTCGTCGCGCGCGACACCGGATGACCGTCGGCCTCGCCGCGCGTCTCCAGGCGGATGACCGCAGCACCCTTGGCAAGGCCCAGCGCCTCGGCGATGCGCCGGCTGGCCGACTCCGTCGATGACGACAACAGCGCGATGTGCCGCTCGCTCGTCTGCCCTTGCAGTCCGGTCGAGAAGCGCGTGCGCGCGCCGATCGGATAGGACAGCCGTTTGCGCGACAAGACGAAGGTGCCGCGCCCCTGCTCGGCCTTCAGCACGCCTTCCTGCACAAGTGCGGCAATGGCGCTGCGCACGGTGTGGCGGTTGACGCCGTAACGTTCCGCCAGCGCGACTTCGGGCGGCAGCGCCGCGTTCTCCGCGAAATCGCCATTGGCGATCGCCTGCAGGATCCGATCGGCGATCTGCCGCCACAGCGACACGCCGTTTCGCCTTTCGATGCTAGCCGCCAGTCCGGTCACCCATCGCCCCCAAGCATTTTTCCCGGGTTGTCATCCACCCGTCATGGACTCCCGTTACGAGATGAGTATAATTTGTATAGTTATCTATATCAATAGACAAATTTATCCATGTAAGGAGTGATGCCATGCGAGGACAGGAAGCGCGCGAGCAGGCCGGGCGGAAGGCCTTGATGGCGACGCTGGCGCATGCCGCGGCCGATGAGATTGCCCGTCTGTGGAACGAAGCGGGCCTGCCTTCCGAGGCAGAGCTTTTGCGCGGCCCGGAGACAGGGTTGGTGACGGTGCGCGGGCGGATCGGCGGCGGTGGCGCGCCGTTCAATGTCGGCGAGGCCACGGTCACCCGCGCCACGGTGCGGCTGCCATCCGGCAAGGTCGGCCATTCCTATGCGCTCGGCCGCGACAAGGGCAAGGCAAAGCTCGCGGCGATCGCCGACGCGCTGTGGCAGGACCCGGCGCATCGCGAGGCGGTCGAGACGAAGCTGGTCGCGCCCTTGCGCGCGGCGCTCGATGCGGCGCGCGAGACGCGGCGCGTCGAGACGGCGGCAACGAAAGTGGATTTCTTCACCATGGTGCGCGGAGAGGACTGATGAACATCGCCACGCAATCGATCGATGGCGGCTTCACCGAGCCGGTTTTCGACGCGCAGACCATCTTCCGCGCCATCATGGACGCGATGGCGCGCCCCGGCACCGTCCAGGACCTGCCGCAACTCGCCCGCCCGCCGGCGCCATTGTCGGCGACGGCAGGCGCCGTGGCGCTGGCGCTCTGCGACAACGACACGCCAGTCTGGCTCGATCCGCCCTTGCAGGCGGACGCCTCGGTCAAGGCCTGGCTCGGCTTTCACACCGGCGCGCCCTTGGCCAACACCCCGGCCGATGCGCATTTCGCCCTGATCGCCAATCCAAGAGAGATGGCCGCGCTCGACGGTTTTGCGCAGGGCACGCAAGAATATCCCGATCGCTCGACGACGCTGATCCTCCTGGTCGACGGCCTCGCCTCGGGCCCGTCGCTGCTGCTCGAAGGACCTGGGATCGAAAAGACCTCGATGATCGCGCCTCCGGGCATGCCGCGCCATTTCGTCGAGCAGTGGAAGCAGAACAACCAGCGTTTCCCGCGCGGCGTCGACATCATCCTGGCGGCGCCCGGCAGCCTCGCCTGCCTGCCGCGCACCACCCGCATCAAGCCGATGGAGGCATGACATGTATGTCGCGGTGAAAGGCGGCGAGGCCGCAATTGCCAACGCCCATCGGCTGCTGGCCGACCGCCGCCGCGGCGACCGCTCGGTGCCGGCGCTGCGCCTCGACCAGATCGTCGAACAGCTGGCGCTCGGCGTCGACCGGGTGATGAGCGAAGGCTCGCTCTATGATCGCGAGTTGGCGGCTCTCGCCGTCGTCCAGGCGCGCGGCGATATGATCGAGGCGATCTTCCTGGTGCGCGCCTATCGCACCACGCTGCCGCGCTTCGGCTACACCAACCCCGTCGACACCGGCGCGATGCAGGTCGAGCGGCGCGTGTCGGCAACCTACAAGGATCTGCCCGGCGGTCAGGTGCTTGGTCCGACTTTCGACTACACCCACCGCCTGCTCGATCCCGAGCTTGCCGCCGGCGCCGACGTCGAGACGCCAGCGCTGCGCGAAGGCCAGGCCGAACCCATGCCTCGCGTTTCGGCGATCCTCGCCCATGAAGGCCTGATCGAGGCCGATGGCGACATGCCGCTTGACCACGTGCCTGGCGATATCACCCGCGAGCCGCTGCAGTTCCCTATGGCGCGCGACATCCGCTTGCAGGCACTGTCACGGGGCGACGAGGGTTTTCTCCTGGCGCTCGGCTATTCGACGCAGCGCGGCTACGCCCGCAACCATCCCTTCGTGGGCGAGGTGCGCATCGGCGAGGTCGAGCTGGAGCTCGACGTGCCGGAACTGCCTTTCGCCGTGCCGCTGGGCTCGATCCGCGTCACCGAATGCCAGATGGTCAACCAGTTCAAGGGCTCGGCCAAGGCGCCGCCCCAATTCACCCGCGGCTACGGCCTGGTCTTCGGCCAGAGCGAGCGCAAGGCGATGGCCATGGCGCTGTGCGACCGGGCGCTGCGCGCGAGCGAGCTTGGCGAGGACGTCGTCGCCGCCGCGCAGGACGAGGAGTTCGTCATCTCCCATTCCGACAATGTCCAGGCGACCGGCTTCGTCGAACACCTGAAGCTGCCGCATTATGTCGACTTCCAGGCCGAGCTCGGCCTCGTTCGCCGCATGCGCGCCGAATACGAGGCAAGGGAAAACGAGGACAAGGCCGCCGAGGAAAAGCGCGAGGCGGCGGAATGAGTTCAGTGCCCGCTACCGGAATGTCCGCCGCCGCCATCGAACGAGCCGCCGCCCGAGGCGTAGTCACTGGCGCCGGCAACGGTCTCGCCATGCGGAGGCTCCCCTGGCGCGGGGAGAAACATCTTCCGAAGCGCAAAAGCCGCAACGCCGGCGAAGACCAGCAACAGCACGCCGAGATGCATCCGACCGGTAGAGTCCATGTGGATCTGCTTCCGCGTCTTGAGCGTCAAATCCTTAGCTCAAAGCGGACGTGATCGCCATGACCGACATCGCCACCTACAACTTTGCCTATCTCGACGAACAGACCAAGCGGATGATCCGCCGCGCCATTTTGAAGGGCATCGCCATTCCCGGTTACCAGGTGCCCTTCGCCTCGCGCGAGATGCCGATGCCTTACGGCTGGGGCACCGGCGGCGTGCAGGTCACCGCCTCGATCATCGGCCCGGATGACGTGTTGAAGGTCATCGACCAGGGCGCCGACGACACCACCAACGCCGTTTCGATCCGCGCCTTCTTCAAGAAGGTCGCCAAGGTCGCCGTCACCACCGAGACGGCCAAGGCCAGCATCATCCAGACCCGCCACCGCATTCCCGAGCAGCCGCTGACGGCCGGCCAGGTGCTGGTCTTCCAGGTGCCGATCCCCGAGCCGCTGCGCTTCCTCGAGCCGCGCGAGACCGAAACGCGAAAAATGCATGCGCTGGAGGAATACGGCCTCATGCACGTGAAGCTCTACGAGGACATCGCCAAGCACGGCCGCATCGCCACCACCTATGCGTACCCGGTCAAGGTCGAGGGCCGTTATGTGATGGACCCCTCGCCGACGCCCAAATTCGACAATCCGAAGATGCACCGCTCGCCAGCCCTGCAGTTGTTCGGCGCCGGCCGCGAAAAGCGCATTTATGCGGTGCCGCCCTTCACCGACGTCGTCAGCCTGGACTTCGAGGACCATCCCTTCGAGGTGCAGACCTTCGACCAGCCCTGCGCGCTCTGCGGCGCCGAGAATGTCTATCTCGACGAAGTCATCCTCGATGACCATGGCGGCCGCATGTTCGTCTGCTCGGACACTGACCACTGCGAGAAGCGCCGCGCCGATGGTCATCACGGCCACCTCGCGCCGGAAACCCATCTCGCCCTTGAAACAAAGGAGCCGGCCGAATGACCGACGAACCGCTGCTGCGCGTTTCGGCGCTGTCCAAATTCTACGGCTCGCGCGTCGGCTGCGAGAACGTCACCTTCGACCTCTGGCCGGGCGAGGTTCTGGCGGTGGTCGGCGAGTCCGGCTCCGGCAAGACAACGCTGCTGAACTGCCTGTCGACCAGGCTGCTGCCCTCTTCCGGCACCGCGGGCTACCGCATGCGCGATGGCCAATGGCGCGAGCTCTACCGCATGAGCGAGGCCGAGCGCCGCTTCCTGATGCGCACCGATTGGGGCTTTGTCCACCAGAACCCGGCCGATGGGTTGCGCATGACCGTGTCGGCCGGCGCCAATGTCGGCGAGCGGCTGATGGCGGTCGGCGACCGCCACTACGGCAGGATCCGCGCCACCGCGGTCGACTGGCTGTCGCGCGTCGAGATCGATGAGGACCGCATCGACGACGAGCCGCGCGCCTTTTCCGGCGGCATGCGCCAGCGCCTGCAGATCGCCCGCAACCTGGTGACGGGACCGCGACTGGTGTTCATGGACGAGCCGACCGGCGGCCTCGACGTCTCGGTGCAGGCCCGCCTGCTCGACCTGTTGCGCGGGCTGGTCACCGATCTCGGCCTTGCCGCGATCGTCGTCACCCACGACCTCGCCGTGGCGCGGCTGCTCTCGCAGCGCATGATGGTGATGAAGGACGGCCGCGTCGTCGAAAGCGGCCTGACCGACCGCGTGCTCGACGACCCGCGCGCGCCCTATACCCAGTTGCTCGTGTCTTCGATTTTGCAGGTGTGACCGCATGATCCCGAAAAGTGGAAGCCGGTTTTCGGATCAGATCATGCGCAAAAACGAAGGACTCTAATATGCCCACTCCACTTGTTGTCTCCGATGTCGCCAAAAGCTTCACCATGCATCTGCGCGACGGTGTCACGCTGCCGGTGGTGGCGGGCGTCTCCTTCTCGATCCGCGCCGGCGAATGCGCCGTGCTCGGCGGCCCGTCCGGCGCGGGAAAAAGCTCGATCCTGAAGATGCTCTACGGCAACTATGCCGTCGACGAAGGCCAGATCATCGTCCACCACGCGGGCGGCTTGATCGACCTCGCCTCCGCCAGCCCGCGCACCGTGCTCTCCGTGCGCCGCCACACCATAGGCTATGTCAGCCAGTTCCTGCGCACCGTGCCGCGCGTTTCGGCGCTGGACGTCGTCGCCGAACCGCTGGTCGAGCGCGGCGGGGACAAGGAAGGCGCGCGGGAGAAAGCACGCACTTTGCTTGCCCAGCTCAACCTGCCGGAAAAACTCTGGGCCTTGCCCCCCGCGACCTTCTCCGGCGGCGAGCAGCAGCGCGTCAACATCGCGCGCGGCTTCATCACCGAACATCCGATCCTGCTGCTTGACGAGCCGACTGCCTCGCTTGATGCCAGGAACCGCGATGTCGTGGTCGAGCTCATCGCCGCCAAGAAGGCGGCGGGCGTTGCCTTGCTCGGCATCTTCCACGACCTCGACGTGCGTGACGCGGTGGCCGATCGCGTCATCGACGTCACCGCTTTCGCCGCCGGAAAGATCGCCGCATGAAGCTTTCGGAGACGCCGCTGATCCATCCGACAGCGCAGGTCGAAAACTCGACGCTCGGCCGCTGGACCGAGATCGCCGAGCGCAGCCGCGTCGCCGAATGCGAGCTCGGCGACTATTCCTACATGATGCAGGACTGCGCCGTGTGGTGCGCGACCATCGGCAAATTCTCCAACATCGCGGCGAGCGTGCGCCTCAATGCCACCAACCACCCGACATGGCGGCCGACGCTGCATCACTTCACCTATCGCGCATCCGACTATTGGGACGATGCCGAGCATGAGAGCGAGTTCTTCGCCGAGCGCCGCGCCAGGCGCGTCACCATCGGCCACGACACCTGGCTCGGCCATGGTTCCACCATCCTGCCCGGCGTGACCGTCGGAGACGGCGCGGCAGTCGGAGCGGGCGCGGTGGTGTCGAAGGATGTGGCGCCCTACACCATCGTCGGCGGCGTGCCGGCAAAGCCGATCCGCGAGCGCTTCGACCGCCGCACCGCCGAGCGCTACCAGGCTTTAGCCTGGTGGGATTGGGACCATACAAGGCTGCGCTCCGCGCTCGACGATTTTCGCGAGCTGGACGCCGAGGCTTTCCTGGAGAAATATGGCGGCTAGGTGCGGTGAATGGCGAATGGCGGAAGACAAGGTCCCGGCCAGGGAAATTCTCTTCACCATTCACATCCCTGACATGTGACTCCGACAGGAGGCATCTCCCCAAGGAGATTGCCATGACCGCCAGACCCTCGCTTGCCGCCTATTTCGAAGGCACCAATCGGGCTTCACCTATCCATCTCGGCACCCGCTATGATGCGTCGGGCAACTTCCTCCCCGAACCCGGCAACACCGTCGTCTGCCATCTCGCCGAAGGCACGCCTTCGCAAGCTGCCATTATCGAGGTGCGCAAGCGCATCCACACCATGCCCGACGCCGACCGGCTCGCCTTCACGCCGATCTCGAGCCTTCACATGACGCTCTTTCAGGGCATCATCGAATACCGGCGCCGCCTTCCCTACTGGCCATCGGACGTGCCGCTCGACACTGGCATCGACGACATGACCCGCCTCTATCTCGAACGCCTGCAAGGCTTCGAGAGCCACGGCCCCTTCAAGGTCAAGGCCGTCGAAGTCGTGCCGACCGGCCTCACCGTCGCCGGCGCTTCCGAGGAAGACCGGCAGATCATGAAGGCCTGGCGCGACGCCCTTTCAGCGCCGTTCGGCTATCGCCATCCGGATCACGACACTTATGTCTACCATATCACCTTCGCCTACCAGATCCGCCGCCTCGCCGACGAGCGGGCCGCGGCATGGCAGGACCTGTTCGATGACTGCCTGTCATTCCTCGAGCGCGAGGCTCCGGTGATCGAGCTCAAGCCTCCGGCCTTCTGCAGCTTCAAGGACATGAAGCATTTCGAGGAATTGCTGGTGCTTGGTTGAATCTCCAAGCCTGTGGGACGTAACAAAACTGACATCAATCCGACACCGCAGCTTCATCGGCCTGCGCTAGCGAAGGTTAACAGACCTGCAAAAGCGCGACGGACTGGAGTTTTGGTATGTCAGCATCATCGGCCACGCTTGAGATCCGCGGCGTAACCCGACGATTTGGCAAGAACACCGCCGTCAGCGACATCAACATCTCGATCCCGCGCGGCCAGATGGTTGGCATCATCGGTCGTTCCGGCGCCGGCAAGTCGACGCTTTTGCGCATGATCAACCGTCTCATCGATCCCAGCCACGGGTCGATTTTTTTTGACGGCGCCGAGGTCTCCAGCCTGCACGGCTCGTCGCTGCGCCGCTGGCAGCGCGACTGCGCCATGATCTTCCAGCAGTTCAACCTCGTGCCGCGCCTCGACGTCTTGACCAATGTGCTGCTCGGCCGCCTCAACCATCGCTCGACGGTTTCCAATCTGCTGGGCATGTTCACGCGCACCGAATGCGCCGAGGCGGTCGCCGCGCTCGAGCGCCTCGACATCGCACGCACGGCGCTGCAGCCGGCCGGCACGCTGTCCGGCGGCCAGCAGCAGCGCGTGGCGATCGCCCGGGCCATGATGCAGGAGCCGAAGGTACTCCTAGCCGACGAGCCGATCGCCTCGCTCGATCCGCTCAACGCCAAGGTGGTGATGGATTCGCTGCGCGACATCAATCTGCGCGAAGGCATCACCGTCGTCACCAACCTGCACACGCTGGACACCGCGCGCGCCTATTGCACCCGCATCATCGGCATGGCCGCCGGCAAGGTCGTCTTCGACGGCGCCCCGGAAGACCTCGACCGCGACGCCGTGCGCACGGTCTATGGCGCCGACGCCAGCGGCGCCGAGATCTCCGAAGCCATCACGTCGACCAGCGTGACCATCAGGCCGAAGATCACCGCATCCGCCGGACCGCTCGAACCAGCCTTCCCTGGCTACTGAGTCCACCGTCCCGGGCCCAGCCGGTGCGGGCAAGTCGTGGATTTCAGCAGAGCAACCCGGATCGCCCGCCAGCGTCAAAGGCAAGACTTGAAAAATCAGAACGCAGCCGGCGCGCAGCCGGAACAACAGGAGAGATCGAAATGTTCAGGAAGATGGTTTTTGGGGCGGTTTCGCTGCTCGCCATGGCAGCAAGCGCCGCGCATGCCGCTGACATCAAGGAATTCCGCGTCGGCATCCTCGGCGGCGAGAACGAGACCGACCGCCTGCGCAATTACCAGTGCCTCGCCGACCACCTGAAGTCGGAATTCGGCTTCGAGAAGGTGTCGCTGTTCCCCGCCGCCGACTATGATGGCGTCATCCAGGGCCTGCTCGGCGGCACGCTCGACTTCGCCGAGCTTGGCGCTTCCGGCTACGCCAGCGTCTATCTCAAGGATCCGAAGGCGGTCACCCCGATCCTCACCACCAAGCAGACCGACGGCTCCACCGGCTATTATTCGATCGGCCTGGCGCTGAAATCCTCCGGCATCACCGACATCATGTCGGCCAAGGGCAAGAAGCTCGGCTATGCCGATCCGGACTCGACCTCCGGCTATCTGATCCCGCTGACCCAGATCCCGAAGACCACCGGTATGGCGAACGATACCTTCTTCGCTTCGACCCAGTTCAACGGTGGCCACGAGAACAACCTCCTCGCCATGCGCGACGGCAAGGTGGACGTGGCGGTGGACGATTCCTCCGGCATCGGCGACTTCAAGAACGGCTTCACCTCCGGCACCTTCCACAAGGTCGTTGCCAAGGGCGCCGCTGACCCGAACGACTTCGTCGAAGTCTGGCGCTCGGGCCTGATTCCGAATGGCCCGCTGGTTGTCCGCACCGCACTCGGCGACGGCATGGCCGCCAAGCTTACCGACTTCTTCACCCAGTTGCCGACCAAGGACAAGGCTTGCTTCGAGGGCGTCGAAGGTGGCGATTTCACCGGCTACGTCCCGGTAAAATCCGACTTCTACAGCGTCATCATCGAAGCCCGCAAAGCGGCGATCGGCGGCTGACGACATCAGGAAAGGGGCGGCGTTGCCAAAGCGCCGCCCTTTTTCATGCCCGTCATGACAACAGCGACAATCCATTCCGACGCGATCCGCCAACAGGCCGACGCCTGGCGGCGCCAAACCTCGCTGCGCCGCTTCTACACGGCGCTCGGTATCGGCCTTTTGCTTGCCGCGATGGTGGCGAGTATGTGGTTTGCCGACGAAGCCAATGCGGGCCATTTCTTCGAGCGGCTGCCGCATATCCTCGATTTCCTGAGCTGGCTGATTCCGAAGGACTGGAACGACGTCTGGCGGGCGCTGTTCGATGTCGCTTCGCCGCATGACAAAGGCACGCAGGAGTTCAACTTCCCGCTCGGTCGCGTCTATATCTGGGGCGGGTTCTATATCCCCGAATATTTCGAGCTGATGCTGACCACGGTCAACACGGCGCTGGTCGCGACTTTCATCGGCTTCGTCTTTGCCGTTCCGTTTTCCTTCATCGCGGCGCGCAACCTGACGCCGAGCCCAATTCTGCGGCTGTTCATCAAGCGCTTCATGGAACTGTTGCGCGCCTTCCCCGAGATCGTCATTGCCGGCCTGTTCGCGGCCATCGTCTCGGTCGGCCCGGTGGCCGCCATCATCGCCATCGGCCTGCATTCGGTCGGCGCGCTCGGCAAGCTGTTCTACGAGATCAACGAGAACATCGACATGCGCCCGGAGGAGGGCCTGCGCGCCGTCGGCGCCAACTGGTTCGAGCGCGTGCGTTTCGCTGACCTGCCGCAGGTGCTGCCCAATTTCATGTCCTACACGCTGCTCCGGATCGAGATCAACGTGCGCGCCTCGACCATCATCGGCGCTGTCGGCGGCGGCGGCATCGGCGAGGAGCTGAAGCTTTCCATCTCGCGCGGTTTCGGCGCCAAGACGCTGGCCCTGGTCCTGCTGCTGTTCACGACGATTTTCATCGTCGACCAGTTCTCCGCCTGGCTGCGCCGCAAGCTTGTCGGCGAGCAAGCCTTCTTGTTGGGTGCCTAGACCATGATCTCCAACCGGGGACCACGTCGGCGAAAAGTGGAAGCCCGGTTTTTGCGTTCGCTGACCTTCGGTTCGGAAAAGATCATAGTTAAAACAAAAGATAGACCATGACGAATTTGACCGCCGAAGAAATGCTGTCGATCGAGGAGCGCTTCCCGCAAGTGTTCCGGCGACCGCTTTACAAGCGCTTCGGCCTGCCATTCCTGGTCGTCGGCACCATACTTTATCTCATCTATGCCGCATGGTTCTTCAGTCTGCCGCAGGTGCTGCGCGAGTCGCACTGGGAACGCCTGCCGCTCTTCCTCTCGCAATGGATCAGCTACGACCTGCAGCCGGAATTCCGGCTCGATCAGCCGCAGATAACGCCGAAATATCCGCGCTTCTCGGCGCTTGGCGACAATCCCAATCCCGATTGGGTGATCAAGAATCCCGACGGGACCTACACCGTGCAGATCGACGGCCAGGCGAAGTCCGTAACCTTTGACAAGTCCAAGGCAACGATTGTCGCCTACGGACAAACGGTGCCCGTGGCGCTCACCAGCGGCAAGCCTGTGGTGTCGGGCCCGGTGCCGGACTGGGTAACGGCACATGACGACGAGGTCGTCGCCAGGATGGGCTTTGTCGGCGAGGTGCGCGTCACTGTCGACCGCGTCAAGGTGCGCAAGCGTTTCCTCGGCTGGGCGAATTTCGTCTTCGACACGCGCTCGCCCTTCTTCGGCAAGTCGGCCGGCGAAGTGGTGTCGCTGATCGTCTCGGGACCTGAGCTACAGGCGGGCACGTCGAACCTTGCGCTTGCCGCCGATAACATCTGGAACAATGCACAATGGCAGCATGGCGATGTCTGGACAAAGCTTTTGCAGACCATCGTCATGGCGTTCCTCGGCACGCTGCTCGGCGCCATCGTCGCTTTCCCGCTTGCCTTCTTCGCCGCCCGCAACATCACGCCGAGCGGGGTGCTCAGCCAGGTCCTCAAGCGCTTCTTTGACTTCATGCGCTCGGTCGACATGCTGATCTGGGCGCTGTTCTTCACCCGCGCCTTCGGCCCCGGACCGCTGGCGGGCAGCGCCGCCATCTTCTTCACCGAGATCGGCACATTAGGCAAAACCTATTCCGAGGCGCTGGAGAACATCGACGACAAGCCGCGCGAAGGCGTGCTCTCGACCGGCGCCAACGGCTTGCTGGTGCAGCGCTACGGGGTGATGCCGGAGGTGGTGCCGATCTTCATCAGCCAGACGCTTTACCAGTGGGAATCGAACACCAGAGGCGCGACCATCATCGGCGCCGTCGGAGCCGGCGGCATTGGCCTGAAACTATGGGAAGCGATGCGCACCAACTCGAACTGGGCCAACGTCTTCTACATGGTGCTGCTGACGCTGCTCGTCGTCTTCATCTTCGACAACATCTCGAACTTCCTGCGCCGAAGGCTGAGCCGCACACTGCATGATTACAACAGGCTGCAGGCCGAGCGGGGGTAGTTGGACTGCTGCTTCTAAGGAGAGGTCGGCGGGACAGCGCCCCCCTCTGCCCTACCGGGCATCTCCCCCACTTGGGGGAGATCAGCCGTCATCGCGGCTTTCGCCAATCGCCCAACAGGATTGAGCGGAACGCCGAAGCCGCCAATCTCCCCCCTTGTGGGGGAGATGTCCGGCAGGACAGAGGGGGGCGCGAAGGATCGCGACGCCCGCCGGACGGTGCACCCTAAGCCGCCTTCTTCCACCCGTCCCTGATATGCCTATACCCCTCGCGATAAACCGCCTCCGGGCTCTCCGCGAAATCGCGCCACACCTTGGTCGCCGCCGCCAGATCCTTCAGCGAGCGTCCGAACGCCTCGATCGTCAGCCAGTCGTCGTAACCGGTCCGGCGGATCGCCGCGAAAGTCTCCTTCCAGGGGATGTTGCCGCGCCCCGGCACGCCGCGGTCGTTCTCCGAAATGTGGATATGGACGACATTGCGGCGGTTGCTCACATAGGCGCCGATCGGGTCGGCCTCCTCGATATTGGCATGGAAGGTGTCGTACATCGCCTTGATGTGCGGCCGGTCGATCGCGTCGATATGCTCCGACAGATCGGCCATGGTGTTGACGAGATAGCATTCGAAGCGGTTGAGCGCTTCCAGTCCGATGGTCACGCTCTTCTTGCCGGCATGGTCGCCGATGGCGCGCTGCGAGGCGACCGAGCGCTTCTTCTCAGCCGCCGTCGGCCCGCTGCCGGAAAAGGCGCCGAGCGTCGAATGCAGCGGCCCGCTCAGCCTATCCGCGCCAAGCGCGGCACTGCAGTCGATCGCCCATTTCATATAATCGACGCCGGCTTTGCGGATCGCCGCATCCGGCGAGATCAGGTTCATCGCCGGATCGCCCATCGCCGAGACCGCGGTGCGCTCAAGGCCGATGCGGTCGAGCATCTCGCCGAGCTTTTTGTAGTCGTCGGGCGCCCCGACGAAGACCGGTATCTCGACGCCGTCGAAGCCGGTCGCCTTGATGTCCCTCAGCAGCGCCTCGTGCTTCTTCGAGACGCTGGTCGTCCACAAGAACATGCACATGCCGATCTTCATCGACGCCCCTCCCCTGGTCACCTTCGATCAACGGTTGATGAGATTCAGGTCAGGCCGAGCCGAAAACGACGGATTCCGAGAACCGGAGCGGAGCGTACGCACGTGAGCACCGGAAGCGCAGGAAGCCGCCATCTGCAGCCCGGCCTAACCTGAAGATCGTCACCCCTATAGCTTCGTCCACGCCCCATTCTTCTTCGACGACTTCACGCAGGCCTCGATGAAGGCCATGCCTTCGACGCCGTCCGCGATCGTCGGGAAGACGACGTCCTTGCCTGGCTTGCCGCCCTTCCTGCGTGCCGCGCGGATGGCCCGTGCGGCCTCCTGGTAGATATTGGCAAAACCTTCGAGATAGCCCTCCGGATGGCCAGGCGGCACGCGGCTGACGCGGGCCGCGACCGGCATCGCGCCGGCGCCGGCCCGGGTGAGCAACTGCTTCGGCTGGCCGAACGGCGTGTACCAGAGATAGTTCGGATCGGCCTGCACCCATTCCAGCCCGCCCTTGGAGCCATAGATGCGCAGCTTCAGCCCATTCTCATGGCCGGGCGCCACCTGGCTGGCCCAGATCATGCCCTTGGCCGGATGCTTGTTGCCGACCGGCTTGAAGCGCAGCATGACGTTGACGTTGTCGTCGAGCTGGCGCCCCGGCACGAACGCATCGAGATCGGCCGAAAGTGAATCCAGCTCCAGCCCGGACACGAAGCGGGCGAGATTGTAGGCATGCGTGCCGATGTCGCCCAGTGCGCCGCCGGCGCCTGCCTGTTTCGGATCGGAGCGCCACGAGGCCTGCTTCTGGCCTGTGGCGGCGAGGTCTTCGGTCAGCCAGTCCTGCGGATATTCCGACTGCACGATGCGGATGTCGCCGAGTTGGCCCTTGGCCACCATCTCGCGCGCCTGCCGGATCATCGGATAGGCGGTGTAGTTGTGCGTGAGCACAAACACCTTGCCGGTCTTCTCGACCAGGGCGGCAAGCTTCTTCGCCTCGGCCAGAGAGGTCGCCAGCGGCTTGTCGCAGATGACGTGGATACCGACCTCAAGGAAGGCCCTGGCCGCCGGCACATGGACATTGTTGGGCGTCACGATCGCCACCGCCTCGATGCCGTCGGGGCGTTTGGCCTCAGCCTTGGCCATCTCCGCATAGGAGCTGTAGCTGCGTGACGGATCGAGCCCGAGTTCTTCGGCCGAGGCCTTCGCCCGCGCCGGATCCGACGACAGCGCGCCGGCCACCAGCACGAAGTCGTTATCCATGCGCGCCGCGATGCGATGCACCGCGCCGATAAAAGCGCCCTGCCCGCCGCCGACCATGCCGTAGCGGATCGGGCCGCCTCCCGTTTCCGACTTCGATGCGCCGACCATTTTTTGTCCTCTCTGTTTGGCTCCTCACCCTCCCCTTGTGGCGAGGGGCGACGCGCAGCGTCAAGGTGGAGACATAAGAGTCCGCTGCGATTGGGATCAATCCCATCCGGACCTGTAGCCGAACCTCCTCAGGGGGAGTTCGCGAGCGAGCTAAATCCCCATCATGGCGCGCAGCAGCTTCTTGTCGCTCGTGCCGCCGGCGAAATCATCGAAGGCCTTCTCGGTCACCCGGATGATGTGGTGCTGGATGAAGGGCGCGCCTTCGGCCGCTCCGTCCTCGGGATGTTTCAGGCAGCATTCCCATTCCAGCACCGCCCAGGAATCGTAGTTGTACTGGGTGAGCTTGGAGAAGATGCCGCTGAAATCGACCTGTCCGTCGCCCAGCGAACGGAAGCGGCCCGCCCGGTTCACCCAGCCCTGGTAGCCGGAATAGACGCCTTGCCGCCCGGTCGGGTTGAACTCGGCATCCTTCACGTGGAACGCCTTGATCCGCTCGTGATAGATGTCGATGAACTCGAGATAGTCGAGCTGCTGCAGCAGGAAATGCGACGGGTCGTAATTGATGTTGCAGCGCTTGTGGCCGCCGACCGCGTCGAGGAACATCTCGAAGGTCGCGCCGTCGAACACGTCTTCGCCGGGGTGGATTTCATAGCCGACATCGACGCCGTTCTCGTCATAGACGTCGAGGATCGGCTTCCAGCGTTTGCCAAGCTCGGCGAACGCTTCCTCGATCAGGCCTGGCGGCCGCTGCGGCCACGGATAGAGGTAGGGGAAGGCGAGCGCGCCGCTGAAGGTCACCGAGGCCTTGAGGCCGAGATTCCTCGATGCCTTGGCGCCGAACTTCATCTGCTCGACCGCCCATTTCTGGCGCGCCTTGGGGTTGTTGTGCACCTCGGCCGGCGCGAAGCCGTCGAACTGTGCGTCATAGGCCGGATGAACGGCGACCAGTTGGCCCTGCAGATGCGTCGACAGTTCCGTGATCTCGACGCCGGCATCGGCGCAGATGCCTTTCACCTCGTCGCAATAGGCCTTCGACGACGCCGCCTTCTTGAGGTCGAACAGGCGTCCGTCCCAGGTCGGGATCTGCACGCCCTTGTAGCCCAGCCCGGCCGCCCATTTGGTGATCGAAGTCAGTGAATTGAACGGCGCGGCATCGCCCGCGAACTGCGCCAGAAACAGGCCGGGACCCTTCATCGTCGTCGGCATCGGCATCCTCCCTCATTGTTTTCGCGACCAAGCATAGCGCCGATTGAAGTGAGGGCCAGCCTGTTTGGTCAATACTGTCGGCGTCTATGCGCCGCGCCATTCTGGTATTACCAAATCCGGTAATTCGGTCAAGCGGTCGAAAACAGCGAAGATGGGGCGGATTTCCAAACGAACGGGGGAAATTACCTTATAAAATCAGAG
Source organism: Mesorhizobium sp. B2-4-6 (assembly GCF_006442775.1). Taxonomy (NCBI): domain Bacteria; kingdom Pseudomonadati; phylum Pseudomonadota; class Alphaproteobacteria; order Hyphomicrobiales; family Phyllobacteriaceae; genus Mesorhizobium; species Mesorhizobium sp. B2-4-6. Next base: position 80,482 of record NZ_VFVI01000016.1, read on the forward strand.
AATTGCTTGACTGACGGAGCTGTCGCTGGCCACTTCTTGCCGTGCATGAAAATTTGCTGTAGAGGTCATGGCAGGCCCAATTGGTCGAACCAGTTTCGAGGAAAAATGCTGGCGGCGCCTTGGGGAGGAATCGTGCGGCCGCCTCTGTCGGAGGCGTCGCGGGTAAACGTGACAGGCGAATTCTGGGAAGGATAGACCATGCATCTTTCGACGCACAATTGGATGCGGGCGGAGCCGCTGGAGGTGACGCTCAAGCGCATCAAGAAATTCGGCTATGAATCGATCGAGATTTCCGGCGAGCCCGAGCAGTACAAGACCAAGGAGACGCGTGCGCTGCTCAGGGAGCACGGCATCCGCTGCTGGGGTTCGGTGACGCTGATGCTGGGCGAGCGCAACCTCGCCGCCAAGGACCAGGGCCAGCGCGAGCGCTCGGTCCAGTACGTCAAGGACGTGCTCACCATGGTGAGCGAGCTCGACGGCGAGATCATCACGCTGGTCCCCGCGACCGTCGGCAAGGTCGTGCCGGACGGCACCGAGGCGGAGGAATGGGGCTGGGTGGTCGACGCCACGCGCGAGTGTTTCACCCATGCCAAGAAGGTCGGCGTCAGGATCGCCGTCGAGCCGCTCAACCGCTTCGAGACCTATCTCTTCAACCGCGGCGCCCAGGCGCTGGCGCTCGCCGATGCGGTGAGCCCCGAATGCGGCGTCTGCCTCGACGCCTACCACATCCACATGGAGGAATTTAACGTCTATGACGCGATCCGCCAGGTCGGCAAGCGCCTGTTCGATTTCCATGTCGCCGACAACAACCGCTTCGCCGCCGGCCTTGGCCAGATCGACTGGCCGAAGATCGTGCGCACGCTGAAGGAAGTCGGCTATGACGGCGCGCTGACCAACGAGTTCGTCGCGCCCGTCGACCGCACGCCGGCGGCGCCCTATCCGGAGATGGTCGAGCGCAATCCGGTCGACATCTCGCCCGAGCAGCTCAAGTTCATCCAGGACCACGGCTCCAGCGTGCTCACGGAAAAATTCTACACCGACCAGATGCGCATCACCGCCGAAACGCTGCTGCCGCTGATCAAGTAGGCCTCCGATTGAAACCTATCCCTTCCACCCGGCGGGCGGAGGGGCCGAAGGGAAAACATGCGCATCAAACGCGTCCAGGCCTGGTGGGTTCGTATCCCGATCGAAGTCGCGAAGCAGCATCGCAGCGACTTCGGTCAGGTAACGACGTTCGACGCCGCCATTGTGCGCATCGAGACCGACGACGGCCTGGTCGGCTGGGGCGAGGGCAAGAACGCCGCCGGCAGCGCCGGCAGCTATGGCGCGCTTGTCCATATGCTCAACCATGAGGTCGGCCCGCAGCTCATCGGCCGCGATCCGGCCGACATCGGCATCATCTGGGAAATGCTCTACAACGGCGTGCGGCACGAGACGGCCGCGCATGCCGGCCATGCCATGCCGCAGCTGGCGCGGCGCGGCATGAGCGTGGCGGCGATCAGCGCCGTCGACATCGCGCTCTGGGACATCCTTGGCAAGTCGGTTGGGCAGCCGGTGTGGCGGCTGCTCGGCGGCCGCAAGGTCGAGCGCATGCAGGCCTATGCCTCGGGCGGCTGGGCCGCCGCCGACGCCATCGGCGAGCAGTTGAAATCCTATGTCGCCAAGGGCGGCTTCAAGGCGCTGAAGATGCGCGTCGGCGCCATGGACGGCGCCCCACATGTCTCGGCCGCGCGCGTGCGCGCCGCAAGGCAGGCGATCGGGCCGGATGTCGAGCTGATGGTCGACGCGCACGGCACCTACACTGTCGCCGAGGCCAAGCGCTTCATCAAGCTCACCGCCGATCTCGACCTTGCCTGGTTCGAGGAACCGGTGATCGCCGACGACAAGCCGGGCATGGCCGAGGTGCGCGCCTCGGGCGCGACGCCGATTGCCACCGGCGAAAGCGAGGCGACGCGCTACGCCTTCCGCGATCTGGCGGTGCTGAAATCGGCCGACATCTTCCAGCCGGATCCGGCGTTTTGCGGCGGCATCAGCGAGGCGATGAAGATCGGCACCATCGCCAGCGCCTTCAACCTGCGTTTCGCGCCGCACCTGTGGGCCGGCGCGCCCTGCTTCTTTGCCGGGCTGCATGTCTGTGCCGCCTCGCCCGCCAGCTTCATCATCGAATATTCGCTCGGCGCCAACCCGATGATCCACGACCTTGTCGAGGAGACTGTCGAAGCGAAGGACGGTATGATAGCGATCCCTGAAAAGCCTGGATTGGGTTTCACCATCTCCGAGCGATTCCTGGAGGCGCACGCGCAACGTATTTGACGATGAAAGAAAAGAACCTTCTCGCGGAACTTGCCGCCTACCTCTTCGCCAACTCGGACAAGGAGTCCGGCCGCACGCCCTCGGAGCGCGAGCTGGCGGAGCATTTCGGCGTCAGCCGCGGCCAGATCCGCGAAGCGCTGGCCATCCTGGAAGCCATGCGCATCGTCGAGCGACGCGCCAAGTCCGGCATCTATATCGACACCAAGCAGGCGAGCGTGGAAGCGCTGGCGCTTTTCGCCCGCGCGGGCCTGCCGCTCGATCCGGTGCAGATCTACGAGACCGTCGAGTTGCGCAAGATCCACGAGATCAAGGCGGCCGAGCTTGCCTGCTCGCGCGCCACCGAGGAAAACTTCGAACGCCTGCGCGAGATCCTGAAGGCCTCCGAAGAGCGCATCGCCGCCGGCGAAGGCCTCGCCAAGGAGGACCGCGAGTTCCACCTCGAGATCGTGCGCGCGACCAAGAACAGCGTCTTCCACAACATCTGCAGCGTCTATTACCTGATGGGCGAGCAGCGCCTGCCGATCTATTTCAACGATCCCGAACGCAGCGTGCGCTCGCATGCCGAGCATATCCAGATCTACGAAGCGCTGTTGCGTCGCGACGGCAACCTCGCCCAGGCCCTGATGAACGCCCATTTGCAGGGCGCCGAGAGCTACTGGAAGGGGATCATCGAAGGCCGAGCAACGGAGCCGGAAAGCGCGGCGCTCGAAAAGGCCTAGAGCATTTTGCAGCCAGGCGTTATCGCTTGGCGTCGCGGAAATGCGGAGAAAAACAAAACCTCATGCGCAAGATACTCTCGACGCATCCGCTGCATCCGCGCGCCACGGCGATGCTGGCCGGGGCCGGGCGGTTGGCTGTAGCCTCCGCGCTCGATGCCAAAACTCTGACCGCCGAAGCGAGCGACGCCGACATCGTCATCGTGCGCGCGCCGCTGCCGCCGGAGCTGTTTGCGGGTGCTTCGAGCCTGCGCGCCGCGATCCGCCACGGTGCCGGGCTGGACATGATCCCGGTCGAGGCGGCGACCGCCGCCGGCGTGCTGGTGGCGAACGTGCCCGCCGTCAATGCCCGCTCTGTCGCCGAGCATGTGATGTTCGTGGCCCTTGCCCTGCTGCGGCGCTTCCGAGCGATGGACCGCGACCTGCGCGCCAAGGGCTGGCTTGCCGGGCGCGAGCATGCCAATTCGACCAGCGAGTTGGCCGGCAAGACGATCGGCATCGTCGGCCTCGGCGCGGTCGGCCAGGCCGTCGGCCATATCGCCGCGCACGGCTTCGACCTCAATGTCGTGGCGACCACGCGAAGCCTGCGTCCGGCGCCCGAACGTGTCGGCTTCCTGTCGGTCGACGCGCTGGTCGAGCAGAGCGATATCATCGTGCTCTGCTGCCCGCTGACGGAGGAGACGCGCGGCCTGATCGGCCGCGAGCGCATCGCCCGCATGAAGCCCAACGCGCTGCTGATCAATGTCTCGCGCGGCCCGGTGGTCGACGACGAGGCGCTGATCGAAGCGCTGCAAAAGGGCCGCATCGGCGGCGCCGCGCTCGACGTTTTTTCCACGCAGCCGCTGCCGCCCAACCATCCTTATTTCGGCTTCGACAATGTCATCGTCACCCCGCATATGGCCGGCATCACCGAGGAATCTATGATGCGCATGGGGGTCGGCGCCGCCGGCGAGGCGTTGCTGGTGCTCGCCGGCAAATTGCCGGTCAATCTGCGCAATCCGGAAGTCGTCGAGCGCTACAGGCGGCGCTTTCCGGCCGACGGTTAATGCATGTCGCGCAAAAAGTGACCTCGGTTTTGCGACAACGACATGCATCAAAACAAGGACCTAAAGCGCGTCGCGTGAATCCGTTTCGACGCGACGCGCTTTAGTTCCCGGCGACCATCCCGACGATGCAGCCAGTGATGACAGCGAGACAGCGAATTCCCGGGCGCCGAATTTGCGTCGGTTCGCCGCGCCCTATCAACGGCCAAGCAAGGTCTCGACCGCGGCAGCAATGCGCAGCAGATGACTGTCATGCCCGTGCTTGCCCACCAGCATCAAACCAGCCGGCAGCTTGGTGCCGGGCATCGGCAGCGAGATCGCGCAGAGGTCGAACTGGTTGGCGACCTGCGTGTTGCGCAAGAGCAGCCCTTCCGTCTTGTCGCGCAGCGCTTCGTCGCCGGCCATGGCGGCAATGGAGGGCGCGACCATCGGCACGGTCGGCAATGCCAGCACATCGATCGTCTCCAGGCGTTCCGCCATGGCTGCCACAAGCTCGCCGCGACGGCGGATCGTGCGGATATAGGCGGAAGCGGGAACGGCCAGCGCGCGCGACAACGGCCCGGTGACATGCGGATCGACCGGTACCGAAGCGCCGCTCGCCAGCCAGTCGGCATGCACTTCCGCACCTTCCATGGAAGCGATGGTCCCGCGTTTGGTGGCGGCCCGCATCTCGGCGATGAGATCGTCGATGGACAAATCGGCAGCACGGGCGCCGGCTAGCCCGATCCGGTCGATGCAGCCCTCGAAAGCCGCGGCGACCTCCGCTTGCGTCTCGCCGAACAAGTCGCCGCGCGGAATGCCGACGCGCAGGCCGGCGAGTGGGACCGGCCGAAGCGCCGTTGGCTCAGTTCCCGCCATGATCGCATCGGCGATCGCGCAATCGGCGACGTTGCCGGCAAGCGGGCCGATCGAATCGAGCGTCATCGACAGCGGAAAGGCGCCGGTCAATGGCACGCGCCCCGCCGTCGGTTTGAAGCCGACGACGCCATTGAGCGAGGCCGGGATGCGCACCGAGCCGCCGGTGTCCGAACCGATCGAGATGTCGCTCGTGCCCTCGCCGACCGCAACGCCCGCCCCCGATGACGACCCGCCCGGGATCAGGCTTGCATCGGCGGCATTGCCCGGCGTGCCGTAATGCGGATTGTCGCCGATCGCGGTGAAGGCGAACTCGGTCATGTTGGTCTTGCCGAGGATCACGGCGCCCGCCTGGCGCAGCCTTTGCAGGATCGCCGCGTCTCGCGCGGCGGCTGGGGCCTCGGCATGGATCAGCGATCCGGCCGCCGTCGGCTCGCCGGCGACGTCGAACAGGTCCTTGATCGACACGATGCGCCCGTCGAGCGGTCCGAGGCTCATACCGGCCTTGCGGCGGGCATCGGCCGCATCGGCGGCTGCACGCGCCGCCTCGGCGTAGAGTTTCGTGTAGACCTTCTCGTCGACCGCGCGATTGGCAAGACGTGACAGGATGATTTCAAGCCGGTCTCGGATGGATTGCATTTTCGATGTCGGGCCCTGCAAAGTTGCAACGTCTTTTAGGCGCGGCCTGTGTTGGGCCAGCCAAGAGGTAACCCGGCAGGCGCGCCTTTGCACCCTGCCAGCGATGGGAAGATGCTGATGCTGTACAAAGGCAGCTGCCACTGCGGCAAGGTGGCGTTCGAGGTCGAGGGCGAGCTCGGCATGGCCGTGCGCTGCAATTGCTCGATCTGCCGGCGCAAGGGCGCGCTGTTGTGGGCCGTGCCGCATGAGAAGTTCAATCTGGTCGCCTGGGGCGACGACCTCGGCCGCTACACATTCGGCAAAGGCACGATCGCGCATCGTTTCTGCCGCACCTGTGGCATGCACCCGTTTGCCGAGGATGTCAGTGAGGGCAACGAACGATCCGCCTATGTCAACATCAACTGCCTGGAAGACGTCGATCTGGCGACCATCGAAGTCTTCGAGTTCGACGGCCGCTCGGCCTGAAGCTAAGAATTATCGGCCCGGCGCTCGTGAGAGCCGCCGGGCCGATGTCTGAGAAGGCAAGCAGTCTTAGCTACTCGGCAGCCTGCTTCGGTCCCATCAGGAAGGCCACCAGCGCCGCCAGCAAGGTCGCCACGCCGCTATAGGCGAAGGCGGTGGCGACACCGGCGTGATCGACCAGAAGGCCGCCGACGACGGCGCCAAGCGCGATCGCCACCTGGAAGGTCGCGACCATCAGACCGCCGGCGCTCTCGGCCTGGTCGGGCGCGGCGCGCACCAGCCAGGTCTGCAGGCCGACCGGAACGGCGCCGAAGGCAAAGCCCCAGGCGGTGACCGCGACCGCCGCCGTTATCGGCGAGGCGCCGAGCACGAGCAGCGCCGCCGCCGACAAGGCGATCAGCAGCGGCGCCAGGCCGACCGCCATCTTCAGGTTGCGCTCGGCCAGGAAGGCGCCGGCGAAATTGCCGAAGAAGCCGCCGATGCCATAGGCGAGCAGCACCAGCGAGATGGTTTCGATCGGCATCGCCGGCACCATCTCCAGGAACGGCCGCACATAGGTGAAGCCGGCAAACTGACCGGAGGCGACCAGCAGAACGACCAGCAGCGCGATGCGGATCATCGGCCGCTTCAGCACCTCGGCCAGCGTGCGGAAGCTCGCGACCGCCGTCGGCGGCAGGCTTGGCAGGGTGGCGAGCTGCACCAGCAGCGCCAGCCCGCCGACGACCGCCGCGATCATGAAGGCGGTGCGCCAGCCCCAGGTATCGCCGACATAGGCGCCGACAGGAGCCGCCGTGACCGTGGCGACGGAGACGCCGGTGAGGATGATCGACATGGCGCGCGGCATCAGCCGCATCGGCACCAGCCGCAGCGCCATGGCCGCCGACATCGACCAGAAACCGCCAAGCGCAACGCCCAGCACGACGCGGGCAAGAAGCAGCATGGTGAGCGAGGACGCGAAGGCGGCGACGAGGTTGGAGACGATCAAAAGGACGGAGAGTATCCACATGACCAGCCGGCGGTCGAGCCGCTTGGTGACGATCGCCATGGTCGGCGCCGCGATCGCGCCGACGACGGCTGTCGCCGTCACCGCCTGGCCGGCGGCGCCTTCGCTGACGCCGAGATCCTGCGCCAGCCGCGTCAGCAGGCTGGCGGGCAGGAATTCGGCGGTCACCAGGCCAAAAACGCCGAGCGCCAGCGAGACCACCGCCCCCCAGGCCGGTTCGGTTCGTTCGTCCGGCTCGCTTGCGTCCAGAATAGTGGCGTCGACGGCGCCCGTTGCGGGTTCGGTCATGGCAAAATCTCCGATCTGTTTGCGGCGCCACGCAAGAGATGACCAGATCGGACTCCACCCGTTACATGCCGGTGGGCGGCTCTGTCAGTTCGATTTGGTTGCGGCGCAACATTTGGCTGCAGCGCAACATAGGGAGTGACTGGCTGGAGTTTCCATGCTAGAAACGCCGAGATGAATTACAATTCGTCCAAAACCATTCTGCAGGCTTCGGGCGACCCGCTGACCGACATGTTGCGCGGCCTGCGCCTTGACGGCGTCGATTACGGCCGCTGCGTGCTTGGCGAGCCCTGGGCCGTTTCCTTCCCCGCGCAGAAGGCGGCGCGCTTCCATTTCATCGGACAGCAGGGCTGCTGGCTGTTTTCGCCGGCCAAGGAATGGATAGAGCTCTCGGTGGGCGACGCGCTGCTGATCCCGCGCGGCGACGAGCATGTGCTGGCGAGCGCGCCCGGCGTGCCGCCGGTGCCGATCGGCCGCTACACGATCGAGCCCGTATGCGAGAACATCTACGACGTCTCGAACGGCTGCGATGGCTGCAAGACCTTGCTGTTTTGCGGCAGCATGCATTTCAACCTCGACGGCTCGCATCCGCTGCTGGAGATGATGCCCGACCTGATGCAGGCGCATAAGCTGATGGCCAACGCGCCGGGCATCCAGCATCTGCTCGACGCGATGGCCGGCGAGGTGACGATGGATCGCGTCGGCTCCGGCGGCATCCTCGCCCGCCTGGCCGACGTGCTCGCAGCCACCATCATCCGCTCCTGGGTGGAGAATGGCTGCGGCGACGCCACCGGATGGATCGCCGCCGTGCGCAACCCGGATGTCGGCAAGGTGCTCGCCGCCATCCACCTGCAGCCGGAGCGCGACTGGACGGTCGAGGCGCTGGCCAGGATGATGGGGGCCTCACGTTCCGCCTTTGCGCAGCGCTTCGCCACCGTGGTCGGCGAGACGCCGGCCAAATATGTGCTGCGCGTGCGCATGCACCAGGCGCGGCAATGGTTCACCCGCGACGGCATGCGGGTTTCGGTGGCGGCGTCGAGGCTGGGCTACGATTCGGAAGCCTCCTTCAGCCGCGCCTTCAAGCGGGTGATGGGCGTTGCGCCGAGCCATTTCCGTCACGCCGGCGCCGACGAACAATCCTGATCACAAGCAGCCGAAGCGCCGGGCCACCTCGGTCCGCTATGGGGCGAACGCGCAAAAGGTCCGGCCGGCACCCTGCTGAAAGTCCCCGGCAACTGGCGCGCGCCCGTGCACGCCCACACCGCCGATTACCGCGCCGTGGTCAACAAGGGCCTCTGGGGCGCATTGGCAGATGCAGGGCGGCGAAGCCACCAGGGTCGAGTTGCCGCCCGGCTCCTACTGGACCCAGAAGGCCGACGAAATGCATGACGATGCCTGCCTGTCGGACACCGAATGCGTGATCCTGCTGATCAATTGCACGCCCTACGAGACCTATCTGCCGAAATAAGGCAGCAGGCCAAGGAGACCGCTATCCGGCGTGCCGCAGGCTGACGCCGCTGCCCTTGTCGAACAGCACCACCTTGTCGGGGTTCCAGGCAAAGCGCACCGGCTGCTCGATCGCGACATCGGTCCTGGCCGGCACGGTTGCCCGCAGCATCGTTTCGCCCACCCTGAGCGTCAGGATCTTCTCCACCCCATGATTCTCGACGTCGTGGACGCGTGCCTCGACCGGCGCGCCGGTCTCCAGGTAGACGTCCTCCGGACGGATGCCGAAGACGAGTGGCCGACCGTCGGTCGCGCCACTCGTCCTGCCCCCGCCAAAAGTCTTGGCCCCAATCGTCAGCGGCAGCTCGAAATTCATCGGCGCCATCACGGCGCGGTCGTTGACCAGCCTGCCGTCGATGAGGTTCATCGGCGGCGAACCGACGAAGCTCGCGACATAGGTGTCGCGCGGATTGTTGTAGATCTCATGCGGCGTGCCGGTCTGAACGATGCGCCCGTGGTTGAGCACGCCGACCTTGTCGCCCATCGACATGGCCTCGATCTGGTCATGCGTGACGAACAGGAATGTGGCGCCGAGTTGCATTTGCAGGTTCTTCAATTCCGTGCGCAGCGCCTCGCGCAGCTTGGCGTCGAGCGCCGACAGCGGCTCGTCCATCAGGAACACGCGCGGCTTGCGCACGATCGCCCGGCCGATCGACACGCGCTGCATCTCGCCGCCGGAAAGCCGATCCGTCTTGCGGTCGAGAAGGTGCTCGATCCTGAGCGTGCGGGCCGCGCGCGCCACGCGGTCCTTGATCTCGGCATCCGGCAGCCGGCGGATCTTCGGCTTTAGCGGAAATTCGAGGTTCTGCCGCACCGTGTAGCGCGGATAGAGCGAATACTGCTGCAGCACCAGCGCCACGTCGCGTTCGGCAGCGCCCCAGTCGGCGACGTCGACGCCGTCGATGAAGACCTGGCCCTCGGTCGGCTTCTCAAGGCCCGCGACCATCCTCAGCGTCGTCGTCTTGCCGGCGCCCGTCTCGCCGAGCAGCACGAAGAATTCGCCGTCGGCGATGTCGAGATCGAGATTGGACAGAGCCGTGTGGGTGCCGAACGTCTTGGAGATGTTCTTCAGCTGGATATGGGCCATTACAATCTCACTCCGAGCGACTTGCCGCTCGCGGCGTCGAAGAAATGCGCCTGCGAAGGATCGATCCGCGCATAGACCTTTTCGCCCGCACCACCGATGAAGCCGCTCTTGGTGCGGGCGCGCAGCATCTTGGAGCCGACCTTGAGATCGACGATATCGAAGGATCCCAGCGGCTCGACGATCTGCGTTTCGACTGGCAGGAAGCCGTCCGTCGCCTCGCGGCGCACCAGCACGCCTTCCGGCCGGATGCCGAGCGTCAGCTGGCCGCCGGCATGGCCGTTGAGCTTGGAAAGCAGTGCGCGCGGAAACTCGAAGCCGGTGGCCGCGCCGCCGACGGAGACGGAAGCTGCCGACGCATTCTCGGCGACCGTCGCCTCAGCCACGTTCATCACCGGGCTGCCGACGAACTGCGCGACGAACAGATTGGCCGGATGCGAATAGACCTCGTCCGGCGTGCCGACCTGCTGCAGCACGCCCTCATGCATGATGACGATGCGGTCGGCGAGGCTCATCGCCTCGATCTGGTCGTGCGTGACATAGATGCTGGTCGAGCCTTGCTTGATATGCAGCCGCTTGATCTCGGCGCGCATTTCCTCGCGCAGCTTGGCATCGAGCGCGCCGATCGGCTCGTCCATCAGCATCGCCTTCGGGCGCCGCACCAGCGCCCGGCCGATGGCCACGCGCTGCATGTCGCCGCCAGACAGCGCCGAAGGCTTCTTGTTGAGGAGATCGGCGATCTGCAGCGTCTTGGCCACCGAGCGCACCTCGGTGTCGATCTCGCTCCTGCTCTTGCGCGTCGCGCGCAGCGGAAAGGCGATGTTCTCGTAGACGTTCATATGCGGATAGAGCGAGAAGGACTGGAACACCATGGCGATGTCGCGGTCGGCAGCCTTGAGGTGCTGCACCGGCTTGCCGTCGATCAATATGTCGCCCTGGTCTATGGTCTCCAGCCCGGCGATGGCGCGCAGCGTCGTCGTCTTGCCGCAGCCCGACTGTCCGAGCAGCACGATGAACTCGTTGTCGTCGATCTTGAGGTTCAGGTCCTTGATGACCTGGACGGCGCCGAAGAATTTCTGGACGCCGCGAAGCTCGATGTGGGTCAATGCTGTGCCCCCGCGTTGTGCGCCTGCTGGTCGGCTCCGTGTCCGGTGCCGGCCTGCTCCTCGCGTGGGATCTTGGAGGTGACGTTGAAGCCGATCAGGCCGATCAGGATGATCGTCACGCCGTAAGTGTGGAGCGGCATGTTCCATGGCTGGCAGAGCGCGACGATGCCAAGCACCATCAGGATCTGCGATCCAGGCTCCAGATATTTCTCGTTGATCGCGCGAAAGCTCATTTGCGGATCGCTCCGAAGGACATGCCGCGCAACAGATGGTTGCGGAGCAGGAAGGTGAAGATCGCGACCGGCAGCAGGAACAGGAACGTTCCGGCGGCGATCACCGTCCAGTCGGGCAGGCCGGAGCCGACCTGGCTCGGGATGAAGGGCGGCGCCGTCTGCGCGCGGCGATTGGTCATGATCAGCGCGAAGGCATATTCGTTCCACGCCGTGATGAAGCAGAACACCGCGGTTGCGGCGATGCCGGTCGCGGCTTCGGGCAGCACGATCTTGAAAAAGGCTTCCATGCGCGTGTAGCCGTCGACGAGTGCCGCCTCCTCATATTCCTTCGGAATTTCGTCGATGAAGCCTTTCATCAGCCAGACCGAGAAGGACAGGTTGAAGGCGGTGTAGAGGATGATCAGCCCGAGATGGGAATCGTTCAGCCCCACGGCCCGGTACATCAGGAACATCGGGATCGCCACCACCACCGGCGGCAACATGCGTGTCGACAGGATGAAGAACAGCCAATCCGCCTCTCCCTTCACTCTGAACCGCGAGAAGCCATAGGCGGTGAAGGTTCCCATGCCGACCGCCAGCACGGTCGAGGTGATGGCGACAATGAGCGAGTTCAGGAAGCGGCTTGGATATCCCGACCATTGCACCTCGCCCTTGCCGTCGCGCACGATCTTTTCGCCGCCATCGAAGACGACGCGCTCCCACCACGGGGCGGCCGCATATTCTTCCGGCGTCGGCGGATTGCGCATCTGGGACCGCTTGGTGAACAGCTTCACGAAGGGCGATATCTCCGGCTGGAAGATGACCGTCGGCGGGATGGTGGTGGCGAGGGCGCGCGGCTTGAATGCCGTCGAGGCGATCCAGTAGATTGGCGCCAGGAAAATGATCGTCACCAGCAGAACGATGACGATGGCGATGCGGTTGAAGGTGATTTCTGAAGAAGTGCGGACGGCGGCCATCTGTCAGCGCTCCTTCACTTTGTTGAGGTATTTGACGTAGATGTTGGTGATCGCCAGCACCATGATCAGCACGATGTAGGCCATGGCGCAGGAGCGCCCCGTCTGCCATTCCTGGAAAGCCATCTTGTAGAGCCGGATCGAGATAAGTTCGGCCGTCGGCTGGCTGGTCAGGATGTAGGCGAGATCGAAGGTCTTGAACGCTTCCATGGTGCGGAAAATGACCGCGATCATCAGGATCGGCGCGACCAGCGGCAGGGTGATGCGGAAGAAGGTGTAGAACGGGCCGGCGCGGTCGATCGCCGCGGCCTCGTAGAGATGTTTGGGCACCGCCGAGAGGCCGGCCAGCGACAGCAGCATGACGAAGGGCGACCACATCCAGATATCGGTCAAGGCGACTGCATAGAGCGCCATTTTCGGGTCTGCCAGCCATTCGAAATTGCCGAGCCCGAGCGCATAGTTGATGACGCCCCATGAAGGGTCGTAAAGCAGTTTCCAGAACAGGCCGACGACGGCCATCGACAGCATCATCGGGAGCAACAGCAGCGTAGTGATAAGGCCCTTGAGCGGAATATCCCGGTTGAGCAGCATCGCCACGCCAAAGCCGACAAGCAGTTGTCCGACGACCGAGACAATCACGTATTTCGCGGTGATGGCGAAGTTCGACCAGACATAGGGGTCGTTGAGCAGATCGCGATAGTTCTGCAGCCCGACGAAATTAGCCGGCGCGTTGGTCGACGCGCGGAAATCGGTGAAGGAATAACCGAGCGAATAGATCAACGGAAAGATGTTGAAGACGATCAGGAACAGGATCGTCGGGATGATGAAGAGATTGCGGATCGAAATGTCGCTGAGGCCGCGCGCTGCGGCCCGCGAGGACCTGTCCAGCGTAGTGATCATCGTGCTCGCCAAAACCCTGCTCCGGATTCTCGAAAAAGCAAACGGAGGAGGCATGGGAAGCCTCCTCCGTGAGGCATGTCGGTTACTTCACGCGGCCGTATTTCTTGAAGGTCGCGTTCCAGTCGGCGGCAAGCGCGTCCAGCGTTTCCTTGGCGGTGCCCGAGCCGCCGATCATGTAGGGATAGACGCGCTGGTTGAGCTGCTGCAGCAGTTCGGCATATTCCGGCACAGCCCAGAAGTCCTTCACCTTGAACATGGTCTCGTAGAAGGCCTTGTTGTACGGCGTTGCACTCTGGAATTCCGGCGATTTCAGCACCGCGGCGCTGCAGGTATAGCCGCCGAGAGCCGCCCATTTCTTCTGGGTGTCGTCCTTGATGAACCATTCCAGGAACTTCATCGCCTCGTCCTGCTTCTGCGAATAGGAGACAATGGAGATGCCCTGGCCGCCGAGAGCCGCGAACTGGTCGCCATTCGGTCCCGGAGGATTGGCGAAGAAACCGGTGTTCTTGGCGTTCGGATTTGACGACTCGTTGATCAGCGAGGGGAAGAAGGCGAAGTAGTTCATGCTCATCGCCGCGAGGTTCTCGGTGATCGCCTGGTTGTCCTCGACGAAGAACGACTTGGCCCAGCCCGGAGGCGTGAACTTGTAGAGTTCCTTGTAGGCATCCAGTGCCGCGACGGCCTTGTCGGAGTTGACGATACCGTCGACCTTGTACGTGGAGTAGTCGCCGAGCTCGCCGCCGTAGGAGAACAGGGCGTTCTCGAAGCCCATCGCCATCGCGTCATAGGAATTGTCGGTGTAGATGGCGATGCCGTATTTCTTCTGGTCCGGCCGGTAGAAGAATTCAGCGATGTCGCGCAGCGCCTTGAAATCCTTCGGCACGTCGAGGTCGTAGCCATACTTGGCCTTGAAGGCTTCCTTTTCCTTCGGGTCCTCGAACCAGTCCTTGCGATAGGACCAGCCGACGGCGTCGCCCTCGAGCGGGATTGCCCAGTACTTGCCGCTGTTGCCGGGATATTCAGCGTAGTATTTGACCGTCGCCGGCGCCATGACTTCCTTGAGGTTGTACTTGTTGAAGAAGTCGGTCAGGTCGACATAGTGGCCGCCGGTCGAGCCCGCGCCGAGCCACTGCGAGTCGCCCACCACGAGGTCATAGGCGTCGCCATGGGCGTTGAACTCGGTGAATGCCTTGGTCTGGAAGTCGGACCACGGCGTGGTTTCAACCGTGATCTTGACGCCGGTTTCCTTCTCATACTCGTTGCCGAGTTCCTGCAGGTAGTTGGCCGGATCCCATTCCGCCCAGAAGATGGTGAGCGACTTTTCCTGCGCGTGCACGGATGTCCCGCAGGCAAGCGCCAGGCCGACACCAGCAAGCACGCTGGTCACTAACTTGCGCATAGTTTTCCTCCCTTGTGCGCATTCTACCGTCTCATGCGGGCTGGCAGCGAAAGCCGGCCCTGGTAGTTCCTCCTGTGATGGCGCCTCTCCGGTTCCAGGCCTCCTCGCCCTGCCGGAAATGGATCGCGGCCTTCACTTTTGATCCGCTTTATCGGTACTGATCTGGTATTACCAATTCCGGCTGGGCGTCAAGCGCTTTCTTGAGCGGCCAGCAGCGGCCGAAAAAGCCAAACATTACGATATCTGCCTGTTTTACCTCGCTTTTCCTACTCTTTGGTATGCCGCGCCCTTGCCACAGGCCGCCCATCACAACTAGCATTCCAAACTGTCTCCTTAATCTGGTCGAACCAGATTTAGGCCGTTGTTGCCTTCGGCATCGCCGATTTCGCCTCCGATTCCGCCATCGCGGCACGCACCAGCGCGCCCGCCGCCCATTGCGCGATCGACATCATCTCGGCGCTGTCCAGTCCCCATATATCCTTCAACACCGTGACCACCTCGACGCCGAACACCAGCGACAGCGCCTGGGCAAGGCGCTTGAACTGGCGCGGCTTCAAGCGCCCCTTGAGCGGCGCGATCGCATCCTTCAGCAAGTCGACGCGATGGCCGCGCTTGAAGGCCGGCTCCGATCCGAGCGTGCCCGCCTCGCGCCGCGCCCATTGATCGAGGGACAGTTTCAGCGCCGCCTTGAAGGTCGCCTCGAAGGCTTCGATGCGCGGCATCGCGGTGGCGAAGAGATCCGCCACGCGCCGCTCGGCATCGTCGGACGCCGACTTCCAGGTCAGGATCGGGCCGAGCCCTTCGTCGACCACGGCCTGCACCAGCACCGCCTGGCTCGGGAAATAGCGGTAGGCGGTCGCGCGCGACACCTCCGCCGCCTCCGCGACCTCGCTGACCGAAGGGGTCATGCCGGACTGCATCAGCCTCGTCGCCGTCTCCAGCATCAGTCGCCTTGTGCGGGCGCGCGGCCCCTTCTCGACGGGCGGCGCCTGGGCGGCACCACCGTTGGAGGCGGCTTGTTGACGTGAGACATCCATATCAATACGATACGCGCGTCTCAAAAATTTGCAACGGCGCAACGCCGGGCAACAACGGCGCAACGCCAGGCAATAATGGGGTCCCCACCAGCGACGAGGCTTTTGCCGAGGAGCTTGAGGGTGGGGCAAAAGAGGCGGACGGCGATGCCGGACATGTCGGAGGACGGGAAACCACCGATGGGGCGCATCTATGTCGTCGGCACCGCCGACACCAAGGGTGAGGAACTCGCCTTCCTGGCCGATGCCGTCGCCAAGGCCGGTGGCGCTGTCATACGTGTCGATATCGGCACGCGCGGCGCGACGGTTCCGGTCGACATTCCCGCAAGCGAGGTCGCCGTGCATCATGCCAAGGGAGCCGGCGCGGTTCTCGGCATCGATGATCGCGGCGCCGCCGTCGCCGGCATGGGCGCCGCCTTCGTCAATTTCATCCGGTCGCGCAACGACATCGCCGGCGTCATCGGCATCGGTGGTGGCGGCGGCACGTCGATCGTCACCGCCGGCATGCGCGCGCTGCCGCTCGGCCTGCCGAAGCTCATGGTTTCGACGCTGGCCTCCGGCGATACCGCGCCTTACGTCGACGTCTCCGACATCGTCATGATGCCGTCGGTGACCGACATGGCGGGCCTCAACCGGCTGTCGAGCGTCGTGCTGCACAATGCCGCCCAGGCGATCGCCGGAATGGCCGCGAAGCCCGCCCCGGCCGCCGCCGGCAAGCCGGCTCTGGGGCTCACCATGTTCGGCGTCACCACGCCCTGCGTGACCGCGATCGTCGACCGATTGCGCGCTGGCTATGACTGCATGGTCTTCCACGCCACCGGCACCGGCGGCCGCTCGATGGAGAAGCTCGCCGACAGCGGTCTGCTGGCCGGCGTCCTCGACATCACCACGACCGAAGTCTGCGACTTCCTGTTCGGCGGCGTGCTGCCCGCGACCGAGGATCGCTTCGGCGCGATTGCCCGCGCGAAGCTGCCCTATGTCGGCTCGGTCGGCGCCCTCGACATGGTGAATTTCTGGGCGCCCGCCACGATCCCCGATCGTTATCGCGGACGCTTGTTCTACGAGCACAACCCCAACGTCACCCTGATGCGCACCACGGCCGAGGAATGCCGCAAGATCGGCGAATGGATCGGCGGCCGCCTGGCCCGCTGCGACGGCCCGGTTCGTTTCCTGATCCCGGAAAAGGGCGTGTCGGCGCTGGATATAGAAGGCGGCGCCTTCTTCGATCCGGACGCCGACGCGGCACTGTTCGACGCCATCGAGCATACGATCCGGCCGACCACGGACCGCACCGTGACGCGCCTGCCGCTGCACATCAACGACCCCGCATTCGCCAAGGCCGCCGCCGAGGCGTTCCTCGACATCGCCCAAAACTGAGAGACGACAAGCATGGCCGCCATTCCCCGCAAAACGATCCTGGAAAAATTCCGCAACATGATCGCCGGCGGCGTGCCGATCGTCGGCGGCGGCGCCGGCACCGGCCTGTCGGCCAAGGCTGAGGAAGCCGGCGGCATCGACCTTATCATCATCTACAATTCCGGTCGCTACCGCATGGCCGGGCGCGGCTCGGCCGCTGGCCTGCTCGCTTATGGCAACGCCAACGAGATCGTCAAGGAGATGGCCTATGAGGTGCTGCCGGTGGTGAAGAAGACGCCGGTGCTGGCCGGAGTCAACGGCACCGACCCCTTCGTCATCATGCCGCTGCTTTTGGCCGAACTGAAGACGATGGGTTTTTCCGGTGTGCAGAATTTTCCGACCGTAGGCCTGTTCGACGGCACCATGCGCCAGAGCTTCGAGGAGACCGGCATGGGCTTCGGCCTCGAGGTCGACATGATCGCCGAGGCGCACAAGCTCGATCTCCTGACCACGCCCTACGTTTTCAATCCGGACGAAGCGCGCGCCATGACGCGGGCCGGCGCCGACATCGTCGTCGCCCATATGGGCGTCACGACCGGCGGCTCGATCGGCGCCACCTCGGCGAAAACGCTCGACGCCTGCGTGAACGAGATCGACGCCATCGCCGACGCCGCGCGCTCGGTGCGCAAGGACGTCATCCTGCTTTGCCATGGCGGGCCGATCTCGATGCCCGACGATGCGCGCTACATCCTCGAGCGCTGCGGGGGGCTGCACGGCTTCTATGGTGCGAGCTCGATGGAGCGGCTGCCGGCCGAAGCGGCGATCGCCAGGCAGACGGCGGATTTCAAATCTGTCAAGATCGCGAAAAGGAAGGGATGAGGCAATGGCCGACAAGAGCAAGGTATTCGTCTATCCGAAGGATGTCAGCGCCTTCGGCTTCGACTGGGGCAAGCTGTCGCTGACCGTCGCGCCGGAGGTGAACGGCGCCACGCGCTTCTCCGGCGGCGTCGTCGACCTGCCGCCGGGCAAGGGCCACACCCGCCATAACCATCCGGGCGCCGAAGAGATCATCTTCGTCATCTCCGGCAATGGCGAGCAGATGGTCGAGGACGAGAACGGCAATCCGGTGGTGGCCAAGGTCGGTCCCGGCTGCACCATCTACGTGCCGGAAAGCCGCTTCCACTCGACGCTCAACACCGGCGACCGGCCGATGCAGCTTTTCGTCGTCTATTCCCCAGCCGGACCGGAACTCGCGCTACGCGACCTGCCGGACTTCAAGCTGCTGCCGGTGGGGCAGTGATGAACTTTCCTTCTCTCCGTTCTCCGGGAGAAGGTACCGGCAGACGGATGAGGGGCAGCGTCGACCTTCGGTTCTATGAAATCCCACCCCTATTCCACCC
>NZ_VFVI01000017.1:0-94768 GCF_006442775.1 Mesorhizobium sp. B2-4-6
CAAAGAGGGCAGACTTAGAAGCAAACTTCTTCGTCGCCAGCGGCGCACCGCCCTCGTTCGTGGGCCGTATATAGTCGGACCTCCGTCGACGCGTCAACACCGATTTCGAACTTTTTTGAATTTTTTGCGACAAATTTTCCGGCCGCCATTTTCGATAGCCGACTGCCCTTGCGGCAACCCTTGGGTCATCCACGACGAGGCCCTATTGCCGCCGCATTGAGGCGTGAAACCAGCCCATATCCGAGGAAGGCGCGCGCGTATGCGTGAGGCGCCGCCACGACAGACGACAAGAGCGCCGTGCGCAGAACGCATGATTGGGGATATCGGCCCCGGCATGCCGTTTCGTTGACTTCAACCGCCGTGACAGGCAAATGTCATGGCCGCAACGATAACGACAAGCCGTTCGCCCGGGGAAGAAGCAGCCTTTCTGGATGCCAGACACGGAAGATGTCATAGCCGAACTCGGCAACGAGCCGCCGCTGATCGCGGACGGCCGCAGCGGTCCGCCGGACCGCCGCGAGGTCTCGGCACGCTGGCTGTCGGGCACGTTCCTTACCGGCGTTACATCGAGCGTTCTGATGGGCGTGGCCCTGTTCGCCGCCCTTGATGGCCGCCAGCAACTGGCGACCCCGCCGGAAATCGCCGAGCTCATCGGCCTTGCCGGCGGCGGCGATGATTCAGGCGAGCAGGCGAAGACCACCAGGCTGGTCGCGCCGCGCCAGATCGCCCGCGCAAAGGACCGGCGGCGCATGGAAGTGTCGATGGTCACCAAGGTCGGCGACCGCGAAGTTATCCACACCATGCCCTTCGTGCAGATCAAGATGGCCCTGGCCGCCGGCCACACCACCAACCGCCCCTACCCGCCGTTCGACCCGATGCAGGTGTTCGGCGACGACAGCGACGACAATGCGCAGCCGGCAACGGCCACCGCGGTCGCCGGGCAGATCTACGGCGCCAAGGTCGAAAGCGAGATGAGCCTGAAGACGGTCGATTTCCCGATCGAGACCGCTTCCTTTGACGAAAAGAGCGATCTTTCCGCCGCCGAGGTTGAAAAGGTGGTGCGGGACGCCGGCAACGGCTTGAGCGACGGCGCCGTCCAGGTGGCCGCGCTGCACTATATCGATCCGCAGCGATTCGGCGATGCCTTCGCCGAATCGATGGCCGGCTCCTATGACGTGAAGATCACGCAGGAAAACGTTTCGGTGGCGCCGCGCGCCACGCCCGACGACCAGACGCCGGCCTTTGCCGAGGAAATCATTCCCTTCACCAAGGATACCGATATCGCCGAGGCCTATGCCGATTCGGGCTACACCGGCGACGACGCCACCGGCATGGCGGAAGCGATCAGCAAGCTGTTGAACGCCCCGGCGCTCAAGGCCGGAACGGTGCTGCGCGTCGGCCTCGAGGTGCGCGGCGACATCGCCAAGGTCGTGCGCACCAGCGTCTACGACAAGACCACGCACATCGTCACCATAGCGCTCGACGACCGTGGCCAGTATGTGCCGGCGCAGGAGCCGGAGGCAAATCCCGAGCTTTTGACGGCGTTCGACGATTCGCAGCCCATCGTGGTGCGCGGCAACCTGCCCAATGTCTATGACGGCATCTACCGCGCCGCTTATTCCTACGGCATGTCGAAAGCGATGACGCAGAAGCTGATCAAGCTTCTCGCCTCCGACGTCGATTTCCAGTCGCGGATTTCACCGGCCGACCGCCTCGAAGTCCTGTTCTCGCAGCCTGATGGCGACGACCAGACCTCCGACGATTCCGAGCTTCTTTATGTATCGGCGACCTTCGGCGGCCAGACGCGCAATTTCTACCGCTTTCAGATGCAGGACGGCGGCACCGACTATTTCGACGAAAATGGTTCGAGCGCCGAGCAGTTCCTGCTGCGCAATCCACTGCCCGCCGGCAAATTCCGTTCCGGCTTCGGCGCGCGCCGGCACCCGATTCTGGGCTATGTGCGCATGCATACCGGCGTCGACTGGGCAGCGCCGATCGGCACGCCGATCATCGCCGCCGGCAACGGCGTCGTCGAGAAGGTCGGCTGGGCCGGCGGCTACGGCAAACAGATCATCATCCGCCACGCCAATGGCTACGAGACCTCCTACAATCACCAGAGCGCTTTCGCCAACGGCATCGAGCCCGGCGTGCGCGTCCGCCAGGGCCAGACGATCGGCTACCTCGGCCAAACCGGTCTCGCCACCGGCCCGCATCTTCACTACGAGCTGATCGTCAACGGCACCAAGGTCGACCCCATGCGTGTGCGCCTGCCGGTCGGCAAGGTGCTGAAAGGCGACGATCTCGTGGCCTTCAAGCGCGAGCGTGAGCGCATCGACGATCTTCTGAAGCAGGAAGACGGCAACTCGCTGAAGGTCGCCAGCGCCAAGGCTGATTCGCAGCTTCCGAACTAATCTTGCGAATCGTTTCTCTTTTGCGGCCAGGGCGATGCCTGTCCGGGAACCGTGAACCAGGCGGTGAGTGAAGAAAGCACGCAAAGCAGCGCCGTGATCGCCGCGACCGCGGCAAAAGCCGAATCGCTTGCCGCAACTCTCGCCGCATCGAGATTGGCGGCAAGCCCGGATGCGGGCGGCTCGCCGAAACCGGGTATCCCGGAAGCATTGCCGGTCACCCGCGCGTAAACCCAGGCCGCGAGCGAGCCCATGGCCGCCACAGCGATCAGGCCGCCGACGCGCGAGACCGCGTTGTTGATACCCGACGCGGCCCCGGTATCCTTGTCCTCGACCGACGTCATGACCGCCGTCGACAGCGGCGACACGACCTGCGCCATGCCAAGTCCCATCAGCGCCATCAGCGGAAAGGTCCCGATCCAGAAATCGTGGATGCCGAAATGGGTGAGCAACGCCAGGCCGGCGAAGGCGACGGCCACGACCATGCTGCCGCTGGCGATGGGGAAACGCGGACCGATCCTATCCGACCACTGACCGACCGGTCCGGACAAAAGCGCGATCGACGCCGACAGCGGCAGGAAGATGAAGCCGACCTCGGCCTCGCTCAGCCTCCAGCCGGCGATCAGAAGCATCGGCAGGTAGAACAGATTGGCCGACAGCGCGAAGTAAAGGAAGAATGTCGCCAGATTGGCGCCGGCAAAGGCCCTGATTCGGAACAGGCCGAGATCGATCATCGGGTCGCGCCGCCTGAACTCGTAAAAGATGAAGACAAAGAGCAGCACCACGCCGGCGACGATCGCCGGGCCCGACATCAAGCCGGCGCCTTCGGCATTCATCGCCGTCAACCCGTAGGCGAGCAGGCCGAAAGCGAGTGTCGCCAGCGCCGCCCCCCCGAGATCGAGGCTGCGTCTTTCGGTCGGCTTGTCGGCCGGCACCTTGGCCAAAAGCAGATAGATCGAGATCAGCCCAAGCGGCAGGTTGATGGCGAAGATCGCGCGCCAGATCCCATTGCCGAAAGTCGACAGCGCAAAGCCGCCGAGCACCGGCCCGAGCGCCGTGGTCAGCGCCGATGCGGCGGCCCAGATGCCGATCGCCCGGCCGCGCTCCTTCTTCGGATAGGCTTTGGCGATAATGGCGAGGCTGCCCGGCACCATGATCGCCGCGCCGATGCCCTGGATGGCTCGGAAGGCGATCAATATGGCCGGATCCGGCGCCATCGCGCAGGCGAGCGAGGCAGCGACGAACAGCGCGATCCCGGTCATGAAGGCGCGCCGCAGGCCAAACCGGTCGCCTGCAGCGCCTCCGGCCAGGATGAGCGCCGACAGCGTCAACGCATAGGCGTTGGAAATCCACTGCGCCTGCGCCAGGCTGGCGCCGAGATCCACGCGCAACGCCGGCATGGCGATCGCCAGGATCGAACCGTCGATGAAGCCGAGCGCCGAGGCGAGAATCGCCGCGACCAGCACGAATTTTCGCTGCGTCTGCGGACAGAACGTACCGTTCGCCCGCGCCGGCGAATGCGAATCGGAAGTGGTTTCGTTCGCGGATGACATGATGCTCTGCTTAGTCCTCCGTCGCGGCCGCAACAACAAGCCAGAGCATGGCTGTTCTTGAAACCAGATTGCGTCGGGACAATCCCCCGGAAAATGAGCAGCGGTCTTCCGTTGTCGACTCGACCTGAAATCATCCGGGCCCTGGCCGCATGGCGAGGCGGGCGCCAATTCTGATGCAAACCGCCGATCGCGTGCTAGGTTCCAGCATTGTGCGTGAGAGGGGAAGTCATGAAGCGTCCGCTCGAACCGTCGGCGGAAGGGCGCGGACGCATCGTCGGCATAACCGACGGCGTTTTCGCCATCGCGCTGACCTTGATCGTGCTGGAGATCAGGGTGCCGGCGCATGAAGCGGTGCATTCGGAAAGCGAATTGCTCGCCGCGATCCTGGCGCTGGCGCCACGGTTCCTGACCTATGCGCTGAGCTTCCTGACGCTCACCATCTTCTGGTTCGGCCAGCAGGCGCAGCATGGCCTGATCGCGAAATCGGATCGACGGCTCGCGACGCTCAATCTGTGCTTCCTTGCCTTTGTCGCGCTGCTGCCCTTCTCCACCGACCTTCTCGCCGATTTTCTGGAATTCAGGGTCGCGGTGCTGGTCTATTGGCTGAACCTGCTGACGTTGGGCGCCACGCTGTTCGCAAGCTGGTGGTATGCCGACAGGAACGGCATGATCGCCGAGGACGTCGATGTGCAAACGCGTCGC
The DNA here is from genome assembly GCF_006442775.1 of Mesorhizobium sp. B2-4-6. Taxonomy (NCBI): domain Bacteria; kingdom Pseudomonadati; phylum Pseudomonadota; class Alphaproteobacteria; order Hyphomicrobiales; family Phyllobacteriaceae; genus Mesorhizobium; species Mesorhizobium sp. B2-4-6. The sequence goes on from NZ_VFVI01000017.1 coordinate 4,664, forward strand.
ACCGTCTACAATCGCATCGTCAAGGCGCAGGTCCTCTGGATGATCGGCGCAGCGCTTTGCCTGATCGCGCCGCTGCTCAGCATCGTCTTCATCCTGCTGGTGCAGCTAATTTACGCCACCGCGCCGCGCAGCTCACTGCTGCGCCACATAATCGGCTGAAAGGCTGCCGACGAACTCCACCGTGGCGCCCGGCGACACCGGCTTGGCAAGCCCGCGCGTGGCGAAGCCGGCCTGGCTATCCGTGGCGCCGTTTGCGCGATCGACGCATGCCGCCATCTCGTCGTCCGACTGCGCATATGCGGATTGGCTGACCATCAAAAGCAGACCGGCGAGAGCATGTCTCGTGATCACAGAGGCGCCTGCAGTTTTGCTATGATGTCAATGCCGCCGCGCCGCGCGGCTCACTGCTGCGCCACATAGTCGCCTGAAGGGTCGCCGACGAACTCCACCGTGACGCCCGGCGACACCAGCTTGGCAAGCTCTCGCGCATCCCAATTGGTCAGGCGCACGCAGCCATGGCTCTCGGTCTTGCCGATCTTGGAGGGATCGGGCGTGCCGTGGATGCCGTAGGTCGGCTTGTCGAGCGCGATCCACACCGAGCCGACCGGACCGTTCGGCCCCGGCGGGATCGTGAGAATCTTGTCGTTCTGGCCCTGCTTGAAATTGATGTTCGGGTTGTAGGTGTAGTTCGGATCGAGCGCGATGCGCGAGACGGCGTGAATGCCGGTCGGCGAAGGCGTGTCGGCCGAGCCGATGGTCGCCGGATAGGCCGCGACCAGCTTGCCGCCCGCATCATAGGCGTAGACTTCCTTCTTGCTCTTGTCGGCGACGATGCGCGCTACCGGCGTCGACACCAGCTTGCCGAAATTGGCGACCTTGATCATCGTGCCGGGGCGATTGAAGTCGACCCCTTTGTTGATCGACTTCAGATAGGTCTCGTCCATGTGGAAGCGCTCGGCCAGCGCCTCGGTGACCGAGGTGTAGCACATGCAGTCGAGCCTGGCCTTCTGGCTGTAGTCCTCGGGGATCGAGGCGAGATAGTGGCCGGCCACATCCTCCGGCGTGATCGTGTAGGAGGCAAAGGCGTCGCCGCCGGACTGGGCAAGCGCCGCCTGGATGCCGACTTCATCGGTCGATTTCAAACTGGTGCCGTTGATCTCGTTGTAGGCGGCCAGCGCCTTGTCGACATTCGAGCCGAAGCGCCCGTCGATCACGCCCGGCGAGGCGCCGCCGCGGTCGAGCAGCACCTGCAGCGCGGCGACGTCCTGGCGCACCCCGAGCGACAGCGATGGATCGACGGTGGCCTTGCCGCCGGTGTTCGGCGACGGCTGGGCGTCGGGATTGGTTTGCAGCACTTCGCCCTGGCCCGGCTGTTCCGGGCCGATCGACGCCTCGTTCAGCGGCTGGCGCTTGACGGTGTTGGACTTCGGCGCCTCCGGATAGGTGGTCGCATAGCCTTCATCGTTGTTGGGCGCCGCCGGATAAGCATCGACGGAATTGTCGTCGTTGGGGTCGTACTCATCGACCGGCGGCGGGATGACGCGGCCGTTCTCCTCCAACTGCCGGCGGCGGAAGCGGGCCATGTCCTCGGGATTGTCGAGATAATAGCGGTCGTCGTCCTCGGCCGGCGCGCGGCCGAGTTCCTGCATGCGCATCTGCCGGCGAAGCGCGCGGCGGTCGGTCCTGCTCCCAGGCGGCTGGATGGCGATGACCTTTCCGGTGTCGGCATCGACTAGAACGCGGTTCCCCCTGGCGTCGTAGTAGATGTCGATATTGCCTTCCTGAGCCAGCATCAGCGCGCCGCGCTCGGTCGGGCGCGCGCTCTGCGCGCCTTCCACGCTCGGCGTGGCGAACGCACCGGAAGACACCAGCCCGGCCGCGAGTGCCGAAAGGGAAAAGATCAAGCGCAGCATGAGGGTCAAGCTCTCCGGTCGACTGGGTTTCTGGCGGGCGAACCCTTCGCCAGCAAACCAGTTACCCAAGTTAAGGTTCCAACATGAACCGGGCATGAAGATGGCGGTTTTCCGCTACCTTGAGGAATATCAGCTATGCATGTCGCGCAAAAGTGTGCAGCGGTTTTGCGATAACGACATGCATGAAAACAAAGCCTTAAAAGCGCGTCGCCTGAATCCGCTTCAGCGCGACGCGCTTTAGCCTTTGGCAAGCCCCAATTCGTTACGTGCCTGTCTGGTCAGCTTGAGGACGACCAGGCGATGGCTCTCGCGCAGATAGTCCTCGAGCGCCGCATCATCCATGCTTTGGCTCGTCTGACGCTGGATCCATTTCATGCCGCGCGAGGCAAGATAAGGCGCAGGCCGGCAGCCCGGCTGATCCTTCAGCACGTCATAGGCCATCTCGGAACATTTGAAGGTGACGAAAAGCTGGCCGCCCTCGTTCCAGCCGCCAATGGCAAACACCTTGCCGCCGACCTTCCAGACATGGGCCCCGCCCCACTGGACCACATGCGTCGTAGCGGGCAGCGAGGCGCAGAAGCCGTTATAGTCGTCAAGCTTCATCGAGTTCTTCCCAGCCATTCGAATCGGCAGCCGATTATGCGCAGTCGCCGGGAATAACAAAGCGCGCCGCACCAGTCCGATGCGACGCGCCCTTTCGTTTCAACTTCCCCGGGGTCAGGCGGCGGCTTCCGTCGCCACCACCGTCGGCTTCGAGCGGAAGTTCAACCGGTCGGAACCCGCGGTGACCTTGACGGTCGAACCGTCGAGGATCTCGCCGAGCAGGATCTTCTCCGCCAGCGGATCCTGCAGTTCCTTCTGCATCACCCGCTTCAGCGGCCTGGCGCCATATGCCGGATCGTAGCCCTTCGAGGCCAGCCACTCGATCGCGTCGTGATCGATCGACAGCACGATCTTGCGGTCGACGAGCAGGTTCTCCAACCGCTTGAGCTGGATCTCGACGATGCGATCCATGTCCTGCCGGCGCAGCCGGTGGAACAGGATCACCTCGTCGACGCGGTTGAGAAACTCCGGCCGGAACGAAGCCTTCACCACGGCCATCACCTCGTCGCGCACGGCATCGACATCCTGGTCGTCGCTGAGATTGACCAGATATTCGGCGCCGAGGTTGGACGTCATGATGATCAGTGTGTTGCGGAAGTCGACCGTGCGGCCCTGGCCATCGGTCAGCCTTCCGTCGTCGAGCACCTGCAGCAGCACGTTGAACACGTCCGGATGCGCCTTCTCGATCTCGTCGAAAAGCACGACCTGATATGGCCGGCGCCGCACCGCTTCGGTCAGCGCGCCGCCTTCCTCGTAGCCGACATAGCCGGGAGGCGCGCCGATCAGCCGGGCGACGGAGTGCTTTTCCATGAACTCCGACATGTCGATGCGCACCAGCGCCGTCTCGTCGTCGAACAGGAAGCTGGCCAGCGCCTTCGTGAGCTCGGTCTTGCCGACACCGGTCGGTCCGAGGAACATGAACGAGCCGATCGGCCGGTTCGGATCCTGCAGCCCGGCGCGGGCGCGGCGCACGGCCTTGGACACCGCCTGCACGGCTTCGCCCTGGCCGACGACGCGCTTGCCGATCTCGTCTTCCATGCGCAAGAGCTTCTCGCGCTGCCCTTCCAGCATCTTGTCGACCGGAATGCCGGTCCAGCGCGACACGACATGCGCGACATGGTCGGGCGTGACCACCTCTTCCACCATGCCAGTCTTGCCGTCCTGCGCCTCGGCTTCCTTGAGCTTCTTCTCGAGCTCCGGGATCTTGCCATAGGCAAGCTCGCCGGCGCGCTGGAACTCGCCCTTGCGCTGCGCGATCGCCAGTTCATTGCGCGTCTCGTCGAGCTGCTTCTTCAGGTCGGCGGCAAGGCCAAGCTTCTGCTTCTCGGCCTGCCACTTCGTGGTCAGCTCGCTCGATTCTTCCTCAAGGTCTGCGAGTTCCTTCTCCAGCCGGGCAAGCCGGTCCTTCGAAGCCTCGTCCTTCTCGACCTTCAGCGCCTCGCGCTCGATCTTGAGCTGCATGATGCGGCGGTCGATCTCGTCCAGCGCCTCGGGCTTGGAATCGACCTGCATGCGCAGCCTGGACGCCGCCTCGTCGACCAGATCGATCGCCTTGTCCGGCAGGAAGCGGTCGGCGATGTAGCGGTTGGAAAGCGTAGCCGCCGACACAAGCGCGGAATCGGAGATGCGCACCTTGTGGTGCTGCTCGTACTTCTCCTTCAGGCCGCGCAGGATCGAAACCGTGTCTTCCACCGTCGGCTCGTCGACGAAGACGGGCTGGAAACGGCGGGCAAGCGCGGCATCCTTTTCGACATGCTTGCGGTATTCGTCGAGCGTGGTCGCGCCGACGCAGTGCAGTTCGCCGCGCGCCAGCGCAGGCTTCAACAGGTTCGACGCGTCCATCGCGCCGTCCGCCTTGCCGGCGCCGACCAGCGTGTGCATCTCGTCGATGAACAGGATGATGTTGCCGTTGGCCGAGGTGACCTCGTTGAGCACGGCCTTCAGCCGCTCCTCGAACTCGCCGCGATATTTGGCGCCTGCAATCAGCGCGCCCATGTCGAGCGCCATCAACTGCTTGTCCTTCAGCGATTCCGGTACGTCGCCATTGACGATGCGCAACGCCAGGCCCTCGGCGATGGCGGTCTTGCCGACGCCCGGCTCGCCGATCAGCACGGGATTGTTCTTGGTGCGCCGTGACAGCACCTGGATGGTGCGGCGGATCTCGTCGTCGCGGCCAATGACCGGATCGAGCTTGCCGGCACGGGCGTCGGCGGTGAGGTCGCGCGCGTATTTCTTCAGCGCGTCATAGCTCTGCTCGGCGCTGGCCGAGTCGGCTGTGCGGCCCTTGCGGATATCGTTGATGACCTGGTTGAGCGCCTGCGCGGTGACGCCCGCCTTGGACAGGATGTCGGCGGTCTTGGCCGACTTCTCCATGACCAGCGCTTGCAGCAGCCGCTCGACGGTGACGAAGCTGTCGCCGGCCTTCTTGGCGAGGTCCTCGGCGGTCGAAAACACCTTGGCAAGAGGCTGGGCTAGGTAGAGCTGGCCATTGCCGCCCTCGACCTTGGGCATGGCTTCGAGCGCCGCCTCGACGCCGAGCTTGACGTCGCGGACATTGCCGCCGGCGCGCTCGATCAGGGATGCGGCAAGGCCTTCGTCGTCGTCGACGAGCACCTTCAGCATATGTTCAGGCGTGAATTGCTGGTGGTTGCGCGAGAGCGCCACGGTCTGCGCGGACTGGATAAAGCCGCGCACGCGCTCCGAGTATTTCTCAAGATTCATTCTCTGTCTCCTTCCATCACCGGCCCGCTTTGCGGCACCGGATCAGATTGCGGTGACGGGCCCGCCCATAAGAGCCGAACCCTGTTTCCTGGCGAGATATGGTGCGCGGGCGGCAGGCTCTCAAGACGTCTGGCTAACGCAATTCCAGGAAAAGTGTGACGCGGGTTTTCCGTTCGGAATTGCGTAAAACAAAAAAGAGAGCAGTTCGCCGTTTTCGTGAAACGGTGAAGTGCTCTATCGCCATGTTATTCCACCGCCCGCAAAAACAAAAACGGCGGAGAGTGCTCTCCGCCGTTTCCAATGCTCGAAATGGCCTTTGGCTCAGTTGTTCGCGTCGGCGGCAACGGGCTCGCCGGAAGCTTCGCTGGCGGCCGCCGCCGGCTCGCCGGCGACAGGCTCGCTCGTCGGCTTTGCCTCTTCGGCAGGCCTGGTGCTGGCCTCATCGCCATTGTTCATGGCGCTATGCGCTTCGCTTGAATTTTCGGCGCTCGAACCTTCCGGCTGACCGCCCTGCTCGCCATTGCTCGCCTGGTCGGCATAATTGCCGCGCGGGCGGCGCGGGCGACGCGGGCGGCGACCGCCGCCATTGTCCATGGCGGCTTCGTTGAGCTCGGCCTGGGCGGCAAGGGCCGCCGGCGAAAAGCTGTCGAGCTGCGGCGCCTGCTCGGCCTGTGAACCAGCCTCGCCGGCTGCCTCGGGCTGCGCCTCACTGCGGCGGTTCTGGTCGAACTGCTGGCCGCCCTGCTCGCCGCGCTGGCCGTTTTCACCGCGCTGGCCGCTCTGGCCGTAGCCGCCGTTGCGGCGGTCGCGATTCCGGTCGCGCTGGTTGTTGTTGTCGCGGCGATTGTTGTTGTCGCGGCCGCCGTCCTGGTTGTAGGCGAGTTCCGCCGGCGTGCCTTCGATCACCGGCTGCGGTCCGGAGCCGTTCGCCGCGGCCGGCGCCTCGGCGCCATTGCCGCCGTTATTGTCGAACTCTTCGCGATCCTCGTCGAGATCGTCATCGAAGTCGTCGCGGTTCTGCTGGACATTCTGGATCGGCATCTGCGCCTGCGCGGCGGCAATGATGCGATTGTAGTGCTCGGCGTGCTGGAGATAGTTCTCCGCCATTACCCTGTCGCCGGAGCTTTGCGCGTCACGGGCGAGTGTGGCGTATTTCTCGGCGATCTGCTGAGCCGATCCGCGGATCTTCACGTCCGGACCGTTGCTCTCGTAAGTGCGGGTCAGGGGGTTCGGCCCCTTGCGGTTGTTGTTGTTGTTGTTGCCACCGCCGCCATTGTTATTGCGACCGCGCATGCGCCTGTTCTGCTGTTGTGGCCTCATTAGACTCTCTTCATAGTGAATTTTCGAAAAACTCTTCACGAACGGAGGCGCTCATGCAGCCAGCCGTTTCGTTTCTTCACCGGCGTTCGCCCGCATCAATTGCGTTGGCGCCACGTGCCATCCTGTTCCGGTTACATCACTTGCCGAATGATTCCCGCACGAAGCTTGGGCGTCGTTTGCGCAAGAAGGCAGCTATTTCCAAGGAAAACCGAATCGCTGGGAGCACTGCCTGCTTCGTCTCATCCGGTTGAGGCGGACCCTAGCTGCATTCCCCGGTATTGCCAAGCGGTTTTTTCGCACTGCATCAGGGCTTTCAACGCTCGAACACGAGAACTCTGTCATTGCCGCCGAGGTCGCGATGTGTCCCGGTTAACACGTAGCCGGCTGCCGCGAATATTCCGCTGACCTCGTTTTTCTGCGTGTAGCCGATCTCGACCGCTACCTTGCCTTGCGCTTCAAGAAATGCCGCCGCCCCGGCAGCGATGACCCTGTATGGGTCCAAACCATCCGCACCGCCATCAAGGGCCAAGTACGGGTCGAAACCGCGGACCTCGTCCTGCAGATTTCCAATGTCTCCACTGGGTATATAGGGAGGGTTCGAGGCAATTACATGGTAACGGCCCAAAACTTTTTCGAACCAGTTGGAATGCAAGGCTTTGAAGCGCTCGCCGAACCCCAGGTCCCGGGCGTTTCCGGCTGCGGTCGCCAATGCATCGGGCGAAATATCGACGCCTGTCGCAGTCGCGGCTGGAACGGCGCCGAGCAAGGCCAGCGCGATGGCGCCGGTGCCCGTGCCGAGATCGAGAATACGGCATTCCCGGAGCCTTTCGGCCGTTGCCCGGGCGAAGGGCAGGACGGCGTCGACCAGCGTCTCGGTGTCCGGCCGGGGCTCCAGCGTCTCCGGCGAAAGCGACAGGCGCAAGCCGTAGAATTCGCGGTAGCCGAGGATACGGTGTACCGGCTCGCCTGCGACGCGACGCCTCAGGGCCGCTTCGATGGCCGAAAGCGCCGCCGAACCCACCTTTTGCTCCGGTTCGGCAATGGCCTGGGTGCGGGTCGTGCCGGAGAAATGCTCGACGATCAGCCGGGAATCGAGCGCCGGATCGACAATGCCGGCGGCGGCCAGGCGCTCGCGCGCCGCCCTGAGCAGCGGCCCGAGCGCCGCGGGCAGTTGGTCAGCCATCGAGGCTCATATCGGCAAGCAGCTTCGACTGATGGTCGGCGATCAGCGCGTCGACCACCTCATCGAGCTCGCCCATCATCACCCGGTCGAGCTTGTAGAGCGTAAGGTTGATGCGATGATCGGTGACGCGCCCTTGCGGGAAATTATAGGTGCGGATGCGCTCCGACCGGTCGCCCGAGCCGACCTGCGATTTGCGCGACTCCGAGCGTTCCTCGTCGGCCCGGCTGCGCTCAAGGTCGTAGAGCCGCGCGCGCAGGATCTGCATGGCGCGCGCCCGGTTCTGGTGCTGCGATTTCTCCGCCTGCACCACCATGATGCCGGTCGGCAAATGGGTGATGCGAACCGCCGAATCGGTGGTGTTGACGTGCTGGCCGCCCGAACCCGAGGCCCGCATCGTGTCGATGCGGATATCCTCGGCCCGGATCTCGATATCGACCTCCTCGGCCTCCGGCAGCACCGCCACCGTCGCCGCCGACGTGTGAATGCGCCCGCCCGCCTCGGTTTCCGGCACACGCTGGACGCGGTGCACGCCGGATTCGAACTTCAGATGTGCGAACACGCCCTTGCCCGACACCGAGGCGATGATTTCCTTATAGCCGCCGACCTCGCCGTCGCTCGCCGACACCGTCTCGAAGCGCCAGCCGCGCGAGGCGGCATAGCGCTCATACATGCGGAACAGATCGCCGGCGAACAAGGCCGCCTCGTCGCCGCCGGTGCCGGCGCGGATTTCGAGGATGGCGTTCCTCTCGTCGGCCGCATCCTTGGGCAGAAGCAGGATCTGGATGTCCTTCTGCAGCGCTTCGATGCGGCTCTCGACTTCCGGCAGGTCCGCCTCGGCCAGCGCGCGCATGTCGGCATCGGTCGCCTTGTCGGCAAGCATCGCCTCGAGGTCCGCCTGCTCCTGCTCGGCGGCGCGCAATGCCCGGATCTTGCCCACCATCTCCTGGATGTCGGCATATTCGGAGGCCATCTTGACGTATTGATCGGCGGCGGGTCCGGCCGACATCTGCGCTTCGAGCATGTCAAAACGCTTGACGACTTGATCCATACGGTCGCGGGGCAGGTTGATCATGATCTTGGAACTTCGATGAAATTCACGTCAGGGCGAGTCGAAAATGGCGAGTTTCGAAAACCGGAGCGGAATGTACATTTAGGTACATGAGCACCGGCCTGCGCCGGCCATAGCCTTAATTCAACTGCCACGCCACTCATGAATGCCTCGGCCGGCGAAGGCCGGAAGCGCAGAAAATCGCCATTTGCAGACCGCCCCTCACGTGAATCTAGAGCGGAATCGAACGATCGTCGGCAAAGGCCTGCAGCAGCGCCCGCATCGGCGTCCCTTGGGCGGGCGCCATCAGATTGTCCCTGAAGAAGGCCTGCAGCTCCTGCAGCGGAAGTTCGGTCAGCATCGCCTTGACCGGGCCGATCGAGGCCGGCGACATCGAGATCGAGCGGAAGCCGAGGCCGATCAGCGCCATCGCCGAGATCGGCTTGCCGGCCAGCTCGCCGCAAAGCGTCACCGGCGTGTGATTGCGGGCGCCGGCATCGGCGATCGTCTTCAGCACCCGCAGGAACGGCGCCGAAAGCGTGTCGAAGCGGTCGGCAAGCTGTGTATTGCCGCGGTCGACCGCCATGATGAACTGGAAGAGGTCGTTGGAGCCGACCGAGACGAAGTCCACCGCCTTCATCAATTCGTCGAGCTGGAACAGGAGCGAGGGCACCTCCAGCATCGCGCCGAGCTTGAGGCTGGTGGGCAGGTGGTGCGCGAAGCGCGACAAATGCCGGACCTCGCGGTCGATGATCTCGCGCGCCTGCGCGATTTCCGACAGCTCGGTGACCATGGGCAGCATCAGCTTCAGCTCGCGGCCACCGCTGGCTTTGAGCAGCGCCCGGATCTGCGTCCTGAGCAGGCCGGGACGATCGAGCGTCAGCCGGATCGCCCGCCAGCCCAGCGCCGGGTTCTCTTCCTGGATCGCACCCTTGAAGTAAGGCAGCACCTTGTCGCCACCGATGTCGATGGTGCGGAAAGTGACCGGTTTGCCACGCGCCGCGTCGAGCACATCGCGATAGAGCCGCTCCTGCGCCTCGGCGCGCGGGAAGGTCGAGGCAACCATGAACTGCAGCTCGGTGCGGAACAGGCCGATGCCGGCGGCGCCCGACTCGGTGAGCTGCGGCAGGTCGACGGCAAGGCCCGCATTCATCAGGAGATCGACCGGAATCCCGTCCCTGGTCAGCGACGGCTTCTTGCGCAGCTCGCGGTAGACTTCCTGCCGTCGGGCCCGGAACCGGACCTTTTCGGCATAGGCGGCTTCCAGGTCGGATTGCGGCCTGAGATGGATGGTGCCTTCCTCACCGTCGACGATGATGGCGTCGCCGTTTTCCGCCATGGAAACGGCGCCCTTCACCTGTCCGGCGACCGGAATGCCCATGGCGCGCGCGACGATCACGACATGGCTGGTGGCGGCGCCGTCCTCGAGCACCAGGCCGCGCAGCTTGTCGCGCGGATAGTCGAGCAGTTCGGCCGCGCCCATCGAGCGGGCGACGATGATGGCGTCCTTGGGCAACGCGGCCGCGACATCCTCCGGCCCGCGCCCCATCAACTGGCGCAACAGCCGGTTGGCGAGATCGTCGAAATCGCTCATCCGCTCGCGCAGATAGGGATCGGTCATGTGCAGCATGCGCGCGCGCATGTCGCTCTGCACCTTTTCGACCGCGGCTTCCGCCGTCAGGCCGTTGCGGATCGCCTCTTCCAGCCGACGCACCCAACCGCTGTCATTGGCGAACATGCGGTAGGCTTCGAGCACCTCGCGGTGCTCGCCCTCGAAGGCGACCTCGCGCCGCTCCAGCATGTCGTCGATGGAGAGGCGCAGCGAGCCGAGCGAGGACTGCAGCCGGCGCACCTCCTCCTCGCTGTCCTCGTTGAACAGGTTGGTGACGACGATGCGCGGCTCGTGCAGCACGACATGGCCGAGACCGACGCCATCGTTGAAGGAGACGCCGGTGAAGCTCGCCGGGCGGCGCAGGTCGAGCTCGAGCCCCGGCTTGGTGAGGCGGGCAAGATCGCCGGTGGCGATCATCTCGGCGATCACCATCGCCGTCGTTTCAAGCGCTTCGACCTCGTCGTCGCGATAGTGGCGCATGGTCTTGTTCTGCACCACCAGCACGCCCAGCGTGCGCCCTGCCCTCAGCACCGGCACGCCGAGGAAGGAATTGTAGATCTCTTCGCCCGTCTCCGGCAGATAGGCGAAGGCCGGATGTTCCTGCGCGTTGGAGAGATTGAGCGGCCGCGCGCTGGCGGCGATCGTGCCGACCAAGCCCTGTCCGAGCCTGAGCTGCGCCAGGTGAACGGCGTTCGGGTTCAGACCTTCGGTGGCGTAGAGTTCGAGCACCGAGTCGGCGCGCAGCACATAGAGCGAGCAGACTTCGGCGACCATGTTGGAGGCGATGTCGCGCACGATGCGGTCGAGCCGCTCCTGCGGCTCCAGCGGCTCTTGCATGAGCTCGCGAAGCCGTTTGAGCAGAACGCGCGGGCCACTGGCCGTATCACGCATCGCGGCTTGTTCTCCAATGGGCATTTCGCCCGCCGCAGTTTCTCTTGCGACCGGCGTTCACGCAACAACTGACTCAGTTCTTGCTATTGCTTATCCAGACCGTAGACGGAATGCAAAGTGCGAACCGCCAGTTCGGTATAGGGTCCGTCGATCAGTATCGAGATTTTGATCTCGGAAGTGGTGATGGCGCGGATGTTGATCGCCTTGTCGGCCAGCGCCTTGAAGGCGGTGGCGGCGACGCCGGCGTGGCTCCTCATGCCGATGCCGATGACCGAGACCTTCGACATGCCGGCTTCCGACTGTACGACGTCGTAGCCGACTTCCGGCTTCAGCTTCTCCAGCACCGCAAGCGCCTTGTCGACGTCGCCAGATGGCACGGTGAAGGTCATGTCGGTGAACTTGCCGTCCTCGGAAATGTTCTGGACGATCATGTCGACATTGATGTTGGCCTCGGCCAGCGGGCCGAAGATGCCGGCGGCGACGCCTGGACGGTCGCCGACGCGGCGCAGCGAAATCTGCGCTTCGTCCTTGGCGTAGGCAATTCCGGTGACGACCTGCTGTTCCACGATCTCTTCCTCGTCGCAAATGAGCGTTCCGGGCGGATTGAGCAAATCCCCCATTCCGGGCGCATCGGGATCGTCGAAGGACGACCGCACGAAGGTACGCACCCTGTGTACCATGGCAAGCTCGACCGAGCGCACCTGCAGCACCTTGGCGCCGAGCGAAGCCATTTCGAGCATTTCCTCGAACGAAATCTTGGCGAGACGCCGGGCTTTCGGCTCGATGCGAGGGTCGGTCGTGTAGACGCCGTCGACGTCGGTATAGATGTCGCATCGGTCGGCCTTGACCGCCGCGGCGATCGCCACGGCGCTGGTGTCGGAGCCGCCGCGGCCGAGCGTCGCGATACGGTTGTCCGGCCCGATGCCCTGGAACCCGGCGATGACCGCCACCTGGCCCTCGCCGAAGCGCTTGATCAGGAAGGCGCCGTCGATGTCGAGGATGCGCGCCGCGCCATGGGCATTGTCGGTCTTGATCGGGATCTGCCAGCCCTGCCAGGACCGTGCATGAATGCCCATGTTCTGCAACGTAATCGCCAACAGGCCGGCCGTGACCTGCTCGCCCGAAGCAACCACGGCGTCATATTCGCGCGCGTCATGCATGGGCGATGCCTCGCGGGTCCAGGCGACCAGCTCGTTGGTCTTGCCGGCCATGGCCGAGACCACCACGGCGACGTCGTGGCCCGCATCGACCTCGCGTTTGACATGGCGCGCCACATTGCGGATGCGGGCGATGTCGGCGACCGAGGTTCCGCCGAATTTCATCACGATACGCGCCATGGAAGCGAAACGCCTTTGACTCAAGCCGGCTCAAGGCCGGAACGGGAGGAAACGCCAGGGTGACCAAGCGCGGAAATGCGCGGCCTCCTTAGCCAAAACAGCAAGGCTTCGCAAGCGAGCGCGCTTATGGCCGGCCCGGCACCACTCATCCTGACGGATTCTTGTCGCCGGTCATGCCACAAGACTGCCGAAACGGCCCGTTGGAGATTCTTATGTCCGAGACCCTGGAAATCGTCACCTTCCGCCTGAAGCCCGGCACCGAAGCCGGCTTTGTCTCCAACAATGGGATCATGACGGATTGGCTTGCCCGACAGCCGGGCTTTCTAAGCCGGCAGCTCGGCAGGTGCGAGGATGGAAGCTGGGTGGACGTCGTGCGCTGGCAGAGCCTGGAACAGGCCCGGGCGGCGGCGGGCCGCATCATGGCCGAGATCGGCGGCAGCGAGGCGGTTCAGGCGATCGACCCCGCCAGCGTCGACATGAGGCACGCGGCGGTCGCGCTGTCGAAAATCTAATGCATGTCGCGCAAAAGTGTGCAGCGGTTTTGCGATAACGACATGCATGAAAACAAAGCCTTAAAGCGCGTCGCCTGAATCCGCTTCAGCGCGACGCGCTTTAGCCGGTCGAGGATGCGCAACGCAGCGCGATGGCCTTCCAAAGGCCTGGATAGTCGACAATGAAGCCGGACGGCGAGACGTCCAGCACCTGATCGTAGCCGAATTTTGGCGCGGCATAGGCGTAGCGGCTGTCGTCGAGGCGTCGGTAGGTCTGGTCCAGACGTTCAAGCCTTAGCTCCGGAAAGGCCAGATAGGCCGCCGGGGCAGGCGCCGCAGCGCCGACTGCAAGGTCGAAGCGGCGGATCGCCAGCAGGTTCGTCGCCGGCGTGAAGCCGAGGTCGACATCGACAAGCCCGGCAACCTCCGCCTGCTCCGCGCCATTCAGCGTCCATCGGCCGTCGGCCAGCCGTTCGACCTCGTAGCGCAGGATTTGCGTGCCAAGAAAGCCGTCGACGCTTGCGAAACGCGTGCGCCAGCCGGCATCGCAATCCGCCGCATAGGCAAGGTTGCAGGGCTGGCCGTCATGGAGGAAGAGGGCATGCCCCCTGAGCCGCCAACCGCTCTGGGTCGCACAAAGCAGGCAGGCATCGTGGCCTTCAAGGTCGAGACGGCGCCAGAGGATCGACGTGTGAGGTCGCATGATCGCTTTCCTTTTTGGCCAGCATGACGTTCCATTCGTCCGATGTGGCAATCCGTTTCGACCTCGGTGCGATCAAGCTGCCACGTGCTGACAGCAAAGGGCATGGCAGCAGCCGAGAAAAACCAGCCTTGACTTTCACCGGCAGGGACCCGACTTGCTAGCGTTCCCGACTTCTTGGCGTTCGAGGAGACCCGCCTATGCCAGAGCCCCGCCGATCGACCATCGATGCCGGAGAAGTCGAGCGCTTCTCCGCCCTTGCCGCCGAATGGTGGAACCCGAACGGCAAGTTCCGTCCGCTGCACAAGTTCAACCCGGTGCGGCTTGCCTATATCCGCGACCAGGTGGCGGCGCGTTTCGGTCGCGATCCGCGCGCGGCGCGGCCTTTCGATGGCCTGCGCTTCCTCGATATCGGCTGCGGCGGCGGTTTGCTGTGCGAGCCGATGGCCAGGCTTGGCGCCGAAGTGGTCGGTGCCGATGCTTCCGCGACCAACATCGAAGTGGCGAAGCTGCATGCGGCGGAGGCCGGCGTCAGCGTCGACTACCGCGCCACCACGGCCGAGGCGCTAGCCGATGCCGGCGAGGTCTTCGATGTCATCCTGAACATGGAAGTGGTCGAGCATGTCGCCGATGTCGACCTGTTCGTCGCTAAATGCGGGCAGATGGTCCGCCCCGGCGGCATCATGTTCGTCGCCACCATCAACCGCACGCTGAAAGCGCTTGGCCTTGCCATCATCGGCGCTGAATATGTGTTGCGCTGGCTGCCGCGCGGCACGCATCAGTTCGGCAAGCTGGTGCGCCCGGAGGAGCTGGCAAAGGCGCTGGGCGCGGCCGGTCTCACGGTGATCGACCGCACCGGCGTCATCTATCACCCGCTGGCCGACCGCTGGCAGCGCTCGAAGGACATGGACGTCAACTACATGGTGCTGGCCGAGAAAGCCTCGGTCTGATCAATGGGTCCTCAGGCTTCCAACGGCCGATAGCCACCGCGCCAATAGATCAGGGCCTGTCCGGCATCCTGCGTCCTCACCGCCTCGACCGAACCGATGACGATCGAATGCGTGCCGCGATCGATCATCTCGTCGAGGCTGCAGTCGAAACCGGCCACCGCGTCGCAGAGCAGCGACGCGCCCGTCTTCAGCGTCGTCCATTCGGCGCCCTTGTAACGATCCTTGCCCTTGATGCCGCCGAAGCCGGAGAAGCGCTCGGCAACCTGCTGGTGCTGGGGCCCGAGCGAGTTGACGCCGAAATGCCGGTAGCGCTCGATGATCGGCCAGGTCGATGAGGAGCGGTTGACGCAGGCGATCACCTTCGGCGGCTCGGCCGACAGCGACACCACGGAAATGACGACGAGGCCGGTACGGTCGTCGCCGACGCCGGCGGTGATGACGCTGACATTGCCGACGATGAGCCGCATGGCGGCGCGGAAATCAGCGACGCTGACCGGATCTTCTGGCGTGGACTGACCTTCTGCAGTGGACATTGCCATCTCCTTGTCTAGGCCGCCGACTGCATCGCGACCGGCGCGACACGAATGCCTCTTTCTTCGAGAATAGGCAGGACCGTGTCGCGGAAATAGGGGAATTCCTCGACATAATCGACGAAGGACAAGGTCGAGCCGCGGAAGCCGGCTTGGTGCAGTTGGGTGATGCCGTCGGCCACCTGCTCGGGCGTGCCGGTCAGCGGAAAACCCCCGTGGCCCGCCGCCATGCGGTCGCGGATGAGCGCCAGAAGATCGTGCGGGAAGGATTGCGCGTGGGCGAATTGCAGCCGCACCAGATTGTCCACCGCCGCCCAATCGGCATTGGCGCGGCCGAAATGCTCGAGATAGTCCCTGGCTTCCTTTTCCGTCGGCCGGCACACGACATGGGCGAAGGTCAGCACATCGACGTCCCTGCCCGCCGCTTTGCCCTGCTCCTTCAGCGCCGCGAGCTCGTCCTTCGAGCGCGAGAGGTCGATCGCCGGCGTGAACAGGAAATCGGCGTTGCGGACGGCAAATTTCCGCCCCTCTTCCGAGCCGGCCGCGTTGAGGATCGGCAACGGCGATGACGGGCGCGGATCGCCGAGCACGTTCCTGAGCTTGAACCAGGTTCCGTCCCAGTCGAAAGCCTCAGTGCGGCTCCACAGGGCGCGCACGATGTCGAACCATTCCTGAGCGTAGCCGTAGCGGGTGGTGTGGTCGTCGGGCAGCGTCAGCCCAAGTGCCTCGTATTCCGGCTTGTTCCAGCCGGCGACGATGTTGAGGCCGATGCGGCCGCGGCTGATCTGGTCGATGGTGGCCAGTTGCTTGGCGACGACGACAGGGTGGTTCGCCGCCGTATGGGTCGTGGCAAAGACGGTGATGTTGCGGGTGAGCGCCAGCAGCCCCGCCGCCCAGGTGGTCGTCTCAAGCACGTTGCCATGAAAATTGGTTTCGCCGCCGTAACCGATCCAGCGCGCGATCGGCAGCATGAAGTCGATGCCGGCTTCATCGAGAAGGCGGGCGAGCTTGAGATTGTTGTCCCAGGAATTGTCCCAGCGCTCGGCGACCTTGGTGACGGTCATGCCGCCGGAACAGTTGGACGCGAAGGTGCCGAGAAAGAAAGGCTGTGTGCCAGGCGCGAACTTGTCGAGCATGCTCATGACGATGTTCTCCTCACATTTTTGATTATAATTTATGATAAAAAGTCTATCATAAATTCATATGGACGCAATCGCGTGGATCGGCGCATCCTCGCGGCAAGGGAGAGGCTGATGAACGAGCGTCGCAAATCGCTGGAAACACAGGAAGAACTGCTCGACCGCGGCTGGCATCTGGCGCGCACGCCGCTTGAGATCGACGTCACCGAGGTCGAATATGCGCTGATGCGCTCCTACGAGGCATTCGGCCACTGGCAGGCGGAGTGCCTCGCCACCGTGATCGAGTTTTCGGCGAGCGGGCCGGAAAACGCGCTGCTCCACATCATCAGGATGAACGACCGGCCCAAAAGCGTCCGCGACCTCGCCCAGATGACCAATCGCGACGACATTCCCAACATCCAGTACAGCCTGCGCAAGCTGTTGAAGGGCGGGCTGATCACGCGCACCGGCAGCGGCAGGGCCGGCGTGACCTACGAAGTGACGCCGCTCGGGCATCGGGTGACGGAACGCTATGCCGATATCCGTTCGGTGCTGCTCATCGAAGCGGTGAAGCGCATTCCCGAGATGGCCGAGAAGCTCGAGGACGTCGCGCGCACGCTGGAGTTGATGACGGGCATCTATGAGCAGGCGGCGCGCGCCGCTGCCACCCATCGCCGCAGCCACCCGCGGCCGGAATCCTCCGGCAAGGAGGATTAGCTCCGGGACGACGCCGGCTCGACCCGAACCGGCGCCGGCGCGCCGGCTTGGCTTTGCGCCTTGGTCGTGATGAAAACCCCGGCGGTGATGATGGCGGCGCCCAGCCAGGTCAGAAGCTGGTAATGCTCACCGAGGAAGAGCGTGCCGGCGAACAACCCAACGGCCGCCACATAGCCGATCTGGCTGAGATAGACCGGCCCGCCGACCGCCTGCAGGCGGAAGAAGAAGGCGAACATCGCCGAGGCCGACACAACCTGGCCGACGACGACGACGGGCACGGCGCCGAGCGGGGCGAAGGCATGCGTGCCCAGAAGGCCGAGGATGCCGATGAGAAGCAGCGTGGCCGAGGCCAGGTGGCTGCCGACGGCAAGCTCGATCGGGCCGGCGTCTTGCGGCCAGTCGACGGTGCGGTAGATGTTGCCGGCGGCGAGGCTGACCGGGATGAGCAGTCCGATCGCAACCCAGAAATAATCGGCCGGCTGGCCGGCTTCGCCGCGCGTCAGCGCAACCATCGCCGCGCCGACGAAACCGACGGCGATGCCGATGACGCCGAGCAGGTTGGGGCGCCTGACACCGAGCACGATCGAGAACACCAGCGTGATCACCGGCGACAGCGTGAACATGATGCCGGTATAGCCGGCGCCGAGATGCGGGATGGCGGAGAACATCAAAAGATTGGGGATCGCATAGGAGATCGCCGCGGTGACGAAGAAATAGCGCAGCTTGTGCGGCGTCAGCCGGATCCGCTCGCCGCGCGACAGAAGCGCCAAGAGCAGCACGCCTCCGGCGCCCAGCGAAATGACGAAGGCCCAGACCATGGCGGGCACGCCGGCGGCGGTGGCGAGCTTGCCGAACGGCAGCGCCATGCCAAGCAGGCCGCCGGTCACCACCAGAAGGCCGATCGCCGAATCCCAGAGAAATTTCATCGGGCTGTCCTTTACACCTGTCTGATAACCGCCTTGGCCGCCGTTTTATCTTCAGGTAAGATAACATAAAGATTCTTGATATCAAGATACTTTACGGTGAGCGATATGGATCGAGCAGGCAGGGCCTTGGAGCAGTGGCGACGTGAGCGGCCGGACCTGGATGTGTCGCCGATGGGCGTCATCGGGCGGCTCAACGAGGCCTCGGCGCTGATCGCGCGCGACCGGCTCGCCCCGGTCTTTGCCCGCTTTGGGCTACAGGCCGGCGAATTCGACGTGCTGGCAACGCTGCGCCGGTCGGGCGCGCCCTACGCGCTGACGCCGACCGAGCTTTACGAAGCGACGATGGTGACGTCGGGCGCCATGACCGCCCGCCTCGACCGCCTGGAGAAGGCCAGCCTGACCCGGCGCGCGCCGCACCCCAGCGACCGGCGTGGCGTTGTCGTCGAGCTCACCGCGAAAGGCCGCGAGCTTATCGACGAGGCCCTTGCCGCCCACGTTGCCAATGAGCATGAAATCCTCGCCGGCCTGGCGCGCGAGGACCGGGAAACGCTTGCGAAACTGCTGGAAAAACTGATCGGAAGCCTGAGTTCGCCGTCCTAGTTGCGGTCGTCCGGAAAGCTCGGTATCGGCACGAACTCGACGCCGTCCTCGGCGAGGCTCTGCGCCTCTTCGGGGGTCGCTTCGCCGTAGATGCCGCGCGGATCGGCCTCGCCGAAATGGATCTTGCGCGCTTCCTCGGCGAACTTGTCGCCGACATAGTCGGCATTCTCGCGCACCTTCTCGGCCAGCGCCTTGAGCTGCGCCAACGCCTGCTTCTGCGCCTCGCCCGCGGCCAAAGCCACCTTCTCCTGTTTGCGTGACGTGGAAACGGCGGGCGCCATCAGCGCCTTCTCGACCTTGTGCGAGCCGCAGCTCGGGCAATCGACGAAGCCGCGCTTCTTCTGGGCGTCGAAATCATCATTGCTGCGGAACCACGCTTCGAACTCGTGCTCGTGTTCGCAGATCAGGGAGAAACGGATCAAGAGGCGGCACCCCTGAGACGCGGCGCTTCGCTTGTCCCGGCTTTGACGGCGAAATCCCGCGCGTTCTTCAGATTGGGGATCTTGCGGCGCGCGGCCAGCGACTGGGCCGGATCGATCTCGGCGAAGATCACACCGGGCTCGTTATGCGCGGCCTCGGCGATGATGCGCCCCCACGGATCGACGATCAGCGAATGGCCATATGTCTCGCGCCCGTCCTCATGCAGGCCGCCCTGCGCGGCAGCGATAACATAGGCGCCGTTCTCGATGGCGCGGGCGCGCAGCAGCACATGCCAGTGCGCTTCGCCGGTCTGGCGCGTGAAGGCGGCCGGCACCGTCAGCACTTCGGCCCCGGCCATCGCCTCGGCGCGGAACAGCTGCGGAAAGCGCAGGTCGTAGCAGACGGCAAAGCCAAGCTTCGTCCCTTCGATGTCGGTCACGGCCGCTTCCGTCCCTGGCTCGTAGGACGCGGATTCGCGCCAGCTCTCGCCATTGTCGAGATCGACGTCGAACATATGGATCTTGTCATAACCAGCAATCACGGCGCCGTCGGGCGAAAACAGGAAAGCGCGGTTGGCGAGCTTCCCGTCGGCGCGGCGAATGGCCGTCGAGCCGATATGCAGGTGAATGCCGAGTTCCTTCGCCAACCTGCGCGCGGTCGCGACGACGATGTCCTTATCCTCCGCGGTAAAAGCGGCCGCGCCGGCTTCCTTGTCGCGCACCAGCGCCCCGGTCATTTCCGGCGTCTGGACGTAGGTGGCGCCCTGGCCGGCGGCCTGGCGGACCAGGATCTCCATGTCGGCGGCGTTGCGTTCCGGGCTCGTGCCCGAACGCATCTGCACGGCGGCGGCCTTGAAACTACCCATGGTCATCTCCCGTTGGCGAGCATCGCGTCCAGCCGGCCCCGCGACTCCAGATCGTGGAGGTCGTCGCAACCGCCGACATGCGTGTCGCCGATGAAAATCTGCGGAAAGGTGGCTCGCCCATGCGCCTTGGAAATCATCTCCTGGCGCAGCTCCGGCGAGAACGAGGCGTCGTGCTCGGTATAGGCTACCCCCTTGCGGTCGAGCAGCCGCTTGGCGGCGTTGCAGTAGCCGCACATCATGCGGGTGTAGATCGTCACATCAGCCATTGGCCGGCAGTCCTCATGCATGCCGTCCAGGGAGGTACGAAAGCGACATGCGATAAACAACAAACTCAGACCTATATAGTCGCGGACTCATCGGGCCGAAAGTCCCCAGGCAGGACGCGGGCGAAAGTGAGGATGTCGACGGCTCCGGCGCCGCCCCTCTTCAGCGCCTTGGCGACCGCCCGCACCGTTGCGCCGGTCGTGTAGACATCGTCGACCACGAGCACCCGGCGCCCGGCTATCTCGATTTCGGCTTCCGGCAGAACGCGAAAGGCGGCGCGCACATTCTCCTCGCGCTCGCGTGCCCATCACCGGGCACCAGGGCTTCTCCAGCAGCCTCAGCTTCGGCCAGCAGGCGCCGCACAGCACGCCAGGCTGCGACACATGGCGACGGCAGCCGGCGCAAACCGGCGGAAACAACAGGCGTGCCGGCCAGGCCAGTGCCTGCCGGGTCATATCCTGGACCGCTATGGTCTTGATCTTGTGCACCGGATCGGCCACGTGATTGGAACCCGGCGCACCTTAACACCACTCCGGCACGCGCGGACAACAGGAAGCTTTTCGTTGCAGCCCTTGATCGACACCGAGCTCTGGCTCGCGCGCAAGCGCAGGGCTCTCGCCCGCCCTGTCGAAGGCGCCGATTTCCTGATGCGGCGCGCCGCGGAAGACCTTGCCGACCGGCTGGGTGCCGTCGAACGCCGCTTCGGCAAGGCGGCCGCGCTGTTCTGTCAGACGTCGTCGGCGGCGGACGTGCTCGCCGACAGCGGCAAGGTCGGCGAGGTCGTACGCGTCGAGATGGACGAAGCGCTTCTGGCCGGCGGCCCCGGCCTGGTGGCTCCGCCGGAGACCGTGCCGTTCGAGGAAGGCAGCCTCGATCTCGCCGTCTCCCTGCTCTCGCTGCACGCCGTGAACGACATTCCTGGCGTGCTCGCGCAAATCCGCCGGGCGCTGAGACCGGACGGGCTGTTCCTCGGCGCTCTCGCCGGCGCGGGCACATTGGCGGAACTACGCGAAAGCATGCTTGCGTCCGAGACGGAGCTTTACGGCGGCGCGAGCCCGCGCATCCTTCCCTTCACCGACGTGCGCGACGCGGGCGCGCTGCTGCAGCGCGCCGGCCTGGCATTGCCGGTCGCCGATGTCGAAACGGTTGCGGTGCGCTACGATACGCTGTTCGATCTCGCGGCCGATCTCCGCGCCATGGGCGAAACCAGCGTGCTCATCGATCGCAGCCGCCGGCCGGCCAGCAGACGCCTGTTTGCCCGCGCGGCCGAAATCTATGCCGAGCGATTCTCGGATCCGGACGGTCGTATCCGCGCAAGTTTTTCGATTGTTTGGATGTCCGGCTGGGCGCCAGATGCTTCGCAGCAAAAGCCGCTCAGACCCGGATCGGCCAAGGTCTCGCTAAAGGCTGTCCTGGAGAACCCGCCTAAGACTTGAGCGCGCCCGTCGTCAGTGAGCGAAGGCGTTGGCCAGCTTGCTGTTGTTGTCGGTGAACAGCCATACGAGCCCATCGGCCGCCTGTTTGACCCCGGCGATGATGGCGAGCGACAACACCACGACGATCAGGCCATATTCGACGGCCGTGGCGCCCGTTTCATCTTCAATGAATTGCTGCAGCAGGTTTTTCATGATCATCGATCCCTCATGCAGAAACTCTAATGTCTTACCCGTTAAGAAAGGTTAACGGCAAAAGCTTAACAGCGAGTGAAACGCCGCCGTGCCGCGAAATCATTAACCAAGTCAGCACTCGCCGCTGCGGCTGCCGTCATTGCGGATGACGCAGATTGAACTGGGCGAAGGCTGCAGCACGCTGCGGCGCAGCGTATATGTATTGGGGCGATGACCGATCGATCCGGTCGCCGTCATGTCGAGTCCGCCGGGGAAGCCGTCCCGAGCGCTCTGCGGCCGGGTCTGGCTGTCCAGGAAAGGCGTTGCGATCAGCGCCAACGCCACCGCGGCCGAGCCGAAGAGAAGCGTGATCCGCAGGATGCCCATGCCGGCGTCCACCGCGCGGAAGCCGCGGTCCGGCCGGATCGAGTCCCAGTCTCTTTCGAGGCTCATGCCGTGTTTCCCAGTCATCGATGATATCGCCGCGCAAACGGCCTCGTGCAATTTTTCACATCGAGATAAATCTTCCATTAACGCTGGCTAAAGCAGCTCCCGGGAAACGTGCGGAAACATTCACCGTCTCCGGGAAACGATGAGCTGTCGCAAGGGCGAACCGCGAAACTACAGAAGGTCGATGAGGAACTGGATCAGCGGCGCGTCGGCCGGCGGCATCGGATAGTCGCGCATCTGCCGGGGCCTGACCCATTTGAGTCCCTGCCCTTCTCTGGGCTGCGCGATCCCGCGGAAGCGGCGGCAGACATAAAGCGGCATCAGGAGATGGAAATCGTCATAGGAATGGCTGGCGAAGGTGAGCGGCGCCAGGCATGGAATCTCCGTCTCGATCCCGAGCTCCTCATGCAATTCACGCACCAGGCATTCCTCCGGCGTCTCGCCGGGCTCGACCTTGCCGCCTGGAAACTCCCACAGGCCGGCAAGCTGCTTTCCTTCTGGACGCTGAGCCAGGAGCACGCGCCGGTCGGTGTCGACCAACGCGCAGGCGGCGACCAGCAGCAGACGCTTTCCGGTTGGCTTGCTCTCGCTCATGCGCCCGGCGGCCGTCGATAATGGTAGCGATAGACTTCCTCGAAGCCGAGCGACCGGTAGAGCGAGAGCGCCGGCCCGTTGCTGGCTTCGACCTGCAGCCAGGCTTCGCGCGCGCCGCGCAGCCGGGCCCATTTCAGCGCCGACAGGATGAGATTGCGGCCATGGCCCTTCTTGCGCGCCGATTTTTCGGTGGCGACCTCGAACAGACCCGCCAGATCGCCGTCATGCACGCAGATCAGCGTCGCCAGCGGCTCGTTGCCCTCCTCGAGCGCGAACAGCCCCGCTTCCGGCTGGATGGCGCCGATGACCTCGGACAGGCCGGGCCGCAGCGAGGCGTCCGAGCCGCTCGTCCTCAGCGACGCGCCGATGAAGCGGCTGATGTCCTTGAGCGGAATCTGGTCCATGGCCGCGCCGAGCTCGACCTCCTTCAGCGGCAGCCGCATGACCAGGGATTCGTCGAACCTGTTCCAGCCGGCCTTGTCGAGATGCGTGGACAGAACTAGTCCCGATAGCGGCGACATGCGGAAGGTCAGCGGCCGGCCATAGGCGTCGAAGCGCCGCGCGGCGCGGCCGATGCGCTCTTCGATGGCGTGCGTGTCGCCCGGATCGAGCGGATTGACCGAGTTCAGGCGCTTGGCGGGGTGTCCTGCCGTGAGGCGTACCACCCAGGTCCCGTCATAATGGACGGCGGCCGCCGGCCAGGCGCGAAAGCCCGCCGCCTCGTAGCGGCGCACGACCGCCAGCACGCTTGCCGGATGCCCGGACACCGGCGCCATCAGCTGCGGTAATCGCCATTGATGGCGACATATTCCTTGGTGAGATCGCAGGTCCACACCGTCGCCTTGCCACGGCCGATGCCGAGGTCGGCGCGAATGCGGATATCGTCGCGCTTCATATAGGCCGAGGTCGCTTCCTCCGAATAGGCCAGATCGCGTTCGCCCTCATGCGCGAGCCGATTGTCGCCGAACCAGATCGACAGCCGGTCGCGGTCGGCCGGTTCGCCGGCCTTGCCGACCGCCATGACGACGCGGCCCCAATTGGCGTCCTCGCCGGCGACGGCCGTCTTGACCAGCGGCGAATTGGCGATCGAAAGCGCGATGCGCTTGGCCGAGCGGGCGGACTTCGCGCCGGTGACCGTGACCTCGACCTGCTTGCGCGCGCCCTCGCCGTCGCGCACCACCTGCAGCGCCAGCGACTTCAGCACCTTGCCGAGCGCCCGGCGGAAGGCGCCAAGCCGCGCATCCTTGGCATCGCTGATCGCCGGCGCGCCGCGGGCCGCGGCCTTGCCGGTGGCGAAGATGAGCAGCGTGTCGCTGGTCGAGGTGTCGCTGTCGACGGTCACCGCATTGAAGGTCTTGGCCGTGCCGCGCGAAAGCAGGTCCTGCAGTACGGGGGCGGCGATCGGCGCGTCGGTGGCGATGAAGGAAAGCATCGTCGCCATGTCGGGCGCGATCATGCCGGCGCCCTTGGCGATGCCGTTGATGGTGACGTCGGCGTCGCCGAGCTTGACCGTCGCCGTGGCCACCTTCGGATAGGTATCCGTGGTCATGATCGCCTTGGCCGCCTCGGTCCACAGATCCGGCTTGCCGTCCTTGACCAGGCCGGCGAGCAGGTGGCTGAATTTGGTGGTGTCGAGCGGCTCGCCGATGACGCCGGTCGAGGCCAGGAAAACCTCGCTCTGCGAGCATCCGGCGGCCTTCGCCGCCGCCTCGCCGGTCAGCGCGGTCGAAGCCTTGCCCTTCTTGCCGGTGAAGGCGTTGGCGTTGCCGGAATTGACCACCAGGACGCGTGCCTTGCCGGCAGGCAGGTTCTGACGGCAGAAGTCGACCGGCGCCGACGGGCATTTCGACCTGGTGAACACGCCGGCGACAGCCGTGCCCGGATCGAAGACCATGGCCAAGAGGTCGGTTCTGTTCTTGTATTTGATGCCGGCTTCGGCGGTCGCGATGGCCACGCCCTCGATGACCGGCATCTTCGGATACTTCTTCGGTGCGAGCGGCGAAATCGTAGCGGACATCGGAACCCCGGAGCGGCAAGAACGCGAAAGGAAGGCCGGTTTGCCCGATAGCGCGCGTCGGCGCAAGGGGCGTTCTGGCCGCGCCTTCCTGGCCTGGCCGGCGGCCTGGCAGTTGGAAACGCGTCGTTTCGTTTCGTCGCCGAAGCCAATATGATCGGCGCCAGATTCACCGGCTAAGGAAGACCTCGATGGACGAAGCCGCCGCTCGCGGGCGCAAGTCGATCGGCGCGAAACGCAATCCCGAGAGCGCCGATGCCATCGTCAAGGCCGCCGAGGCGGTGTTGCGCGAGGCGGGCTATGCCGGCTTCTCGATCGAGGCCGTCGCCCGGCGGGCGCGGGCGGGAAAGCCGACCATCTATCGCTGGTGGCCGAGCAAGGCGGCGCTGCTGATCGAGGTCTACCAGCGGCAGAAGCGCGTCGAGACGCCCGACACCGGGAACATCGAGGATGATCTGGCCGGCTTCCTCGAAAATCTGTTCGCGCATTGGCGCGACACCCCGTCGGGCAACATCTTCCGCTCGCTGATCGCGGAGGCACAGTCGGACGAGACAGCCGCGGCCGCCCTTGCAGAATATTCGAAAGGGCGCCGCAGCCATACCGGTCGGATGATCGAGCGCGCCAAGGCGCGGGGCGAGGTGGCGGCTGATGTCGATGCCGGGATCGTCGCCGACCTGATCGCTTCCTTCGCCTGGCGGCATCTTCTGGCCGGACGGCTCGACGAGGACGCCGCGCTGATCCGCGCCGCCGTGCGCTACATCACGCGGGGTATAATGAACGCTTGACCCCCGAAAGCGAAAGGGCGCCCGAAGGCGCCCTTTTAGAATTATCCAGCCGCAAGCGGATTACTTGCCGGCTTCCAGCGTGTCGATGTCCTTCTTGAGCTTCTCGTCCGGGATCTCGACCTTGGCGGCCGCGCGCAACTCCTTGACCATGGCGAAATACTTGTCGCGGATCACCGCCTGCTTGGCCTGGTCCTTGACGTCGTCGAAGGCCGGCGGCTGCTTGGCGCGCTTGTCCTCGACCTTGATGACGTGCCAGCCGAACTGCGACTGCACCGGTTCCTTCGAATATTTGCCGACGTCGAGCGCGAAGGCCGCCTTGTCGAACTCCGGCACCATCTGCCCCGGGCCGAACCAGCCGAGGTCGCCGCCACTGGTCTTGCCGCTCGGATCGCTGGTGTGTTCGTTGGCAAGCTTCTGGAAGTCGGCGCCGCCGTCGAGCTGCTTGATGATCGCCTCGGCCTCTTCCTTCGTCTTCACGAGGATGTGACGGGCGTGGATTTCGTTGACCGGCGGCGTGTTGGCGATCTCCTGGTCGTAGCGGGCGCGCACTTCGGCGTCCGTCACCTTGTCGACCACTTCCTTCTCGACCACCTCGCCATGCAGGGCGCGAGCCTGCAGGAACGCCATGCGACGCTGGAAGTCGGCGTCCTTGTCGAGGCCGCTGTCGACCGCCTTCTTGGCCATGACGCGGATTTCGATCGCGGCCGAGAGGGCAGCCGCGCGGCGCTGTTCGGGCGGCATCTGCGCGAACTGTTGCGACAGTTCGCCTTCGGCGAGCTGAAGGTCGGCCTCGGTCAGCTTCTCGCCATTGACGGTGGCGACCACGGCATTGGGATCGACCGGAGCGGCCGCCGGCGCCGTGGCGTCCTGGGCGGGCTTGGTCTCCTGCGCCATCAGAGGCGACAGGCTAAGAGCCGAGAGCCCGAAGGCCAGACCGAGGCTGGCGAGCGAGGCGCGGCGGAACGACAGGGACATCAAGATAACTCCAATGGGGATTGCCAATAAGGATCGCGTGAGCGGAAGGTCCAGATCAGTCGGATTGTGGCGGAATTTGGCGCTGCCCATAGGGCTAACGCGGCGTTGACATCGATTGAGCCCCCTCTTATCTGTCCATCGACTTGGCGTCCAGAACCGTTTTCCGGGCGCTTTTTGCGTTTGTCCGTATTCACGCGGATTTGATGGGCCCGCCAGGCGCCTGTCGCAAACGGCTAAATTGCTATCGAAAGGACCATTGGATGGTCAGTCTCGGCGGTCTCGCCCGTAAGGTTTTCGGTTCTTCCAACGACCGCCGCGTCAAGTCGACCCGGCCAAGGGTCGAAGCCATCAACGCGATGGAAAACGAGATGCGGGCGCTTTCCGATGCCGAGCTTGCGGGGCGCACGGAAAAGTTCCGCCAGGATCTCGCCAACGGCGCTGCGCTCGACGATCTGCTGGTTCCAGCCTTCGCCACGGTGCGCGAGGCGGCCCGCCGCGTGCTTGGCATGCGTCCCTTTGACGTACAATTGATCGGCGGCATGGTGCTGCACAATGGCGGCATCGCCGAGATGCGCACCGGCGAGGGCAAGACGCTGGTCGCCACTTTGCCGGTCTATCTCAATGCGCTTGCCGGCCAGGGCGTCCATGTCGTCACCGTCAACGACTATCTCGCCACCCGCGACGCCGAATGGATGGGCCGCGTCTATAAGTTCCTCGGCCTGACCGTCGGCATCATCGTCCACGGCCTTTCCGACGACGAGCGCCGCGAGGCTTACGCCTCAGACGTTACCTATGCCACCAACAACGAACTCGGTTTCGACTATCTGCGCGACAACATGAAGTATGAGCGCTCGCAGATGGTGCAGCGCGGCCATGCCTACGCCATCGTCGACGAGGTCGATTCCATCCTGGTCGACGAAGCGCGCACGCCGCTGATCATTTCCGGTCCGCTCGAGGACCGCTCGGAAATGTACAACACCATCGACGCCTTCATGCTGAAGCTCGGCCCGGCCGACTACGAGGTCGACGAGAAGCAGAAGACGACGATCTTCACCGAGGACGGCACCGAGAAGCTTGAAAACATGCTGCGCGACGCCGGCCTGTTGAAAGGCGAGTCGCTCTACGATGTCGAGAACGTCGCCATCGTCCATCACGTCAACAACGCGCTGAAGGCGCATCTTCTGTTCCAGAAGGATCGCGACTACATCGTGCGCAACGGCGAGATCGTCATCATCGACGAGTTCACCGGCCGCATGATGCCGGGCCGCCGCTACTCCGAAGGCCTGCACCAGGCGCTCGAGGCCAAGGAGCATGTGCAGATCCAGCCGGAGAACCAGACGCTGGCCTCCGTCACCTTCCAGAACTATTTCCGACTCTACAAGAAGCTTGCCGGCATGACCGGCACGGCGCTGACCGAGGCCGAGGAATTCGGCAACATCTACGGCCTTGAGGTCACCGAGATTCCGACCAACCTGCCGGTCATCCGCAAGGATGAGGACGACGAGGTCTACCGGACGGTCGAAGAGAAGTACAAGGCGATCGTCAAGGAGATCCGCGAGGCCAGCGCCAAAGGCCAGCCGACGCTGGTCGGCACCACCTCGATTGAGAAATCCGAGCAGCTGGCCGACCGCCTGCGCAAAGATGGCTTCAAGGACTTCGAAGTCCTGAACGCGCGTCACCACGAGCGCGAGGCGGCTATCGTTGCCCAGGCCGGCAAGCCCGGCGCCATCACCATCGCCACCAACATGGCCGGCCGTGGCACTGACATCAAGCTCGGCGGAAACGCCGAGATGCGCATCGCCGAGGAGCTGGGCGACATGCCCGAAGGCCCCGAGCGCGAGGCCCGGGAAAAGGAGATCTACGCCGACGTCGAGCGTCTGAAGGAAAAGGCGCTGGCCGCCGGCGGCCTCTATGTTCTGGCCACCGAACGCCACGAATCGCGCCGCATCGACAACCAGTTGCGCGGCCGCTCCGGCCGCCAGGGCGATCCCGGCCGGTCAAAATTCTTCCTGTCGCTGCAGGACGACCTGATGCGCATCTTCGGCTCCGAGCGTATGGATGGCATGCTGCAGAAGCTCGGCCTCAAGGAAGACGAGGCGATCATCCATCCCTGGATCAACAAGGCGCTGGAGAAGGCGCAGAAGAAGGTCGAGGCGCGCAACTTCGACATCCGCAAGAACCTGTTGAAATATGACGACGTCTCGAACGACCAGCGCAAGGTGGTGTTCGAGCAACGTATCGAGCTGATGGACGGCGAAGGCCTGTCGGAAACGATCGCCGAGATGCGCGAAGGCGTCATCGAGGAGATCGTCGCCAAGAACATCCCCGAAAACGCCTATGCCGAGCAGTGGAACGTCGCCGGCCTCAAGGAGGAAGTGGCGCAGTATCTCAACCTCGACCTGCCGATCGAGGAATGGGTCAAGGAAGAGGGCATCGCCGAGGACGACATCCGCGAGCGCATCGCGGCCGCGGCCTCCGCCGCCGCCAAGGAGCGCGCCGATCGCTTTGGCCCCGACGTGATGAACTATGTCGAACGTTCGGTGGTGCTGCAGACGCTCGACCATCTGTGGCGCGAGCATATCGTCAACCTCGACCATCTGCGTTCGGTCGTCGGCTTCCGCGGTTACGCCCAGCGCGATCCGCTGCAGGAATACAAGGGCGAGGCCTTCGAGCTGTTCCAGGGCATGCTCGGCAACCTGCGCCAGGCCGTCACCGCGCAGCTGATGCGCGTCGAGTTGGTGCGCCAGGCGGCGGACGCGCCGCCGCCCGAAGCTCCCGAGATGTTCGGCAGCCATATCGACGGCTCCACCGGCGAGGATGATTTCCAGGGCGGCGAGACCGCGCTTCTTATGCGTCAGGACACCAACGCCGTCGTCGCGCCGGAAAGCCGCGACCCGAAGAACCCCGCGAGCTGGGGCAAGGTCGGCCGCAACGAGCTCTGCCCCTGCGGCTCCGGCAAGAAGTACAAGCACTGCCACGGCACGTTCGCCTGAGCAGGTCTTCAGTCCCGGCTTTCGCCGGGACTTTTCAACGGATATGATCCCAGCCCCAGACAACTTTCGCAAGGGGCTGAACAGGTTCAAAGCCACGCCCGGCGTGCCTGACTACTTCCAACTGCACGACCTTAACTTCAATTCATCCATAAAACCTGTAGTCATGGTGTCGAATATCGACACGACGCGGCAAACAATTCTATCAAAGATCGCGTCCTACAACGTCGGAGGCTGGACCCCGAGCGACAACGCGGCTGCACAGATCGCATCCCATGTCTGCTTCTGCAGCGGAACGCCGGAGCGCAGGCGCTCCTCGCGGGACCGGGCTTCCGGCTCGCCTGGAACCAGGACCGGAGTACCGGGCGTGGTCGGTCGCGAGGCCTTCACATAGTTGGCGTAAGCGCGCGCTCTCTGCAGGAAATCCGGCTCTCCAAAGCGGGCCGGGTCGAGGTAGATCGACAGCATGCCGTTGCTTATGCGGCCGCGCTTGCCGCCAGGGATAGGACCGGACGTCGCGCCTCCAGCCAGGACGCCCGCCAGGATTTCGCACATGAAGGCAAGGCCGGAGCCCTTGTGCAGACCGAAAGCGACGAGAGCGCCCTCGCCGTGCGCTAAGTCCCGAACGCCGCCCGGCACGATCGGTCCGTAAAGTGCCGACGGGTCCGAGGTCAACTTTCCGTCGAGCCCGACCAGCGCTCCCTCCGGCACTGGCTTGCCGCCGTTCGATGCGACCAGGACCTTGCCTTCGGCAACAAGCGACGTCGCGAAATCAAGCAGGAACATAGGTTCCTTGCCGTCCGACGGAACGCCTATGCAGATGGGATTCGTGGAAAACCGTCGATCGATCCCACCGAACGGCGCAACCAGCTCGCCGCCGCCCACATTGACGAAATGCAACGAAACCAGACCGGCATCGGCGGCCCGTTCTGCCCAGTCGCCGATCCGGCCGAGATGGCTGGAGTTTCGCAGGCCGATCATCGAAACGCCCGCGGCCCTGGCTTTCTCCACGCCCGTGTCGACGGCCAACGGACCGATTGTTTGGCCGAAGCCCCAATTGCCGTCCACTGTGGCGAAGGAGGGACCCTCCGAGACCACCGTCAGCGTCTGCCCCGGTCGGACATAACCCTGCCGCAGCCAATAGAGATAACGCGGAGTGCGTATCACGCCGTGGCTGTCATGGCCCGCTAGATTGGCCGACAGAAGGTAGTGTCCGATCCGATCCGCTTCGTCCCGCGCGCAGCCGGCGGTCGCGAAAATAGTCGCGACGAACTCTTTCAGCCGCGCGGCAGGAATGACGTAAGTTGGCTCCTCCATCACCATTGGTTTGTGCGGTACAATCAAGTTTAGATCAATCCCGAATCGCGCGCGGCCGCCGTCGCCTCGCCGCGCGAGACGGCCTCCAGCTTGTCCAGCACCGCCGACACGTGATGATCGACCGTCTTTGGCGAGATGGTCAGATGCGCGGCGATCTTCTTGTTGGAAAAGCCGCGTTCGATCAGCTGCAGCACCTCCATCTGGCGCTGCGTGAGGCCGGCCTGGTTGGCGCGCGTCGCCTGTCGCGGTCCTCTCGCGATGTGGCTGACGCCGCTTTCCCGCATAAGGCCGCGGACGTGCTGCGCGACCGCCCTCGCGCCAAGGTCCTCAAAAATGGCAAGCGCTTCGCGCTGCGCCGCTTCGTCGCCGCGCAGCAAGGCCATTGCCTGTTCGAAAGGCGCCTCCATTTCGGCCCATAGCGCTGCGGCGGCGCGCCAGTCGCCGGTCAGTTGCAGGCGGTGCGGCTCCGCCATGCCGTCCGTGTCGCCGGGTTCGGATCCGGGCGACAACAGCTCCCGCCAGATGGCAAGTTCGCCGAACACGGCCGGCGTCGGCGCGAGGCTTTCGGCAAGCGCGATCAGGCGCAAGGCTTCCTGCCTGTCGGCTTTTCCAAGCCAGGCCAACTCAGCCAGCACCTCGGCAAACGCCACCAGGCGCTGCAGCTCCATGCCCTTGTCCAGGAACCGCCTCATCTCTTCGACGATCGGCTCGGCCGACGGGTCGCCGCGGCGGATGCGCAGCCTCGCCAGAGCCACCAGCGACGGATAGCGCACCAGCGGTGTGGTCGCGTCGTCGTCGACAACCTCATGCGCCGTTGTCGCGGCGTCGTCCCAAAGGCCGCGACGAAGCAAAAGCTGCGCCTGCACGCCGCGCATGTAATCGCGCCATGTCGCGAGATCGTTCTCGACGCAATAGCCGATGCCGCGATCCAGGAACGACGCCGCCTCCTTGAAGTTGAGGCTGTTCATCTCGACGCAGGCGCAGTTCGTGAAGGCGCGCGCCGCATGCTCCTGGAAGTTGCCCGACAGCGCGATTCCAAGGCTGCGGGCGAGATCGCGCCGCCCTTTGGGAAAATCCAGCCATTGTCCGGCGGCGCCGACATTGTTCAGCGCATGACAGAGAATGTCCGCCCGGTTGAGCCGCTCCGCCAGTTCGGCCGCCTTGCCGCCGAGCGAAAGCGTGTCCTCGAGCCGCTCGGCCAGCATCGCCAGTTGCGAGAGGTTCGAGTAGGCCATCGCCAGCTCGGCGCTGTCGGGCGCGGTTTCCAGAAGCTCCACCGCCTGCTCGCCGAAACGGTCCGCTGCCTCGCGATCGCCGAGCAGATAGGCAAAGCGCGACAAGCACCTGAGGCTGTCGCCTTCCTTGAGCCGATCGCCCAGCGCCTGGCGCAGCTGGCGCGCCCGGCCCTGCGCTTCCATCGCCGCGTCGACGCGGCCGATCAGGTGGCACTCAAAGGCATGGCCTTCATAAAGCTCCGCCCGCTTCTCGATCGGCAGGATATCCGCGTAGCGCAGGGCGACCTCGTAGTAACCCGCCGCATCGCGATGCGCGCCGACGCGGGAAGCCTCGTGCGCGGCGACCGGCGCGAGCTCGCGCACCACGTCCAGGCTTTGCGCTTCCACGGCATGATGCACGAGCCTTGCGGTGGCGACTTGCGGATTTTCCCGCAACGCTGCGAGGGCGCGCTCATTGTACTCCCGTCGTCTGCTGGGCGTCAGCGCCATCTCGATCGCCGTGCGGGCGATCTCGTGCCGGAAGGCATAACCGTCGCCGAAATCCTCGAGCAGACCGTTGGCGACGCATTCGGCAAGCTGGCCGGCGGCGGCGATTCCGCAAAGGCCGCTGAGCGCCCAGGCGTCGGCGCGGCGCGGGAACACCGAGACCGCGTCGAGCATCGAGCGGGCGCCGGAGGAGAGCCGCTCGGCGCGCGCGAGCACTGCATCGCGCACGCTGACCGGCAGCAGGCCGTCTTTCTCGCCGGCCAGCAACTCCGTCACGAAGAAGGCATTGCCTGCCGTGGCGCGGTAGATGGCGCCGCCGTCGCGGCCGGCGGCCTCGGCGAGCGACAGGACGGCCGTCTCGCTGAGCAAAGGGACCTCGATACGATGGATGTTGCCGGCCGGGATTTCGCCGAGCGCCCGGCGCACCCGCATCTGCCCCTCGCTGCGGTCGGTGCGCGCCGTGATCAGAAGCAGGATGTGGGTGTTCGCGATACGCCGGCCCAGGAAGCGCACGAAATCCAGCGTCGCGTCATCCGCCCAGTGCAGATCCTCGATGACCAGGACGCTTGGACCCTTCGTCTCGAAAACGTCGAGCGCGTCGGAAAAGAACGGCAGCCTTTGCCCCTGACGGGCATCGATCGCCCGCGGCAACTCCCATCCCGCCTCGCGCGCAAGATCGTAGAGCGCCCCGAGCGGGTCGGGAATCGAGAGGTCCTCGCAGGCACCGCGCAACAGCTTCACGCCTGCCGTCATCCGCTCCGTGAACGCCTCGACCAGCGTCGTCTTGCCGGCGCCGGCTTCGCCGGACAGCGCCACGACGCGGCCGTGGCCTCGCACGGCGCCGGCCAGCGCGGCCTCCAGTTGCGTCAGTTGCGTCTGCCTTTCCAGAAGCATCGTCACTCTCGCGAATGGGATTGTTGGCGCGGCGGATGCCGCTGGATAGTCGGTACGAAGGTGTGGAAATGTGACCTTCCACACATTCCAGTGCCTATTTCCACATACAACGCTCCAAAGATAGGGAATCGTTCCGTCGAATATGGGGAAAGGTGCCGATGCGCGCCTTCCGCGAAGGTGATTTCTGCTGGGTCGCGCTTGAACCGAGCGCAATTCACCAATGAAAGGAACCCGATCGTGCCTCGTTACCTGATTGAACGTACCTTCCCCGATGGGCTTCACGTGCCGATGAACGACGCCGGCGCGACCGCGATGGGCGGCGTCATCGCCCGCAACGCCGAGAAAGGCGTAACCTGGGTGCAATCCTTCGTCTCGCCGGACAAGTCGAAGAGCTTCTGCATCTATGACGCGCCCTCGCCGGAGGCGATCCGCAGCACCGCGCAGAAGAACGCGCTTCCGGTCGACAAGATCACGGAGGTCCGGGTCCTCGACCCCTACTTTTATCGCTGATCGGGCAGATGTCGGACAGACCATACCCGTCGCCGGCGGACCTGACGCCGTGCCAGAGGACGAGGCTGTATCCGCCGCGGCGGATATTGTCCCGCCACGGCGCGACTTCATGCGACGGGCTGTGTCGGCGTTGCTTTCGCCCCTGCGAAACCGGCGCCGTCTTCTGCCGCCGCAGGACGATTACCTGAAGCGCGACATCGGCCTGCATGAGCGGGAAAACCCGCGCGAGTACTGGGAATATTGGTGGCATCACCGCTGATCCCGCACCGGGCAATTTCAGGAAGACTGCGCGGCGGTTTTCCGGCCGGAATTGCGCAGGCCAAAGACTTGGAGCGGTTCGTTCGGTGAACCGTTCTGATCGGGATCAGCGACCATCCTTTTTACCGACAGGCGCCGCCGGCGTTCGGAGTTGGCCTTTCCCGGCCGGACTGCCGCCGCTTGCGCGCCTCAATTGGAAAGACAAGAGACAAATGAACATTCAGACCTTAACCAAATGCGTTATCGGCGCTTCTGCCTCGATCATCATGCTGATGGCGGGCGCGGCCACGGCCGAAACCGTCAATCCGCTTGCCGAAAAGGTGCGCGCGGCCAACAGCCGCTTCGAGGACGTCGCGGTGGCGACTGCAGAAGGCTATGCGCCGATCCCTTGCGCCAGCGGCATCACCGGCGGCGCCATGGGCATCCACTACGTCAATGGGACCTACCTCAAGGACGACGCCGTCGACGTCGCCAAGCCGGAGGCGGTGATGTACGAGCCGATGGCCGACGGCACGCTGAAGCTGATCGCCGTGGAATACATCACCGCGAAGGGCCCGGCCTCGCTCGAAGGCCAGCTGTTCAACTTCAACAGCGCCCCCAACCGCTACGGCCTCGGCCCGTTCTACGAGCTGCATGTCTGGGCCTGGAAGCAGAACCCGACCGGCGCCTTCGCCGACATGAACCCGAACGTCTCATGTGACGCGATGAAGGGGATGTGAAGGCACCCTTTCCTTCTCCCCGTTTCACGGGGAGAAGGTGGCCCGAAGGGTCGGATGAGGGGCGGCGCCGGCAATTGCGATTGGCCGCGTTTCGCAGCTAGTCACCTGAAATTAATGCCAAAACGGCAACAAAGTACGAGACCGCAATCATGGCGTAAGCAATCTGGAGAAAGGTCATTCCGTCACCCTTAATTCGAGAATGACCTCCCAGATATTCCCAAAAATCTTGTCCCGCCACGGGAAAATTCAGCGCGAATTCCCGTACGAGATGTCTACTTATTTGCTGTCATGCCCGCGCAGCTTTTTAGCTTTCTACGGCTTGCGTACTTCAGCGCAAATCTCCGAAAGTCCGCGCTGCCCCTCATCCGCCTGCCGGCACCTTGTCCCCGTGAACGGGTAGAAGGAAGCACTCCCACCCACCCTTTCTTAAGGTGTTTCGGATAGACCGGAACGCTGGAAAGAGGCGGAAAACGGAGAGTATTCGGGGTGCGCTTTTCCGCGGCAACGACTGCCGGGCGGTTCCTGCCGCAGCGCTTGGCGCTGCGCATGCGGCCGTTGCTTGGCCGCATCGACGCGGTGCTGTTCACCGCCGACGAACGCGGCGAAGCCGGGCGCATGTCGCTGATCGCCTTCTCCATCCGTATCATCAGCGCCTTCATCGCCTTTGTCAGCCAGGTGCTGATGGCGCGCTGGATGGGCTCGTTCGAATACGGCATCTCGGTGCTGGTCTGGGTGACGATGGTCATCGTCGGCAACCTTGCCTGCCTCGGCTTCCACACCTCGGTCATTCGTTTCATTCCCGAATATCGCGAGCGCGGCATGCTGGCCGAACTGCGCGGCATCGTGCTCGCCAGCCGCCTGTTCGTGCTCGTCGCCTCGACGCTGATCGCGGGCCTCGGCGCCCTTGGCGTGTGGCTCGCCTCGGACTGGATCGAGAACTACTACGTCATCCCCTTCATCCTCGGCGTCATCTGCCTGCCGATGATCGCGCTCGGCGATCTCCTGCAGGGGCTGGCGCGCGCCAATTCCTGGGCGCTGCTGGCGCTGTCGCCCACCTATCTGGCGCGGCCGGTGCTGATCCTGGCGTTCATGGCGCTGATGCTTGGCCTGCACTACGCGCCCGACGCCAAGACCGCGATCTTCGCCTCGATCGCCGCCACCTATGTCACGACGCTCGGCCAGCTGATGGCCGTCACCTCGCGCATGGAGAAAAAGATACCGGCCGGGCCGATGGCGGTGCATTTCGGCCAGTGGATCCTCGTTTCGCTGCCGATCTTCCTGGTCGAGAGCTTCTTCTTCCTGCTCACCAATGCCGACGTGCTGATGGTCGGCGCCTATATGAACCCCAACGATGTCGCCGTCTATTTCGCCACGGTGAAGACGCTGGCGCTGGTGCATTTCGTCTATTTCGCGGTCAAGGCCGGCGTTGCCCAGCGCTACGCGCAGTTCACCCATGGCGAACCGGACAAGCTCGCCGCCTTCGCTCGCGAGACCGTGTCCTGGACCTTCTGGCCCTCGTTGCTGATGGCGCTCATGGTGCTGGCGCTGGGCGAGCCGATGCTGATGCTGTTCGGTCCCGAATTCACCGCCGGCTACCCGCTGCTCTTCCTGCTGGTGCTGGGCGTCGTGGCGCGCGCCGCCGTCGGCCCCTGCGAAAGCCTGCTCACCATGAGCGGCAACCAGAACATCTGCGCCGCCGTCTATGCCATGACGCTTGCCCTGAACATCGGCCTCAACGTGCTGTTGATCCCGCTGTTCGGCCTCTGGGGCGCGGCAATCGCCACCAGCCTCGCCATGGTCTTCGAGGCCAGCGCGCTCTCCTTCACCGTCTGGCGCAAGCTCGGCATCGTGATGGCGATCTTCGTGCCCGCAAACAAGGAAGTCGCCTGATGGCCGCCGTCCCGTTGCTCGAAGAGACCAGCGGCGGCACCGCCGGCGCCATGGTCTCCAACCTTGCCGGCCTGGCGCGCGAGGCCGACCCCGCCCATATCGAGCTCTTCGCCAGCAACCGGCCGGAGCGCAAGCTCGCCATCTACCCGGCCTCGGCCGGCTTCGACCTTGTCGAGGAACTCGACTATCTCAGCGCCCGCACGATCGAGCCGAACGTCTTCTTCAACCCGCGCTTCCTGGCGCCGGCGATGCCCCGGCTGGAGGACCGCGTGGTGCGGCTAGCCGTCATCCGCGACGGCGACGAATACCGCAACCGGCTGCGGCTTCTGGCGCCGTTCTCGGTCGAGCGGCCGGCGATCCCGCTCGGCGTCCCGGTGATGCGCACATGGTCGAGCCCGTTCGGTCCGCTCGGCACGCCTTTGGTCGACCGCGACGATCCCGTCGGCGTCATCGAGGATTTCTTCTCGATGCTGTCGAGGCCGCATCTCAAGCTGCCCAAGGTCTTCGTGCTGCCAGACATGAGGCTCGACGGCCCGGTAGCGAGCCTCATGACCTCCTTTGCCGACAGCCGCGGCCTGACCCTGGTGACCACCGGCAAGGTCGAGCGTCCGGTGCTTGAAAGCGACGCCGATGGCGAGGACTATCTCAAGGCCTCGCTGCGCGCGCATCACAGTCGCGAATTC
This sequence comes from Mesorhizobium sp. B2-4-6, assembly GCF_006442775.1. Lineage (NCBI taxonomy): Bacteria > Pseudomonadati > Pseudomonadota > Alphaproteobacteria > Hyphomicrobiales > Phyllobacteriaceae > Mesorhizobium > Mesorhizobium sp. B2-4-6. The sequence continues at coordinate 42,280 of NZ_VFVI01000017.1, forward strand.
CGCCGGCTGAAGCGGCGTCTCGCCGATCAAGGCAAGCTCGAGCACATCGTGGCGCGCGGGCCGGACGAGATCCGCCACGCCATCGAAAACTTCCTGACGCTGGAAGCGGCCGGCTGGAAAGGCCGCGAGCGCACCGCGATGGCGATCGACCGTTACCGCGCCGCCTTCGCCCGCGAAGGCGTGCACAGGCTGGCCGAGCAGGACATGTGCCGCATCCATCTGCTGACGCTTGACGGCCGCACCGTCGCCTGCCTCGTCGTCTTCGTCGAGGCGGGCGTCGCCTACACCTGGAAGACGGCCTATGACGAGGCGCTCTCCGCCTATTCGCCGGGCACGCTGCTGATGATCGAGGTGACCAAGCAGCATCTCGACGATCCCAACATCGTCATGACCGATTCCTGCGCAGTTCCGGACCATCCGGTGATGAGCCGGCTGTGGAGCGAGCGCAAGCCGATGGGCACGCTGGTGGTCGGGCTGACGCCGGATGCCGACCGGCTGGCCCGTCAGGCGGCCTCGCAACTGCATCTCTACCGTGAGACCCGCAACATGGCGCGCATCCTGCGCAACCGGATGCGGAGTCTTTTGAAAAGGCGTTAGATCAACGGCGGGACACAAGCTATGGTCCGCGCGGCGAACTCGGGCCGGCCTACACGAAACCATCCAGATGATCAGAAGTCGTTTGCGTCACACCAGTTTCCGTGCGGCCGTGCTGCTGATTGCGCTCATGCCTGCCCGGGCCTGGGCCGATACCTGCCCGGAAGATTGCTCCGATCCGCTGCCTCCCGCGGTCAACATCTACAGCCAGACCACGGCCAGCCATCTCAGTCCTGCCACGGCGGGCGCGCTGCCGCGCGTCTATGTGCCGAACCGCTCCTCCAACAGCGTCTCGGTGATCGACACCGTCACCTTGAAGGAGGTCGGCCGGTTCCCGGTCGGCAGCAAGCCGCAACATGTCGTGCCGTCCTGGGACCTCAAGACGCTGTGGGTCGCCAACAACGGCACCGGCAGGAACGGCAGCCTGACGCCGATCGACCCGATGACGGCCAAGCCCGGCCAGCAGATCCCGGTCGACGACCCCTATAATCTCTACTTCATGCCCGACGGCAGCGCGGCAATCGTCGTCGACGAGGCGATGAAGCGGCTCGATTTCCGCGATCCGCACACCATGGCGCTGAAATCGAGCCTGCCGACGCCGACCTGCTCCGGCATCAACCATGCCGATTTCGCGATCGATGGGTCCTATGCGATCTTCACTTGCGAATACGGCGATGGCGGCCTGGCCAAGATCGACCTGAAGAACCAGAAGGTGCTCGGCCACCTCGACCTCTCCAAGATGGGCATGCCGCAGGACATCCGCCTCTCGCCCGACGGCAAGGTTTTCTACGTCGCCGACATGATGACTGACGGCGTGTTCCTGATCGACGGCGACTCCTTCAAGGAGATCGGCTTCATCCCCACCGGCATCGGCGCGCATGGCTTCGTCGTCAGCCGCGACGGCAAGCGCCTCTATGTCTCGAACCGCGGCTCGCACAAGATGGAACAGGGCAAGGCCGAGGGTCCAGGCAGCGTGACGGTGATCGACTTCGCCACCCGCGCCGTGGTCGCGCAATGGCCGATCCCGGGCGGCGGCAGCCCCGACATGGGCAATGTCAGCGTCGACGGCAGGCAGCTCTGGCTCTCCGGCCGCTTCGACAGCGAAGTCTACATGATCGACACCACGAGCGGCGCCGTGACGAAAATCCGCGTCGGCGTCGAGCCGCATGGGCTGACGGTTTGGCCACAGCCGGGCCGCTACTCGCAGGGGCACACTGGGAATATGCGGTAGCAGCCGGCTCCAACACAGCAGTTCAGGCCGGGCTGCGCCGATGCCCAAGGCGCAGGCTGGCCATCGTCGGCCTGCGCCCCACGCCCGCAACGCAGCTCTTGCGGCTCCGAGGCCGCCTCCAGAAAGTCCCAGGACCGCGATGTGCTACCTGATAGGCCGGAGACCCGGCAGAAGGAACGTGGCGTGCTGGTGATCGGATTGGGCGCGCAAATCTTTGGCCAAAATATTCCGAGCCCCATCAGCTTGTCATCCAACCGTCATGCTGCGCACTTACACATCCACAAATCCGGATGGATAGATGCATGGACAAGACTACTGCTCTGCTGGCGCTGGCCGCGCTTGGCCAGGACACACGGCTAGAGGCTTTCAGGCTGCTCGTGCGAGCGGGTGCCGAAGGCGTTCCAGCCGGCGAGATCGCATCGCAACTGGGAACGGTGCAGAACACCATGTCTGCGCATCTGAAGGTCCTCGACCGCGCCGGGTTGGTTCGCGCCGAACGGGAGGGAAGGATCATCCGGTATGTCGTCGACATGAACGCCTTTCGCGATCTGCTGGGCTACCTGATGGAAGACTGCTGCAGGGGCGCCCCGGAGCTTTGCCAGCCGGTCATCCAGGCGGTGACCTGTACATGCTGACGATTTCAATGGAGGCTCGGCACCGTGTCCGCTGACCTGTCGCGACGGCTCGCCGCCGAAGCACTTGGAACGGCGATGCTGGTCGCCACTGTGGTCGGTTCCGGGATCATGGCCGACCAGCTGACCCATGATGTGGCGCTCGCCTTGCTCTGCAACACCTTGCCGACCGGCGCGATACTGATCGTGTTGATCACCATCCTCGGCCCGATCTCCGGTGCGCATTTCAACCCAGCGGTCACGCTCGTGTTCAGCCTGAGGCACCAATTGGCCCGCGATGTGGCCCTGACCTACGTGGCAGCCCAGCTCGCGGGCGGCATACTCGGCACATTGACGGCCCATGCCATGTTTGACATGCCGCTCTTCAGTCTCTCGACCACGGTACGCTCGGGGTCTGGTCTGTGGATCGCTGAGGCGGTCGCGACCTTCGGCCTCGTCTTCACCATCCTTGCCGGTATCCGCTTTCGCGCCGACGCCATCCCGTGGCTGGTTGGCCTCTACATCGTGGCCGCCTACTGGTTCACTGCCTCGACTTCATTCGCAAACCCAGCCGTGGCCGTGGCCCGCGCCCTCTCCAATACCTTCGCGGGCATCCGGCCGCTCGATGTCCCGGCCTTCATCGCCGCGCAGCTTGCCGGGGCTCTGCTGGCAATGGCGCTCGCTGGCTGGCTGCTTGCGGAACCCCAAGCCATCGCCAATGAGGAACCCGCCGAATGACCATCACGATCTATCACAACCCCCAGTGCGGCACCTCGCGGAACACGCTGGCCATGATCAGGCAGAGCGGCGAAGAGCCCGAGATCATCGAATACCTCAAGACGCCTCCCTCACGTGCAAAGCTGGTTGAGCTGATCGCAGCCATGGGGATCACTACCCGTGCGCTGCTTCGGGAGAAGGGAACGCCCTATGAGGAGCTTGGGCTCGCGGACCCAAAGTGGTCAGACAACGATCTGATCGACGCCATGCTCAAGCATCCGATCCTGATCAACCGCCCAATCGTGGTGACCCCGCTGGGCGCGGTCCTTGCGCGACCTTCTGAGGCGATCCTCCCGATTTTGCCCAATCCCGACATCGGCCCCTTTACCAAGGAAGACGGCGAGGTCGTTATCGACGCGACCGGCAAGCGGGTCGTTTGATCGTATTTCGATCTTTATCGAAATAGGTATTGACCTGTGCCGGCGGCGGGTGCAGTGTTATTTCCATGAAACTCGAACAAGCAGCAAAACAGCTCGAAGCCATCGGCAATCCGACACGGCTCAAGCTCTATCGCACGCTGGTCAGAGCCGGCGAAGCAGGCCGGCCCGTGGGGTACTTGCAGGACAGCCTTGGCATCGCGGCCTCGACGCTGTCCCACCATCTGCATCGCCTCATTCTGACCGGCCTCGTGACGCAGGAGCGGCAGGCAACGACCCTGATCTGTCGGGCCAATTATCCTATCATGAGGGAGCTGGTCGGCTTCCTGGCTGACGAGTGCTGCGCTGACGCCGCTTGCGGTGCCGTCGAGGGCGAAGCAGCGGCATAGCGTCTATTTTTTGTTTCGTATTTCGATGATCCCGGAAGGACGGAAACAATGCCGATGAACGACCATGACTCCCTCCCTGTTGCCGTCATCGGAGCCGGCCCGGTCGGCTTGGCGGCTGCAGTTCAGCTCGTTCGGCGTGGGCTCCCCGTGAAGGTCTACGAGGCCGGCGCGGAAGTCGCCACCAATCTCCGCGACTGGGGTCATGTTCGGGTGTTCACGCCTTGGCGCTACTGTGTGGATCGGATGGCGGTAAGGCTTCTTGAGCGCAATGGCTGGACGATGCCCGATCCTGAGGCGTTCCCAACCGCTGACGAGCTGATTGCGCACTACCTTGAACCGCTCGCAAGGCTGCCTGAACTCTCAACGTCTATCGAGACCAACGCCAACGTGGTCGGCATCTCCCGCTGGGGTGCTGACAAGGTATTGAGCAAGGAGCGACAGGCAAGGCCCTTCATGTTGGTCGTGAAGGCCGCCGACGGGATCAGGCGCGACAGCGCGCGCGCTGTCGTTGATGCGTCCGGGACATGGCAGACGCCAAACCCACTTGGGGGCGGTGGTATCACGGCGGAAGGTGAAGCGGAATACGCTGACAGGATCGCCTACGGCATCCCCGACATTCTCGGCCGCGACCGCAGCCTCTATGCCGGTCGCACGACGCTGGTTGCTGGCTCCGGCCTTTCGGCCGCCAACGTTCTGCTGGAACTCGATAGACTGGCTGCTGACGAGCCGGGCACCGCTTCTCTTTGGGTGACACGCAGTACCGATCTTGTTCGCATCTATGGTGGTGGAGACGCCGACCAACTTCCCGCTCGTGGCGAGCTGGGTGCCGATGCTCGCGAGCTGGTGGAAAGTGGCGGCACAACGATGGTCACCGGCTTCGCAACGCTGGCCATCCGCGGCTCAAACGGCCGCCTGACCGTTGAAGGTCAAACGCGGGACGGCTTACAAGTGCTGGGGCCTGTTGACCGTATCATCGCCGCGACCGGCCAGCGGCCCGATCTCTCCCTCACGCGCGAACTTAGGCTGGACCTTGACCCGTGGCTTGAGAGCGTCAAGGCGCTGGGGCCTCTGATCGACCCCAACGAGCACTCCTGCGGCGACGTTCCCCCGCACGGCCATCGCGAACTGAGCCACCCCGAGCCCGACTTCTACACTGTCGGCGTCAAGAGCTACGGCCGCGCTCCGACCTTCTTGCTGCTGACCGGGTATGAACAGGTACGGTCGGTCGCGGCAGCCCTCGCCGGCGAGATGGCGGCTGCGGATGCCGTGCAACTGGTGCTACCCGAAACAGGCGTCTGCACGGTCTCTCCCTCAACCATACGCGCGACGGGTGGCGGATGTTGTGGAGGCCCAGCTCCTTCCGAGGCTGACGCCTGTTGTGTCGCCGACGCTGAAGCGAAAGCCGCTGGCAAGAGCGGCTGCGGTTGCAACGCAGCAGCATGAGCGAACCAAACCGCGATGGAGCGCAGTCGGCGAACGATCATAACCGTCCTTGGACTGACCCAGATCATGGCTTGGGGGTCCACCTACTACTTGCCGGCGGTCATCGCACCGAAGGTAGCCGCCGACACTGGCTGGCCGCTGACTTGGGTCGTTGGCGGATTGTCGCTCGGCTTGCTCGTCGCCGGCTTGATCTCGCCTCATGTCGGCTCATCCATTGAACGGCACGGCGGTCGAAACGTGCTTGCGTTCAGCGCGTGCTGCATCGGCGTCGGCCAGATCGGGCTTGCGGCCGCCCCGAACCTCGTCGCCTACATCGTGGCATGGGTCGTTGTGGGACTTGGCATGGGGGCAGGCTTGTACGACGCCGCCTTCGGCACCCTCGGGCGGCTCTATGGGCACGGCGCGCGCTCCGCTATCACAACCCTCTCGCTGTTCGGCGGGTTCGCCAGCACCGTCTGTTGGCCGATCTCGGCCTTCCTGATTGGCGAGACGGGCTGGCGCGGCACCTGCCTCGTCTATGCCTCGGTACAGTTGTTGTTCGCCCTCCCCCTCTATCTCACAATGGTGCCGCGTGGGGTGCCGCAGCCGAGCGTCCCGGACCGGCCGGGAAAGACACAGGCTGCGGTCCCTTCTGTGGCGACCTCAATTCCGATCATGGTCGTCCTGGCTGCCACGCTGACATTGGCGGCGGTCATTTCGTCGACGGTGTCAGTTCATCTGCTCACCATCTTGCAGGCAAGCGGCATGGCGCTCGCCGCCGCCGTTGGGCTCGGGGCACTCGTCGGCCCCGCTCAAGTGTCGGCGCGTGCTGTCGAAATGTTTATCGCCCGCTATCATCATCCCATCTGGACCAAGTTCGCGTCCGTGACATTCGTCGCCATCGGTATTGGTGCGCTCTGGGTCGGGGTTCCGGTTGTAGCTGTGGCGCTTGCCTTCTACGGGGCTGGTATCGGCCTCGAAACGATAGCGCGGGGCACGCTGCCGCTCGCTCTGTTTGGCCCTGCGGGATACGCGAGGCTCATGGGACGTCTCGCTATGCCCAGCTTGATCGCCCAGGCAGCAGCGCCGTCTGTGGGAGCTTTGTTGTTGGAGCAAGCCGGCCCTCATGGCACCCTTGCAGCTCTCGCCGCTTTGGCGTTGCTGAACGTCGGGCTCGCTTGCAGCTTGGGCTGGCTGATCTTCCGTCGTCGTACACTGCAGGTTCAGATGCAGTGATGCATAGCGACCGGCCGGGTTGTCACTCCCAGCGTTGCGCTCGGCTGCACTTGGCATGACACCGGCATCGTCAAGGACGCCGACGCGAACGACGATCTCGCCGGCGACAAGCTCAACATCGCGAACGGCTACAAGCACTCGCTCTGACCGCCAAGCGCAGGCTGGCCGTCCTCGGCCTGCGCCACAGTCGTCAAAACCCGAAAAGATTGGCGAAGGATGGCCTGCCAACTCGCAGAGCGAAGGACGGCCTGCCATCCGAAGCTGGCAGAGCGAAGGATGGTGCCCCTAGCCGGGGGCCAAGAACTCAATCAATTCAATTGCCAAATAGAGGAGTGGGACAAACTGCTTCGTTTCAAATCGTTATGTGTTTCGACGAGCTTGTCCCACGAAAAATGCCGATACAGGTTCCCGTTCAGGGGCGCCGTCAACGCCCAGCAATGTCTTAGTCTAGTCCTTTTTTCGCACTTCCCAAGTGGAGACTAGGAAGGTCGCCATGGTGCCGGCCAGGTTCACTGCCAGCTCCGCGTGCCGGGGGAGAGGCTTGGCGCGCTTCGGCCCAGGGCTATGGGCATCGCTCAGCTTGTTGCGGAGCGCCCCCAGCGACTCGACGATGTTCTGGCAGCTGCCGAGTATCTTCCTGAACACCTCCTCGGAGTGGTCGTCGGGGGCGAGCTTGAGGCGCTTGGATAGGCGGCGGTACAGCACGGGCAGCTCGGCTTCTTCGTCGTAGACCTCGCCGGCCTCGTGGAGGACCCATTTGCAGACGTCCTCTAGCAACGTCCGCGCCAGAGTGATCGCGCCGGCGGGGTCAGATGAGCGGCGGTCCATGGCCATTTGCCATCGACCACTTATGTCGCCGGGATTGAAGGCGGCCAGCACCGCCGAGATGCTCTCATCGGCGGGCACACCCGCCGGCAGTGGGCGCAACTCGTAGACGGGGCTGCCCGACATCCGCCCTGCATCGGCCAGATGATAACCGTCGTGGCGCAGATGTGTGTTGAGCTCGGCTACCAGTTCCTTCTGCCGCGGTGCGGATTGAGCGAGTGGGTGAACGATCTGATTCAGGAATTTGCTTACAACTGCGCGCGAGCAAGAGAAAAAGCCCAGTGCGGTCAGGAAGTCCGGCATTTTCCAATTGCGATGTTTGACCCGGTGTTCGGCTATGTCGTCTGCCAGGGTCTGAGGCGGTGCCCACACATCGCGGCTGTGATCCTCGAACACCGGTTTCATATCTTTTACCGGCCAGATGCGGCTGACGACCGCGAGATCGTCCATCTCGGTTGCGAGGGAGCCGCTTCCGAAAACATAGGCGATGCGCCTTCGAGTGAGCTCTGTGATAGGCGGACTGCCCAGCTCGTCGATCGTCGCAATGGCTTCACTGAGTGCGTAGCTATTGATTTCCTCGAGTAACTCTCGGCCGACTGACACAAGCTCGGTGGCCGGAACCTCGGCGAGGCGCTTCGAGGCGTATTTGAACTTGCTGTTAAACGCCTCGTCGGTGGTGCCATCGGCCAGGCCTAGCCGTTTGCACACGCCCGGCACTTCGTACGCTTTATAGCCCGCGATCGAGTCCGCAATCAGGGTCCGCAAGCTCTGAAGCAGTTCTGTTGAGGGGCGCGGAGGGCTCATTTGGCCAGCCAAGAGATGGTGCTCGGCGCAACATTGAAGCTGCGCGCGATCTCGCGCACCGAACAGCCTGGCGTTTCTCTCGTCATCGTCACGCCTAAACGGTAACCCCGGCTAGGCACTGCGGGAGCGACCGAGCGTCGAAACCGGCTGCTCGGCGCAAAAAACTCAAAGCCTTCCTTGGGTGCAATCGGATCCTCGCGCGCAGCGCGTTCCGGCGAGCCTCGGGAACCGGGGTCCTTGTCTCCGCTAGGGATAGAGCACCTTAGCATCCTTCTCACTTCACGATCCGCAAGTGCGGTGTCTTGGGTTCATGCGTGATGGTGATGCCGTATAGGCGGGCAAGTTCCGCCGGCTGGACATGCAGGAGGGCGCCCAGGTCGATGATCGAATAGCCCAGCTGCTGAACGTGAGCCTCGATCAGCTCGGGCAAGGTAGTCGGCTTTTCGGCCGGGAAATTTAGCTCGGGCGGCTCATTCTGGCGTATCTTGGCGATGCTGAATTGTTGCCAGAGGTAGCGCTCCTGGTTGTAGGCAAGGCATCCCAGCGAACGGGCACGCATGAGCAAGGAGGCCATGGACACCCGCCATATCGGCTTGAGTTCGGCGAGCAGCCGCAGATCAACCCGACGGGCAAAAAACGGCCGGATATCGCGCGCGGGCATCAAGAGCGCGCTGGCAAATTCGTTGGCCTCCTGCTCCATGTTTTGCGTGGGCTGCCCGTGGTGCATGACTAGGTGTCCCAACTCATGCGCTAGCGTGAACCTCATGCGGTCGGCCGGTTGTTCCGTATTCAGTACCACCAAGGGCGGCAGGCCCGGAGCTCGGAAGGTCACGCCGTCGACCGATGAGCCACCCAGCGGGGATTGCACCACGATGACGCCCGCGGCCTCCATGGCACGCGTCAGGTTCCCGAGCGGCCCCTGCGGGAGGCGCCATTGAGCTCGGACCAGGTCGGCAACGTGCCCGGCATCGCCATCAAACTCGTCGATCGGCAGTTGCGGAAGTTCGAAAGTCGCTTCTACGTCGACAGCATCGAGCAGGCGTCGCAGGTGCATGGATCGCAAGTTCAGCTCGGCCAGGATTTGATCGAGTTCCCGAGCGGATACGCTCGCCTTTTTTCGCCACATGGGGTGTAAGCTGACGGGAGCCCCTAGGACGGGATCGGGCTGACGGAAAAACGACTCCGGCAGGTCATAAACCTCGGCCGCCTTCTTAAGCACATCATCGGTGATGGCCGAGAGCTGGTTCTCGAAGCGGGACAACATGGCTTGGCTCACTCCCAAGCGCTTCGCGGCGTCCCCTTGCTGGAATCCTCGCAGTTGCCGCGCGGTGCGCAGCAGGTTGGCGTTGACGATTTGCATGGCCTATTCGACTTCCGACTTCTTATCGTCGTTGGCGGCCGGCTTCTTCACGGTGACCTTCGCGCCACGCTCCTGGTCCGGAGCAATCGGCTGGATCGGAAGAGGCACGGTCTCGGCGGTAGTATCCGGCAAGACCACGTAGTCCCACAGCCGCACGTTGCCGTCGCGGGCAACGACGACAACGCGTTCGATTTGCGTCTGCAGGCGGTTTAGAATGTACACGACTTCGACCTTATGGACGTACGGAATGCCGGGCAGATCACGCTGCTGCTCGGCGAAGTCGAGAAAAGCCTGGGTCGGAATGTTCGCGCCCAAGCCGCGGTCGTCAGCCTTCTTGAAACGGAGCAAGACCGCATCGTCGATGACGAACTTGGCTGTCTCGTCGTGCCGCAGGACGCGCACGCCTGAATTCTCCGCCCAGGCGGCGATCGCGCGCTGCATCATGAAGTCGTGGACCAGGCAGGCGCGGCTGCGACCGGGGAAAAGGAGCCGGCCCGACAAAGCCAACGCCTGCCAATCCCTCCATGCGCCGTGCGCGATCTCGAAAATGGCATTGTGATAGGACTCTAGGGCTTCCCTCACCGCGTCCTCGTCCGCTCGAATCATGGCATTCCCTTCGGTTTCCAACATCATGACTCATCGTTCTGCAAAAGCAACTTATTTTTTGCATGATGCCATTCGGCTCAACGCAACTGCTCCTCGTTTGCCCGAACGGGTGTTGGGCTTCCGCTACGCTCTCGATTGCGCGTCGACCAGCCTGCAGTTTAACCGGACCGTCTCCTTATAGGAGGTGGAATGCATTCGCCGGGAGTCCGAAATGAGGGAGCAAAGCTGCCTGCACGATTTCGCCTGAGCCTGTCATTGAGCAGGCCCGGAGGGCGTCATGGTGGAGACTGCAAGCCGAGCACGACGGTGCCATCCGTGCGCAATGCCGGCGCAGTTCGATGGTTGCTCCCGAGCTATCGACGATCCCCAGTCAAATCGGGCGACGCCATGGGATTCATGCGCTCGAGCGTCCGGTCTTTCAGAACAAATTGATGCCAGAGCGCGATCAGGGCGTGCAACCCGGCGAGCCAAAGGATCAACGTCCCACCGGTTTCGTGCAAGTCGGCGATCTCTCCTGGCGCGCCTTGCACCGGCGCCGTCAGGCTCGGTAGATCGATACCAAGAAAGGAAACCGGCACACCAAGCCGGGAGGCGGCATACCAGCCGCTCAAGGGTAGCGCGATGAGGAGAACGTAGAGGAAAGTGTGTCCGGCGCGCGCTGCAAGGTCGAGCCATGGTTTCTGCGGGTGTTCGATCGGGGGCGCAGCGCCCAGCCATCGGGCCAGCAGCCGAGGAATGACCAATAGCAACACAGCCAGGCCCACCGCAAAGTGAACGTAAGAGGGGTCTGTCCGCGCATGACGGCCGCCTACCGCCGTGAACCAGGCGACAACCACGAGCACTGCTGTCAGCCAGTGAATAGCGATCGTTATCTGCGAATATCGATGCATTGGAGTGCCTTCAAACTCGTGGGCGCTCTCACAATCGCGCAAGCGCTAGTATGTTCCAGATAGACCCTCTGCCGCCGTCGAGACAACATACAGGCCCATCGGACAGCGAAGCATGAGAATTCGATTCCCCTCTCGCTGTGAGCTTTCAACGAGCCATGATGACCGGCAGCCCCAGGTTCGTGATGATCGATCTGGTCACGCCGCCAAAAATTCTCTCGCGCAGCCGGGAATGGCCATAGGCGCCCATGACCATGAGCTCGGCGCCCGTGTCGACGGCGTGCTGACGTAGGACGTCGGCGATCGAGTGGTTTGAACTCGGCAGTCGGTCTACGGCCACCTTTACACCATGACGGGAGAGATAGCTCGCCACGTCTGCTCCGGGTTCCGCGCCGTGATGCCGTTCGTCCTCGATCGGATCGACCATGACGACCCGCACCTCATCGGCTGCCGAGAGGATTTCGAGCGACTCGCGCACGGCGCGCGACGCCTCCAGGCTGGCGTCCCATGCCACGAGAACGCGTTTCGGCTTCAACGTCGCGGACGCTCCTTTGGGAACAAGCAGGATTGGCCTTCCAGACGAAAACAGCGCGCCTTCTATGACTTTCTCCTTGAGCGTTTCGCTCGTCAGCAAGTCTGGCCCAAGGACAGTTAGATCGGCGTAGCGCGCGCGCCGGCCAATGACCTCGTCCGCCCAGGCATGGTCCGGATAGTCATCGCTCAGGTCCGTCGAAACGGGGCTCGCCGACAGCATTTTGGAAACGGCCGAATTCCGCTTCTGCAGCATTTCCATTTCGGCTTCTCGCTCCGCCAGCCAAGCCGGCGAAACCACCTCGGCATATGCTCCGCCAGAAGGAGGCGCTGCGATGACCAGCACGAGCACCGAGAGATGGGCGTTGATTTCTTCGCACAGGCCGGTGGCAAGCTTCAGATCATCGTCTCCCTGATCGGCCCCTGTAACCGTGAGTAATGTCGTGAATGGCATGGCGGCAACTCCTTGTTCGGGAAGGTTCACAGAGGAGTAGCCGTAGCCAGGAGGTCGGAAACCGTCCTTGCGCTAGATCAAACTGATCCCGTCTCGAGATTGATCCCGGTCAACGTGCGATCGCGCGACACGCCTTAGCGTGATCCGATGGCTGGAGGTGGATCAAATGAGATTCCGGATGACGATGGGTTTTTTGGCGCTGACGCTGAGCACCGCGGCGGCGCAACAAATGAGCAATGGAGAACAGGAATATCTGAACTCCTGCGCCGTGTGCCACGGCGTGGACGGCAGGGGTGACGGACCGATGGCTGACGTATTGCGGAAGCGCCCCGCGGATTTGACCACACTTGCGAGGCGCAATGGCGGGGAGTTCCCCTACTGGCGGGTCTACGCGACAATCGACGGCCGCGGCCTCGTGCCCGAGCATGTCGAGCGCGACATGCCGATCTGGGCAATCAATTCCTACCCGACGACGTGAAGAAATACGGCCCCTACGGTGGGGAGGCCGTCACCACGGAACGCATTCAAAACCTCGCCGGTTACGTCATGACGCTCCAGCGCTAGCACGACATGTGGAGCTGGCGAGCCGAAGGATGGATGCAACCAAAGTCAAGGCGCATACGATGATTGCTCAGAACCAAGACGTCGTGGTCGACATGCTGAAGGACCCTGCCACCTATGGTGAGGCTGGTCCCGTCGAGACGATTGAAACCCACATTTCCAGGATATTCCTTGTCGGGCAGCGCGCGTTCAAAATGAAGCGCGCGGCAAAGCTGCCTTATGTCGATTTCTCGACGCCGGAGTTGCGGGTCGCAGCGTGCGAAAAGGAAGTGGAGTTGAACTCCAGAACGGCGCCCGGTCTCTATCTCGATGTCCACCGCATCACGCGCGCAGGAGACCGGCTTGCCTTGGATGGATCTGGCGAGTTGGTTGATGCCGCTATCGAGATGGTTCGCTTCGATCAGTCGAACCTCCTCGATCGCATGGCCGCCGCGGGGACATTGACCCCCACGCTGATGACGGGCGTCGCGCGCATGATTGCGCAGTATCACCGCAGCGCCGACGTGATCCATGCCGGAGGCGGATCGGCGAACATTGGCGGCGTGCTTGAAATCAATTCGGCCGGATTTGCGACAAGTCACGTGTTCGATGGCAAGGAGATTGAAACGCTCAACGCTGCGTTTCGCGCCGTCCTCGCCCGCCATGCTGGTCTGCTTGACCGGCGCGAGGCGGCGGGCCGGATCCGTCGCTGCCATGGAGACCTGCATCTGCGCAACATCTGCGTCCTCGATGGCGAGCCTCGCCTTTTCGATTGTATCGAGTTCAACGATCAGATCGCCACCGTCGATGTCCTTTACGATCTCGCATTCCTGCTGATGGACTTATGGCATCGCGGTTTTCTGGAGTTCGCCAATCGGGTGATGAATCGCTATCTGGACGACGCCGACGACGAGGACGGCTTCGTCCTGCTGCCGTTCTTGATGGCGGTGCGGGCGGCGGTGCGCGCTCACGTGACCGCGACGCAGGTCGAGCAGGGCAGCCAGGACTCGACAAGGCTGATAGCCGAAGCGCGATCCTATTTCGAGCTCGCGCAGGCTCTGCTCGCCGAAACGCCGCCTCGGCTCGTCGCGATCGGCGGTCTGAGCGGCTCGGGCAAGACGACGGTCGCCGAAGCGCTTGCACCGCGGATCGGCTCACCGCCTGGCGCCCGGATCGTCGAGAGCGACCGCATCCGCAAGGCCATGCATGGCGTGCCCGCCGAAACGAGGCTGCCGGACAAGGCCTACCGGCCTGGCGTGTCGGAACGCGTCTATCGCCAGATCGCCTGGCGTTCGGAGCTGATCCTTGCAGAAGGCGGTTCCGTCGTCGCCGACGCGGTATTCGACAAGCCGGAGGATCGCGACAGGATCGAGCGCGCCGCGAGCGAGGCGAACGTCCCGTTTGCAGGATTTTGGCTGGCGGCCGATCCATCGGTGCTCTGGCGCCGGGTCAGCGAGCGCAAGGTCGGCCCGTCGGATGCTACGGTCGACATCCTGTCGCGGCAATTGCAGCGCGACGCCGGCCCGTTGACCTGGCGCAAGATCGAGGCGGACCGCAAGGCGGCCGAAATCACCGCCGAAATGCTGACCTGGGTTGAAGACAAAGCCTCATCCACGGTCAGTTTCAGAAGGACAGGATGACCGGTCTTACCGCCGCTGAGCCGACCTCCAGTGTCGCTAGGGACAGGCCCGGCTCTTCGGCGTGATGTGCAACCGAGAAGCCGAACTCCCGGCACATTTTGAGCATCTTGCTATTTTCGTTGAGGACTGTGCCCTCGATGCGGGCGACGCCCTCCGCTCTCGCATAGGCGATGAGCTGTTTCAGCAAGTCCCATCCGAGGCCATTGCCCTGCAGATCCGACCGCACGAGCAAGGCATATTCGCCGGTCCTGTGATCGGGGTCGCAAGAAAGCCGGCCGATTCCGGCCAGCGCTCCGGTGTCCTTTTCCAGCGCGACGAAGGCGATGTCGCGCGGTCATAATCCAGCTGGGTGAGCCGCTTCAGCATCTGATCCGGGAAGTTCTTCCGCAGCGACAGGAACCGCAGCCGCAGATCATCGGGTGAAATCCTGGCCAGGAACGCAGGATAGAGCGCTACGTCCGCCGGCATGATCGGTCGGATGTGGAAGGAGAGACCATCCGTGTCAAAATCCCGACACCATCCTGACGGATAGGGTCTTATCGCGAGAGCCGGATTTGGCGCCGCCTCGTCCACCCTCCGTGGATCGATTTCGATGCGGGCATCGAGCGCGATCACACCCTCTGCGTCTGCCAGCAGCGGGTTGATGTCGAGGGACACCAGGCAGGGAAAATCGACGATCATTTGCGACAGACCGTTCAGCGCGGCGATAATCGCGGCTCGATCGGCTGGCCTGCGATCGCGATAGCCGGCAAGCAGGCGGCCTATCCTGGTCGCGTCGATCGCATCCGCGGCTAGCACGTCGTCGAGCGGCGGCAGAGCGATCGCGGTGTCGTTCACAACCTCGACAGCTGTGCCGCCGGCGCCGAACAGAATGACCGGCCCGAACATCGGGTCCACGCTCATGCCCAGAATGAGTTCCTGCGCATGCTTGCGCGCGACCATTGCTTGCACGGTGTAGCCGTCCGGCTTCGATCCCGCCGCCTGTGCGCGCAAGCGTGTCTCGATCGACCGCGCGGCCTCCGCGGCCTTCTCTGGAGTGCCAATGTCAAGAACCACGCCGCCGACGTCCGACTTGTGTGAGACCACCTTCGACAGCAATTTGACGACCACTCTTTCCGAGCTTTCGAGAAGCTCGCCAGCTGCCTGCGTCACTTCGGCGACGGACCCGGCGACAATGGTTCGCGGCACCGGAATCCCGTAGGCGGCGATCGCCGCTTTTGCTTCCGGCTCCGTCAGCATGCGCCGCCCTTCGCTGGCCACCTGCCGGAAAATCGCATGCGCGGCGGCCTTGCCGTCGACCCGGTCATCCACCCTGGCTCGAGGGCGTCCGCAGGAGCGCCCGCTGAGCCTGCGACCATTCGCTGAGATAGGACGCCGCGACCACGGCGTCCTCTGGCGTCTCGAAGCAGGCGATACCGGCTTCCGTCAGGAGGCGCCTGCCCTCTCGCGCGGTATGCTCGCCGAGCCAGCACGCAAGAAGCGGCTTTCCTCCGATCTCGCCCTCGTCGCCAAGCTCGGCCACCTTCCTGGCCGCGTTTGCCGAAGAACCGAGCCCAGTGGGACAGTTCATCACCAGGATGACGTCCGTCCCCGGATCCGCCGCCAAGGCTTCGAGCGCCGCCCCGTAGCGCTCCGGGGCTGCGTCCCCGACGATGTCGATCGGGTTCGCATGCGACCAGGTTGGCGGCAGCACATGGTCGAGCCGTGTCAGCGTCGAAGGCGCAAGTTCAGCCAGCTCGCCGCCACGATCGACGAGCTTGTCGACGGCAAGAACGCCGGCGCCGCCGCCATTGGTGACGATGCCGACGCGTGCCCGCTCGAGCGGAGCGTGGCGCGCAATCGTCTCGGCCGCGTCGAGCAGCTCGGCCAGATCATCCACACGCAGCACCCCTGCCCTGTGCAAGGCGGCGTCCACCACCCTGTCCGCGCCCGAAAGCGCGCCGGTGTGTGTCGCCGCCGCCCTGGCCGCCTGTTCGTGCCGGCCAGGTTTGATTGCGATGACCGGCTTGAGGCGCGCCGCCGCCCGCGCGGCCGACATGAACTTGCGCGGATTGGGTATCGTTTCGAGATACATCACGATGGCTCGCGTGTGGAAATCGCCCGCCAGCATGTCGAGGCAGTCACCAACGTCCACGTCCGCCATGTCGCCAAGCGAGATGATCCGGGAAAAACCGACATTGTTCTCAGCTGCCCAGTCAATCAGCGATGTCGCGATCGCGCCTGACTGCGAGATCAACGCGATGTTCCCCGGTCGAGCCGCCATGTGGGCAAAACTTGCGTTGAGCTTCGCCGGAGGGACCATCAGCCCAACTGTGTTCGGCCCGATGACGCGCATGAGCGATGGCTTGGCGGCATCGAGCATCGCCTGGCGCAGACCGTTTCCATGATTGAGCCCCGCCGTGATGACGACGGCTACTCGTGTTCCCTTCTCACCCAGCTCGCGCACAATGCCGGGGACGGCATTAGGAGGGGTAACAATCACCGCCAGATCGGGAATGCCCGGCAGGTCGGCAATCCTGCCGTAGCAGCGATGGCCGGCCACCTGCGAGTGTTTGGGATTAACCGGCCAAATCTCTCCCTCGAAACCGCCGACGACGATGTTGTCGAAGACGACACGACCGACCGAACCAGCGCGTTCGGTCGCACCGACGACAGCGACGGACTTCGGTGAGACTGCGTATTCAAGATTTCGGATCGTCATCCTGGAAGACTCCTTACCGCCACATTCACCGAAGGCGGCGAGCATTCATTGCGCTGGATCAAAGCGTCACCGGCACCCCGAGGCTAGCTAAAGCGACGCTGTGACCAACCTGCTCTACGGGCGATGGCATCCGTCGAAGGAGAATCCGATGGGTTACTATTTCAGCAAAAACCTCGACATGCCGTTTGCGGCGGCGATCGAACATGTCACCAAAAAGCTTGCCGGCAAGGGCTTCGGCATCCTGACGCGGATCGATGTCCAGCACACGATGAAGGTCAAGTTGGGCGTCGACTTCAAGCCCTACATGATCCTCGGCGCCTGCAATCCGCATTTCGCATGGCGGGCGCTGCAGGCCGAGGACAAGATCGGCGCGATGCTGCCCTGCAACGTGATTGTAACCGAGATCTCGCCAGGCAAAGTCGAGATTGCCGCGGTCGATCCGGCAGCGTCGATGGGTGCCATCGAAAATCCATCGCTTGCCGCAACAGCAAAGGATGTCCGGTTGTTGCTGCAGGAACTGATCAGCGAACTTTGACGGCTGGCGCCATGGACGAGTCCGCACTACGGCGCGCGCTGCTGCTCATCGCCACAACAGGTCTGGCACTTGGGTTGGGCGTGTGGCGGAGTGGTACTGGCCCGCTCTCGCCCGACACAATCTGGGCAGCGGCAACCCTGCCGGTCGTTGTCACGCTCGCCATCTCCATCTTGCGCGATTTCTGGATCGGCCGGATCGGTGTCGACGCGATCGCGCTGGTTTCGATGTCGGCCGCCCTGTTGCTGGGGCAAGCACTGGCGGCGGTGGTTGTCGCCATCATGTATGCCGGCGGCACGGTGCTGGAAGACTTTGCGCGCGGCAGGGCGGAACGCAATCTCAGATCGCTGACCGACAGGGCGCCGCGCGTGGCGCATTTGAAATCGGCACTCGGCACGGAAACCGTTCCGATCGATCGCGTCGCGGTCGGCGACGAGCTTCTGGTGCGCGCCGGCGAGTTGCTGCCGGTCGACGGAATCCTGATCGACGCTTCGGCCTTGTTAGATGAATCGACCGTCTCCGGCGAGCCCCTGCCGGAGCGTCGCGGCGCCGGCGACGCATTGCGCAGCGGCACAGTCAATGCTGGCGAAGCCTTTGTCATGCGGGCTTCAGCTGTCGCCGACAACAGCACTTACGCCGCGATCGTGCGCATGGTCGCGGCGGCGCAAACGGCCAAAGCGCCATTCATCCGCATCGCTGATCGTTTTGCGCTGCTCTTGCTTCCGATCACGCTGCTGCTCGCCGGTATCGCCTGGCGACTTTCAGGTGACCCGATCCGCGGCCTCGCGGTGCTGGTGGTCGCCACGCCCTGTCCGCTGATCCTCGCGGCGCCGGTTGCATTCATCGGCGGCGTGTCGCGCGCTGCCCGCGCCGGCATTCTCATGAAAGGCAGCGCGGCGCTTGAGGCGCTCGCCCAGATACGCACCGCAATCTTCGACAAGACCGGAACCTTGACGCTCGGCGGCGCCGAGCTGATCGAGATCGACGTCGCTCCGGGCCAGCAAGCAGATGACCTGCTGCGGCTGCTGGCCTCCCTGGAACAGGCTTCGCACCATGTCCTCGCGGATTCGATCGTGCGCATCGCTGGCCATGGAAAGCTGACGCTTTCCCAACCTTGTGATGTCCGCGAGCATCGTGGAGAAGGCCTCAAGGGTCTGGTGGACGGGATGTCGGTCGCTGCGGGGTCGCGGTCACTCGTTCTTGGGGGTGAGCCGCTGCCAAGATGGGCGGAAAGTGGAGAAAAACGGCACCGGAGCGCGCAAGTGCTGAGGGTGTTCGTCGCCTTGGACGGCCGACTTGCCGGCATCTTCACATTCGGAGATGCCATACGCGAAGATGCTGTCGAGACGGTTGGCGCCTTGCGTTCGGCGGGTGTCACCCGGATTGTCATGCTGACCGGCGACGATGGCACGGCCGCCGAGAAAGTTTCCGCTTCGCTCAAACTCGACGCCGTGTTTGCCGATGCCACGCCGGCGGACAAGGTCGAAGCGGTCGAGGCCGAGAAGGCGACGGCGCCGACGATGATGGTCGGCGACGGCATCAACGATGCTCCTGCGCTCGCCGCGGCGACCGTTGGCATCGCGCTGGGAGCTCGCGGTGGAACGGCCTCCTCGGAGGCCGCCGATGTCGTTGTGCTGACCGATAGCCTGCAGCCAGTTGCGGAAGCGTTGCGGATCGCCAGGCGCACGCGCGGCATCGCCCTGCAGAGCATCATCGTCGGACTAGCGCTTTCGGGCGCCGCGATGATTGCGGCCGCCATGGGGCACCTGACGCCGGTGGCAGGCGCGTTGCTTCAAGAGGGGATAGACGTCGCCGTCATCCTCAATGCGCTGCGTGCGCTCGGCGAGGGGCGTTTGGAACACAAATGGAAGTAGGAGCTGGAAAGGCGATGACGCAGGATATCGACGCGGCAAATTTCGATCGTCAGGTCGGTCGCAGCGGTCTGCCCATCCTCGTCGACGTCTGGGCTCTCTGGTGCGGTCCCTGCAAGATGATGGCGCCAGCCTATGAGGCGGCTGCCAAGGCTCTTGAGCCTCACATTCGGCTGGTCAAGCTGAACTCCGACAAGGAGCAGGCCATTGCGACGAGGCTGGGTATTCGCGGCATCCCCACCATGATCCTTTTTCACCACCAGCAGGAGATTGCCCGTATCTCGGGCGCGATGAGCACCAGCCAGATCGTCAATTGGGTTCGCAACCACGTTCCGACTGGCGGCACGTGAGTTCTAACTAGCAACCAAGCGCCCGTTTGATCCTGGTCAAGGTGGCGCCCAGGCGCTGCGATAGCAATCGTCTGAAAAGGAGAATGCCATGACCACTTTGCAGGATCTCACACCGAACTTCAGGACCATCCGCCTGCTTCTGGCTCGCGAAAAGAGCCATCCTGAGGGCGACCGCGAGGAAGGCTATGACGTGCTGGCCCCTCTCACCGATGAGGGACGGTTGAATGCCGACGAATGGAAATCGCACAAGGGTTTCTGCCGTGTCCGTCGTTTCCGCACCGGCGAAGGCGATCTCATCGGCCGTTTGCGCCGCAAACCCGGCGGGCAATGGTATTTTGACTATGCAGAGGGTGATCGTGACGACGAGGTTGGCTTCCATCTCGGCGACGAACGCTTTGTGACCGGAGAATACGTCTCGATCACTCGCAACGGAGCCATGCACACATACCAGGTCGCCCGCGTGGAACGACCCTAGCAGTCCTTGGTGTGAGCGAAGTGGTGCCTCGCCGTATCCTGATTATCGTCGGCCACCCCGATCCGTTCCCGGAGCGGCTCTGCCGCGCCTTGGCCTCCGCATACGCCGACGGCGCTGAACGCGCTGGCCATGTTGTGCGCAAGATCGATCTGGCCTCGCTGGACATTCCGCTCCTTCGGACGATGCAGGAGTTCGAGCACGGAGCGATCCCCGACAGTCTCAAGGAAGCTGCCGAGGCGGTCGTTTGGGCGGAGCATTTCGTCTTTGTCTTCCCGCTTTGGCTGGGCACTGTGCCGGCTATGCTCAAAGCGTTCCTCGAGCAGGTGATGCGACCGGGAACGGCGTTCGCCTACCCTGCCAAAGGCGAGGGTTTCGCCAAATCCCTGCTGCGCGGCCGCTCAGCCCGGCTCGTGGTGACGATGGGGATGCCCGCGGCCATCTACAGGATCTGGTTCCTCAGCCACGGGATAGCCGGCATGCGCCGCGGCATTCTCAACTTTGTCGGCATCAAGCCGGTGAGGGAAACCTTGTTCGGCGCGGTCGCGAGCGCCAGCGAGGCGAAACGGGCGAAGTGGATCGGGCAAATGCGTGTGCTCGGTGAGCGGGGGCTTTGAGGCCGTCGACCGGAACAATCGTGAGGGGAAATCGGGGGTGGTGGCTCCGGCTGACAAATGCCGGAGCCAACCGAGAGCACCAGCTATGGATTGACTGTAAATTCGGCCCACATGCCGGCGCCGTAGTGGCCTGGCACGTTACAGATCAGCAGGTATTTGCCTGCTTTCAGATCAACGGTCAACGAACCAGATTTGCCGGGATCCAGCTCCGAAACCTCGCCCTTGTCGCCAGCCTTGTCTTCGTCGACCCGGTTCTCCGCATCAATGTAAGGAAGGGGCTTCTTCGGATCGGCAAGAAACATCACGATCATTTCGTGAACGGTATCCTTGGAATCGTTCTTCACCTTGAAGGTGACCTTTCCGGCTTTCACCACACCAGGGGAAACCTTCATGCCCATAGTGGCTTTTGTCATGTCCAGTCCTGGCGCTGCATAGGCAAGGCCCATCGGCATCTCCGTACTCGCCCCTTTGTCCCAAAGGGATACCTGGACACGCGAAGCAGCCCAGACCGAACTGGTACCAGCGGCGATGAGCATCGCGGTGCCAATTCCCAGCTTGGAAATGGTGTTCATAATGATCCTCCATCAGTGTGACAGCGCAAGCGTTACATTTCCGATGAATATTGCTCGCGCGGCCGCCCGCTATCCTTGCGCCAAATCAAACTGGCAGACGACAACTCATCGGCGGTGTCACGGCACCAGAACCGCGGCGCCGCTCAGCCTACCCATCCGCAAATCGTCCAGCGCCTGGTTGGCCTGCCCAAGCGGATAGACCTTTGTGTGCGTGCGCACCTGGGCACGCTTCGCTATCGGAAAGAACTCCTCCGCATCGCGGCGGGTAAGATTGGCGACTGACACCAACTCTCTTTCTTCCCACAGAAGTCGGTAGGGCATCGAGGGGATGTCACTCATGTGGATACCGCCGCAAACCACGCAACCGCCCTTGCGTACCGCCCGCAACGCCGCCGGCACCAGGTCGCCGATCGGGGCGAAGATGATCGCCGCGTCAAGCTCGGTGGTGGGCCGCTCTTCGGAAGACCCTGCCCAGACAGCACCCAACGAGCGTGCGAATTCCTGTGCCTGAACATCGCCGGGCCGCGTGAAGGCGAAGATCTGACGTCCCTGCCAGACCGCAACTTGCGTGATGATATGCGCGGCCGCGCCGAAGCCGTAGACCCCCACCCGCTTGCCACCGCCCGCCTTCTTCAGGCAGCGCCAGCCTATCAGTCCTGCGCATAGGAGCGGAGCCAACGACACTGGATCCGCCGTGGCATCGAGCTCGAAGGCAAAACGCTCGTCGGCAACCACATGACTGGCAAAGCCGCCGTCGCGTGTGTAGCCGGTGAAAAAAGGCAGATCGCAAAGGTTCTCGGCGCCGGCAACACAATAGGGGCAATGGCCGCAAGTATGACCCAGCCAAGGGACGCCTACTCTCTGGCTGAGCCGGGACCTTGACACGCCCTCGCCAACCAAGTCCACGACACCGACGATTTCGTGACCGGGGACAAGCGGCAACTTCGGCCGCGACAGATCGCCATCAACGACATGCAGGTCGGTCCGGCAGACGGCGCACGCTTCGACCCTGAGCCTTATTTCGCCCGGTCGCGGCGTAGGGTCGGTGCGATCGACGAACTTCAGAGGAGTGCCGGGCTTCTCCAGCACCATTGCCTTCATGACACACCTCGGTCCAGAGATGATTGGGACGAACTCCTTTCCGCGCTCGGCAACAAAATCGGAAATGCGCTGCCTGGCGTGGATCGGCCTATTGCCTGCGTTTCACTGTCTGCGACCGGGCGTGACGGCCAAAGCTGTAGCTCGCTGCGACGTGACTGCGCTTCCAAGCGGAAAGCATCTCGAAATAAAGGGCTAAGGCCGCGAGATAGGCGAGGCCGAGTATCCCAGCCCAGATTTCCACAGTGTCGGAGGTCATGGCTCTATTCCCATAGTTGGTTCTGACCGGATAATCGCCCAGCCAATTCATGCCGACCTTGATCGTAGTCAATTGCATAGTGCGCGACACGCTCAGCGAGGCCCCGATCGATCGGATGCTTTGAGCTCGGCTCTAGGTAGTTTCCCGTAGGGACATAACCGAATTTCGGCGTGGCGGAATTTGCGCGATTGCTGTTGTCACAAATTCACCGGGACCACAGCCATGTACGCTCAAGCTTCCGCCAAGATCGAACTGCCGTCCTATTTGCCGCAGCACGAATCCTCATCCGTCTTCGAGGGAGCGATCGTACAGCCGGTCAGCTTCTTCTCGGCAGGCGCCGAGATCTATGCCCAGGGCGAGAAAGCAGGAGCTCTCTACCGGGTCGAATTCGGCGCAGTCCGCGTCTATCGCCTGCTTGCCGACGGCCGCAGACAGATCAGCGCGTTCCATCTGGCGGGAGAGACATTCGGCTTCGAGGCCGACGCTTCCCATCACTTCTTCGCCGAAGCGATCAACGCAACCGGCGTCCGGGTTTATCGCACTCCTTCGGGCATGGACATGTCCCGCCACCTCTTGCCGCTCGCCCTCAAAGGTCTGACGCGAGCACAGGAACATCTCCTGGTGCTTGGCCGCCAGAACGCCATCGAGCGCGTCGCGGCATTCCTCGTCGAAATGTCGGAGCGCCAAGGCGGGTTGAGGCAGGTGGAGTTGCCGATGTCGCGCAACGACATCGGCGATTATCTCGGCCTCACGATCGAAACCGTCTCGCGAGTCTTCACCCGCCTGAAGGAGAAGGGCGTGATCCGTCTGCTCAGCCTTCGCAGCATCGAGATCCTCAAGCGAGACACGCTGCTGGCGATGGGGGAATGAGCCATTCTAGCCAATTCCGCGCATCAATCCTGAAAGGGACGACAATGAAAAGCACGCTCATCACGCACATCGGATTTCGGTTCGAAGTGCGGCGCGCCCGGTCTGATGACGAGCCACTCGTCGCCGAGTTCTTCAAACATGTAACGCCAGAGGATTTGCGCTTCCGTTTCCTCGGTGCCGTGCGGGAAGTGTCGCATGAGCGCCTGGTGGCGATGACCCGTTCCGACGATCCCCACATCCATAACTTTCTCGCCTTTTCGACCGATGGAATGCTGATCGCGGTGGCGACCCTCGCCGCCGATCCGGCCGACCGGCGCGGCGAGGTCGCCATCTGCATCCGCGAGGATCGCAAGCATCTCGGCGTCGGCTGGGAATTTCTCGGCTACATCGGGCATTACGCAGACGATCACGGCATCGAGACAGTCGAGTCGATCGAGAGCCGCGAAAACCGCGCGGCCATCGAACTCGAGCGCGAGATGGGCTTCACTGTCGCAGCAGACCCCGACGACCCGACGCTTGTCAGGGTCCAGCGGAAGCTCGGCGCCAAATTGGCGAGTTAAGACCTGCCACTTCGAGTCGCGTGGGAGCCCGCTACCAAGGTCGTGGAGACCGGTAGCGGGCCGGCAAATGGCTGCACCCCTGGAGGATCGACCATCCACCTCGGTTGACAACTCTGGCATGTGAGGAGCGTTCCGCCAATAGGCGGCTCTGTTCAAACCGTTTCGAAGCCGAGCAGTTCTGTGGCCACCGCGCGTTCTTCGTCTGTCGGGATGACAAGCACGTCGACACGAGAATCCGGGGCACTCACAAGAACTTCGCTGCTGCGATTCAAGCCGTCATCCATGGCGACGCCCAGCCATGCGGCAGCCTCGCATATTCGTCGCCTGATCACGGACGCATGCTCGCCGATGCCCGCAGTGAACACCAGAGTGTCGAGCCCACCCAGCGCAGCTGCGAGCGACCCGATTTCGCGCCCGACCCGATAGACGAACAGATCGACGGCGCGGGCCGCCGCCGGATCTTGCGACGCAAGCAGGGTCTGCATGTCCCCGGAGAGGCCGGATACGCCCAGCAGCCCGGACTTCTCGTAGAGCAAGTCAGTTAGTTCATCGGGTGACAGCTTGCGGTCTTGCAGAAGGTGCAGGAGGACGCCCGGATCGATCGCGCCGCAACGCGTGCTCATGACCAAGCCGTCAAGCGTCGAAAACCCCATGGTGGTGGCGACACTTCGCCCCGCGTTCATCGCGCAAAGGCTCGCACCGCTGCCGAGATGCGCGACAATGGCGCGGCCACCCGCGCTGGCTCCGTAACGCGTGCTGAGTTCGTTTGCGATATGGCTGTAGGAGAGCCCGTGGAACCCATAGGAAACTACGCCCTGCTCCGACATCTCATACGGCAGGCCATACAGTCGTGCGATCTCAGGCTGCGTGGCATGAAAGGCGGTGTCGAAGCAGCCTACCTGCTTGGCCTTGGGCAGAAGGCGGCCGGCCAGGTCGACAAGTTCCAGGTTGATCGCCTGATGAATCGGAGCGAGCGGCTCGAGCTTCCGCAAGGCATCGAGCGTCCCCAGGTCAAGCAGTGTTGCGCGGGCAAACTCCCGACCGCCATGGACGATGCGATGCCCGACTCTGCTCACTCGGTGCAACAGGTCGCGGTCCGTCAGATAGGACGCAACGGCCTCGAATGCCTTGCCGACGGAGATGCCTTGCTCGCCAAGTCTCCTGTCGAATGGCGGCGTCGTTGCCGTGGGCGCGACGTGGAGTCGGGGCCGCTCGCCGATTGACGAGACGCTGCCGCGCACCAGCAGATGAAGCTCGTCGCGCCCTTGGAAAGCAGCGAACTTCAGGCTCGATGAGCCGCCGTTGAGGACAAGAATGACACCTGTCATGGCTGAGTGGTTCCAGCCACTTTTGCGGGCCAGATCTTGTCAGCCGAGCTCTTCGTCATCGGCTACCCCTCCCACTTCCAACCGAGTATCTCGGGCATATCTTGTCCGTGCTCGCGGATATAGGCCCGGTGCTCGATCAGCTTGCCTTCCATGGCCTGCTTCAGCTGGATGTGCGCACCGGTCAGCTCGGGAATGCGATCGAGCACGCCGAGCACCAGATGATAGCGGTCGAGCCCGTTCAGCACGG
Organism: Mesorhizobium sp. B2-4-6; assembly: GCF_006442775.1. Taxonomy (NCBI): domain Bacteria; kingdom Pseudomonadati; phylum Pseudomonadota; class Alphaproteobacteria; order Hyphomicrobiales; family Phyllobacteriaceae; genus Mesorhizobium; species Mesorhizobium sp. B2-4-6. The sequence goes on from NZ_VFVI01000017.1 coordinate 68,041, forward strand.
TCATGTCGAACGGCGTCGTCGTCGTCCCTTCTTCATTGTAGCCGCGTACGTGGATGTTGTCGTGATTGGTCCGCCGATAGGTCAGGCGATGGATGGTCCACGGATAGCCGTGATAGGCGAAGATGACGGGCTTGTCGCTGGTGAACAACGCGTCGAACTCGCGATCCGACAGGCCGTGCGGATGATGTTCCTTCGGCTGCAGGGTCATCAGGTCGACAATGTTGACCAGCCGGATCTTGAGGTCGGGAATGTGGCGCTTCAGAATTTGAACGGCAGCCAGCGTCTCAAGCGTCGGCACGTCGCCGGCGCAGGCCATCACCACATCCGGCTCAGCCCCGCCGTCGGTCGATGCCCACCCCCATATGCCGATGCCGGCGTTGCAGTGCACCTTCGCCTCGTCAATGGACAGCCACTGCCAGGAATTGGCCTTGCCGGCGACGATGACGTTGATGCGGTTCCATGTCTGCAGCACATGGTCCGTCACGCAGAGCAGGCTGTTCGCATCCGCTGGCAGATACACGCGCACGACATCCGCCTTCTTGTTCAACGCCACGTCGATGAAACCCGGATCCTGATGGCTAAAGCCATTGTGCTCCTGCTGCCAGACATGGCTGGACAACAGATAGTTCAAAGAGGCGACCGGTCGCCGCCACGCCAGCTTGCGGCAGGCATCCAGCCATTTCGCATGCTGGTTGAACATGGAATCGACGATATGCGTGAAGGCTTCGTAGCAGGAGAAGAAGCCATGCCGCCCCGTGAGCAAATATCCTTCCAGCCAACCCTGACAGGTATGCTCGGACAGAATCTCCAGAACCCTGCCCTCTCGGCCAAGATGTACATCCTCGGGCAATATCTTCTCCATCCAGGCGCGCTCCGTGACCTCGAAGACGTCCTGCAGCCGGTTTGACGCGGTCTCGTCCGGACCGACGATGCGGAAGTTCCGGGCGCCCTGGTTAAGCGCCATTACATCGCGCAGATAGGCGCCCATTGCCCGTGTCGACTCGGCCTTCACGTCGCCCGGTCGGACCATTGCGATTGCGTGCTTGGCCAGGCTCGGCAGGTCGAGAGACCGGCGCAGCAGGCCGCCATTGGCATGCGGGTTGGCGCTCATGCGCCTTTCACCTTCCGGCGCGGTGGCGCGGATCGCGGCCACAGGCGCGCCGGCGGCATCGAAAAGCTCCTCAGGCCGGTAGCTTCTCATCCATTCCTCGAGCATCTTCAGATGCGCGGGGTTTTCGGCGAGGCCGGAGAGCGGAACCTGGTGGGCGCGCCAGAACCCCTCCGTCTTCAGTCCGTCGACCTCCTTGGGACCGGTCCAGCCCTTCGGGGTTCGCAGCACGATCATCGGCCATTTCGGCCGGGACTGCAGCGACTTTGCGCTGCTGCGAGCCGCGTCCTGAATTGCCCTTATGCGGTCGAACGCGTCGTCGAGCACGACCGCCATCCGCTCATGCATCGTGGCCGGATCGTCACCCTCGACGAACAGCGGCTCATGGCCGTAGCCAATGAACAGCGCGCGCAGCTCATCCTCGGGGATGCGGGCGAGAATTGTGGGATTGGCGATCTTGTAGCCGTTGAGATGCAGGATCGGCAGCACTGCGCCGTCACACGCCGGGTTGAGGAACTTGTTGGAATGCCATGACGTGGCGAGCGGACCGGTTTCCGCCTCGCCGTCGCCGACGACGCAAGCGACGATAAGATCCGGGTTGTCGAAGGCCGCGCCATAGGCATGCGACAGTGCGTAGCCGAGCTCGCCACCCTCATGGATGGACCCCGGAACGTCCGGCGCCGCGTGGCTCGGGATACCTCCCGGAAACGAGAACTGCCGGAAGAGCTTCTTCATTCCGGCCTCGCCCGTCGCGACGTCCGGATTGATTTCGCTGTAGCTGCCTTCGAGGTAGGTGTTGGCAACCATCGCAGGTCCACCATGGCCGGGACCGCAGACATAGATGACATTGGCGTCGCGTTGCCGAATTACTCGGTTCAAATGCGCATAGATGAAACTGAGGCCCGGCGATGTCCCCCAATGGCCGAGCAGCCGCGGTTTGACATGCTCCAGCCGAAGCGGCTCGCGAAGCAGCGGGTTGTCGAGCAGATAGATCTGCCCGATGGTCAGGTAGTTGGCGGCGCGCCAGTAGGCATCGATGTCGTGCAGCTCCTGGGCGGACAAGCGATTGATGCTGGGACGATCGGTCATTTCCGACTCCTTTGCTGGTTTTGGCCGATCCGGCTGAAGCACAACGCATCGACGCTGCCACCGGTTCAAGACAGGGAAGTGTCAAGACCGGTCGCTGTCGGTCTATCCGGTGAAAAACGATCGAGCTTTGATCCATCGCAAATGCCAAGCCCGGAAGCGCAAAGCGCAAGTCCGCCCTGTTGCGGGGGGACAGCCACGGGAAGTCGACAGCCGAACGTTTTCGGAACGCAAATTTGCGCGAGCGCAAAGAATTGCCGCGCGGCCCCGGCTAGCTTCTTCGCCGCTAAGCTCGAGGTCGAGGGCAGAAAATGATCGATGAATGGCCAAGCTTGATTTTCAGATATGAAGCCAAACGCGATGGCCGAGCTGACGGTCGAGCGCCGTTCATGTTTGTCGCCGGCATCGCCATTTTGCTGGTTGGTGCCAGCGCCGTCGCGATGGTGTTCGGGTAAGGAAGGAGGTCCGATGAGAGCAGCTCTCTCAGTTCATCATGCTGGGCGAATTCAGGCAGCGATCACCTCAGATTCCGCTGCGAAGTCGGCGCTGGTCGCCTCATGGCGGCGATCTTCCAACTTGCACCATCTCGACCCAGCCGACTGCGGTTCGCCAGACTACCTGACGGAAGCGGAGCTTAAGCAAGCCCGGCAGCGCCTCGAGCCGCTTCTCCAAGCTGCTCAGTCGAGCTTAGACAGGCTCTTCCTTGCAGTGGGAGGCGTCGGATGCTGTGTCCTCCTCGCCGACCGTAACGGTGTGACCATCGAGCGCCGAGGCGCACAAGCGGATGACCAGACTTTTCGCTCCTGGGGTCTCTGGACTGGCGCCGTCTGGAACGAGGAATGCCAGGGCACCAACGGCATCGGCACATGTCTCGTCGAGCAGCGCGCCCTGACAATCCATCGCGACCAGCATTTTTATACCCGCAACACCGGGCTGAGCTGCGTTACCGCTCCCGTCTACGATCAGGAAGGGGATCTGGCAGCCGTGCTCGACGTGTCTTCCTGCCGAGCCGATTTGACTGAGGCCTTTGCCAATCTCATATCCATGGCGGTGGGAGACGCAGCGCAGCGGATCGAGGCCGAAAACTTCAAAGCGGCATTGCCAGAGGCTCGCATTCTTCTTGCGCCATTGCGAGACAAGGGATCCGGCGCGCTGATAGCGGTCAATGCCGACGACCTTGTCGTGGGCGCCACCCGATCGGCTCGTCAGGGCCTCGGAATCACGCAGCAATATTTCCAGAATCCCAGGCCGGTGGCCGATCTGCTTGACTTGGCGCAAACTGACCCCGACCTTCTGGCTGGTGCTGAGCGCAGCGTCCTGCAACGCGCACTTGCTCGCGCGAATGGCAATGTCTCGGCAGCGGCCCAGGCACTCGGCATCAGCCGCGCGACACTTCACCGAAAGCTCAACCGCTTGGACGTCCACAGGTCTCACTGACTCTCCAACAGGGCGGCCACCTAGCTGCATGAACACGGACAATCGAAGCACAGCTTTTCGAAATAAAGCCACCGATACACCCGTAGCCAGTGCTCCCTGTTTGTCTCAGCGCAACGAGTATCCAGGCAACCGGATGCAAGATGCCGATCTTTAACGCGGACAATCGGCATGAAACGCAAACTGAACGATGACGCGACGATGGACGGGATCATGCGCGAGACGCCGGCGGCAATCCGTGTCGTTCTCCAGCGTGGAATGCTGTGCGTCGGCTGCCCGATCGCTTCCTTCCACACCGTTTCGGACGCGGCGCGCGAGCATGAGTCGGATGAAGATCAGCTTCGCCGCGATCTGGAATCGGCCATCGAACGCGACGCGAACTAACTGTTTCCCGCGCGACCCTCGGCGATGACAAGCAGCCGATGCGGCTCGACCACGACAACTCTTTGGCGACCGCTCTTGACGAGCCCTTGGTCCTCCCAGGCGGAAAGCAGGCGGCTTACGGTGTGGAGCGTGGTGCCTGTCATTTCAGCGACGTCCTGGCGTGAAATCGGGAAGTCAATCAGTATCCCTTCCTCGGTCTTTTTTCCCGACTGCTTGACCAGCTTCAGCAATGCATGCGCGACGCGCTGCTCCACCTGCTCGGTGGACATCTCGATGACGCGCGTGTGGGCATCCTGAAGCCTGGATCCGACAACCTTGTAAGTATTGGCGCTGAAACTCGGGAAGCTCGTCGCGAATGTGGGCCACAGCTGGCTTGGCCAGGCAAGCACCACGCAATCGACAGCCGCGACAGCATTTGCCGGGTAGGTCGTCCGGCCCAGCGCGGCGGCGATTCCCATCAGTTCGCCCGGGCTTATGTAACGCACGGTGACCTCCTGCCCGTCGGGAGTCGATTTCACCACGCGCACATGACCGTCGAGCAGCAGGAAGAACGAATGCGCCTCCTGCTCCTGCTCGAACACCGGTTGATCCCTGGCGATACGAATCGACCTCGCCTGGCCGATTATGCGATCGAGGTCCGCTGCGGCAATCCCCTCGAAGACGGGCAGCCCAGCAATCAATGACCGATCAAGGCTTGCCAACTGCCTTCCCTCCCCAACTCAACTGCGCAGCCCCCAAGTTGCGGACCAGACTGTGTCACGAGGGACAGGCTATCGGCAAGGGAAGCCTTGTGTCGCTGCCGCCGCCCAGTCGCTCTCTTGTTTGCGCTAAGGCAAATGTCTCTCCCTGGAGCCGGGATAGAAGAGCCGCATGGGCGCCTTTGCCCGGATTTCAACGAGGCATGCCATGGCAATTCCGCGGACGCGACCAAGCGCCTATCCGGCGATACTCTCCTACGGCTTCCGACCTTTCTTCCTGCTGGCGTCGCTGCAAGCCGCCACGGCCATCCTTATGTGGCTGCCCCTCTACTACGGCAGGCTTGAAACCCTTAGTCTGTTCTCGCCTCTCGACTGGCACATCCACGAACTGCTCTTTGGCTATCTGACGGCGGTCGTGACAGGCTTCCTGCTCACAGCGATCCCAAACTGGACCGGACGCCTTCCCGTTCAGGATGCCCGCTTGCTGATGCTGGTGCTGCTCTGGATCACGGGCCGCGTGGCTGTGTTCTTTTCGGTGGAAACGGGCTGGCTCTTGAGCGCAGTCATAGACTCCTCGTTTCTTCTTGCGGTGGTCACTGCCGCGGCACCGGAAATCGTCGCCGGGCGAAACTGGCGAAACCTCAAAGTCCTCCTGCCTGTCACGGTCCTTCTTGTGGCAAACGTCATGTTTCATGCCGAGGCGCACTTCCAAGGCGTCTCCGACATCAGCCGCCGCCTGGGTCTTGGGGCCGTCGTTATTCTCATCATGATTATCGGCGGGCGGATAATCCCCAGTTTCACCCGCAATTGGCTGGTCCGCGAGAAGCCCGGCCGGCTTCCCGCACCATTCAGCAGGTTTGATGTTGGAACGATCGCGCTGTCCGCCTTCGGCCTTGTCGCATGGACATTCTTTCCCGAAAACACGGGCACCGGCGCGTTGCTGATTGCCGGAGCAATGTTCAACGCTGTTCGGCTAACCCGTTGGGCCGGCGACCGGACGCTGGCCGACCCGTTGGTCCTGGTCCTGCACGTTGCATTCGCCTTTGTGCCGTTAGGCCTGCTACTGGCCGGACTGGCCGCGCTCGCGCCGGAAGTAGTTCCTATGGTGGCCGGCATTCATGCGCTGGCCGTGGGAGCGGTGGCCTGCATGACCCTTGCCGTCATGACCCGCGCTTCCCTGGGCCATACCGGCCGCGAGCTGGAGGCTGACGCTGGAATACGGTCGATCTTTGCTGCAACCATCATCGCCGCCATTCTGCGCATAGCGGCCGCCATGGCTCCCGACATGGCCGTTCTCCTGCATATGTCGGCGGGGCTCTGGGTTGCCGCTTTCGTCGGCTACGCCGTGCGCTTCGGTGGAGTGCTGATGCGCCCACGCCTGCAAACGCGCCGCAAGAGCGGCACATGAAGTCTGGCGGGAGACGTGCCCCGTTTTCTTGCTCCCGCACCCCTCATTTTCGTCGAGCAATTTGCGCCAGCGCAAATCGCCAAGTCGTCGGGCGATCTACAAGGGCGCAACGGTTGATGCCGTGGTGAACCAAAGAAAGGACTATTCCAATGAAACTGCCCCTCATCGCCGCGGCGATCGCGTTGCTCTCAATTGCCGGCGCTGCAAATGCCGAAGAACATGTCGTCCAGATGCTGAACAAGGGTGACAAGGGCTCGATGGTCTTCCAGCCCGACTTCGTCCGCGCCGCTCCCGGCGACACCATCAAGTTCGTGCCGACCGACAAGACCCATAACGCCGAGATCATCAAGGGCATGATCCCGGAGGGTGCCGAAGCGTTCAAGGGCAAGCCGAGCGAGGAGATCACGGTCACCCTCACCAAGGAAGGTGTCTACGGCGTGAAGTGCGCTCCCCACTATGGCATGGGCATGGTGGCGCTGATCGTCGTCGGCAAGCCCGTCAACCTGGACGCGGCCGAAGCCGTCAAGCAGATCGGCAAGGCAAAGCCCGTCTTCGCCGAGCTGTTCGCCGAGGCGACCAAAGCCGCTTCGAACTGATCCGACAGCATGTGGGATTGCCTCCGGCGGTGGCGAGCCGGAAGCACTGGCCGGGCAGACCTGGGGAGAGGTCTGACCCGGCCATTTTCATTTTTGCGATTTGGCATCCTACCGCAGCCACAGTTGTCATGACGCGAGTTGCTTTCGCCAATCATCCCAAAACCAAAATCCATTTGGCTCAGATTTGCGCAAACGCAAAGAAGCGCCGCGCAAAGATATTATCCTCGCTGCATCGAAATGGTGAAGTTGAGGAGATGAAAATGCTTACGAGACGCGAAGCTTTGTTGGGTTCTGTTCTCACCGCGGCCGCCGTCGCCGTGGTTGGCACAACGCCGGCCATGGCGAGCGCCAAGGCACAGGATGTTGCCGGATTGCCGCGCGAGAAGGTGACCTTGGCCGCACCGCCTTTTGTGCACGCTCACGATCAGGCGGCCAAGGGTGGTCCCAAAGTTGTCGAGTTCACGATGAGGATCGAAGAGAAGCCACTGGTCATCGACGCCGACGGCACGCAGCTCAACGCCATGACCTACAACGGTTCCATCCCGGGCCCCCTCATGGTCGTGCATGAAGGTGACTATCTCGAACTCACGCTGATCAACCCCGATACCAATACGCTCGCCCACAATATCGACTTCCACGCAGCGACCGGAGGGCTCGGTGGCGGCGCCCTGACGCTGATCAACCCGGGCGAGCAGGTGACGTTGCGCTTCAAGGCGACGCGGACCGGCACATTCGTCTACCACTGCGCCCCTGGCGGCGCGATGATCCCGTGGCATGTCGTGTCCGGGATGAGCGGAGCAGTGATGATCCTGCCGCGTGACGGCCTGAAGGACGACAAGGGCAAGCCCGTCCGCTACGACCGCATCTACTATGTCGGCGAGAACGACTTCTACATCCCGCGCGACGAGCAGGGGAAATTCAAGAAGTACGACTCCGCCGGCGACAACTACGACGACACCGTGAAGGTAATGCGCGGCCTGATCCCGACGCATGTCGTGTTCAACGGCAAGGCTGGATCGCTGACCGGCGAAAACGCCATGAAGGCCAAGGTCGGCGAGACTGTTCTCATCGTCCATTCTCAGGCGAACCGCGACACACGTCCGCACCTGATCGGCGGTCATGGCGACCTGGTCTGGGAACAGGGCAAGTTTGCCAATCCTCCGGCCAAGGATCTCGAGACCTGGTTCATCCGCGGCGGTTCGGCGGGCGCGGCGCTGTACACGTTCCTGCAGCCCGGCGTCTATGCCTACGTCAATCACAATCTGATCGAGGCAGTCGAGCTCGGCGCGACCGCGCACTTCACGGTCGAGGGAAAATGGGACGACGATCTGATGATGCAGGTCGAAGCGCCCAAGGCGATCGCCTCATAGGCGGAAAGGCTGATCGCCCGCAACCCGTCGGCCCTGCCGGCGGGTTGCATCAGCAGGCGGAGTTTTGAGCATGTCCTTCGATCCTGTCTTCACGTTTGGAACGATCGCGGCCGCCGCCCTCATCGGGCTCGGCGTCAGCAACGCAATCGAAGGGACGCCCTCGCGGTCCCGGGTTCCAGTTGCTGTGGCTGAACTGGTGACCCTGGCGCCCGGGTCATTCGAGCACACGCGGCCTGGCGAATTCCTCAAGGACAACCATCCTGTACCCGCTCCCGTGGCGAAGGAAACCATCGATACGCCTCTGGAAATCATGAAGTTCCAGGTGACCGCATCGGACTATGACCGCTGCGTTTCGGACGGCGCCTGCAAGCCCGCCGACTCGAGCATTGTCGGCAACGTTCCGGTCACGGGCGTGAGCTTCCTCGATGCGCAGGCTTACGCGAATTGGCTGTCGGCAAAAACCGGTGAAACCTGGCGGCTGCCCACCGACCCGGAATGGGCCTATGCGGCAGCCGAGCGGTTTCGGGCCGACATAGAAGCTGGTGAAGGCGACCCGGCCGATCCGGCGAGGCGATGGCTCACCCAATATCGCAACGAGTCGGCGCTCGGCCGCAAGGCGGATCCTGAACCGCGGCCTGTCGGGGCATTTGGAAACAACTCGAAGGATGTTGCTGATATCGCCGGCAACGTCTGGGAATGGACATCGACCTGCTATGCCCATGTGACGATGTCCGGCGATGGCGCTGCCAGTTCGCTGGGCAATTGCGGCGTCCACGTTGTGGAGGGTTTCCACCGCACTTACATGTCGAACTTCATACGCGACGGCAAAAGTGGCGGCTGCGCGGTCGGCACCCCGCCGGACAATCTCGGATTTCGCCTAGTCCATGATCGTGGCGGCCTCCTGCAGGCGGTGCTTCGCCGCCTGGGCTTGACTTGACTGCTCGCAAAAGGAACACTGAATGACTTCAAAGTCGGTCTTTCCCGACAGGGTTCGCCCTGCCGCCGAACAGCCCTTGGCCCGCCCTGGCGTCGACCGGGCTTCAATTGGATTGCTGGTTCGCGAATTCTATTCCAGCGTGCGAAAGGATGAGCGACTTGGACCCATCTTCGCCCGGGAAATCACAGGCGATTGGGAGCCTCATCTGGAGAAGATGACCGACTTCTGGTGCTCTGTGATATTGAAGAGCGGCGACTATCATGGGCGGCCGGTGCCAGCCCACCTGAAGCTCAAGGACGTCACCGAGGCCGACTTCAGTATCTGGTTGGCCCTCTTCAGCAAGACGGCGTCCGAGCTCTTCACCCCTGAGATCGCGGCTGTCCTCGTGGAGCGGGCCGAACGGATAGCGGCAAGTCTGAAGCTTGCCATGTTCTTCCGTCTCGGCTCCCAGCCAGTGATTAGGTGCGATCCCGCCGGCGCGGGGAATTCCTCAAGCTGATAGGAGGCTTGATTTTGCGCAAGGACCGCGGCGGTCAGGGTTCGTAGTCTCCACCGATGATCCTCAATCTTTGCATCGGCACGATCGTCATAAGCCTGACGGTCGGCATCCACACTTTCGGCCTTATCGCGATCACTCACGTGATGGCACGGCTCGTGGCGTTCTTCCGCATGCATGGGCGACGCAGCCGGGTGCTCGCCATGATCACCGTGGTCATGGGACTTTTCGCGATCATGACGGTGGAAGTCTGGCTATGGGCCGGAATCTACCGGCTGCTCGGAATCCTTGGCGACTTCGAGACGGCGCTCTACTTCTCGACCATCACCTTTTCGACGGTTGGCTATGGAGATGTAGTGCCCGCTCATGGCTGGCGCGTGCTGGCGGCCTTGGAGGGCATCAACGGCTTTCTGCTGATTGGCTGGTCGACTGCCTACCTGATCGCGGCCGGCACCCGTGTCGGTCCCTTCAGGATCGGCGAGCACTTCTAATCGGCGGCCCCGTTTTTTCAAACCGCCAATGAATGCCTGCCGGCCCCATTGCTAAGATATCTATCAAACTTGGCCGCCACCGTCCTGATGAGCGGACGGCTCTCCTCCGGCACGACGAAGTTTTCGCCGTCGAGCCGAAGGAGTTGGCCGGCGCCGCCCATAGCCAACCGGCTCGCTTCGCAGAGCAGCGTTTGGCCCACTGCTCCAAAGCGTTCGATAAGTTCTATCGCCGAGAAGGCGAAGTTGCACATCAGGCGCTCGATGACCCAGCCTCGCGCTAAGTCATCGAGACTAAACTCGATCCCCCGCGCTATGGCCAGTTGTCCAGAGTCCACGGCATTTTGGTACTCGCCAGTGGCGACGATGTTTTGGGCATGACCCTGGCGGAACCGGCTGATCGAGGACGGACCGAGACCGATCAGGGTTTCGCACTGATCTTCGGTATAGCCCTGGAAATTACGGCGTATCTTGCCGGCACGCGCGGCAACCGCCAGCGCATCCTGCGGTTTTGCGAAATGATCCAGCCCCAAGGCCTCGTAGCCGGCATCGACGATCAGTTGAGCGGCATGGCGCGATTGTTCCAAGCGCGCCACGGAATCGGGCAGCCAGGCCTCATCGATCATGGTCTGGTGTTTCTTGAACCATGGCACGTGGGCGTAGCCGAACAACGCCAGCCGGTCTGGCGTCAGCGTCAGCGCCTGAGCGACAGTCGCGGCCACGCTCTCGCAAGTCTGATGCGGAAGGCCGTAGAGAAGGTCCAGGTTGACGGAGACAACACCTCGCGCCCGCACGGCGTCGACAATGCTCTTCGTAAGCGCGAAACTCTGCTCTCGGTTGATCGCCTTCTGCACCTTGGGATCGAAGTCCTGAACACCAAGGCTCGCTCGCGTCATGCCGATGGTCGCGAAGGCATCGAGCCTGCCATCATCCATGTCGTTAGGATCGATCTCGACGCTGATGCTGGCATCTGGGGGCAAGTCGAACTGTTCCCGCAACGCTTTTCCAAGCATGAGGATATCGGCGGGCTTCAGCATGGTCGGAGAACCGCCCCCGAAATGAACGGCGCGGACCCTGCCTCGGCCAGTCACAATGCGGCCGACTGTTTCGATCTCCTTGTGCAGTGAGCGGAGGAACGCGGCGACGGGCGCATAGTGTCGCGTCTGCTTGGTATGGCAGGCACAGAACCAGCACAAGCGGTCGCAATAGGGGATATGCAGATAGAGCGATATCTCGTCGTCGCCTTCAAGCGCGTTCATCCATCCCTGGACAATCACCGCGTCGACGCCCGGATGAAAATGCGGGGCCGTCGGGTAACTCGTGTAACGCGGTACATTGTCGCCAAACCCAACGATGGGGTTGGGCGGTATGGGAGAAAGGGGAACAGGGAGACGCGTCATGGCGGCCAAGCTGCCTGAACGACACCGGCAAAACCTTGATCTCGATCAAAGCGACGCTTGTCGCACTGGCGCAAACTGGCATCCCGATTCACCACGGGCGTGACTATGACCGCCAGACAGGACGTTCAACAGGCTGATGTACTCGCAATCTGCAAATCCTGCGAAGCGCGGCAGGGCGGGTTGTTCGGTGCGCTCAATGCCCGGCAACGTGCCGAGTTGGCCCAAGCTTCGTCCAATCACGAGATTTTGGCCGGGACGGAACTGCCCGACGATGGAACCTACTCAAGCCTGCTGTCCGGCGTGGTCAAGCTCACCAGGAACCTGTCCGATGGTCGGCAGCAGATTGTCGGATTCTACTTCGCACCCGATTTCCTCGGCAGGCCGTTCGAGGCGAAAAGACCCGTCAAGGCCGAAGCCCTCACGAATGTAGCGCTTTGCTCGTTTCCAACAACGGTCATCGACCGAATGATCAACGAGACGCCGGAGCTTGGACACCAGCTGCTGAAACACGCGTTGAGCGAACTCGACGAAGCACGCGACTGGATGGCAGCGCTGGGACGCAAGACGGCATCAGAGAAAGTCGCGAGCTTCCTTCTCATGGTCGCCAGAAACCTCGCTGCCTTTAAATATCCGGTAGACTCGATGAGCTTCGCTCTGCCGCTGACTCGCGCCGACATAGCCGATTTCCTTGGGCTGACGATCGAGACGGTAAGCCGAGAGCTCTCCCGGCTGAGATCCGAGGGCGCGATCCGTATCGCAAACAAACGGCAGGTCAGCGTCCCAAGCATTGCTCAACTCGAACAACGCTGCGGCGACTGAACAGCAACCTGCCCTTGCCAAACCGCAGCTCGCCCTGACTCCACCAAGGCCTACTGCAGCTCGCTTCCCCAGGCGCGATCTTCTATTTGCGCCCTGGCGGCGGCGTTGTGGCTGGCGGCACGAACTCCCAAAACAAAAAGCGATCCACGTTTGACTTGGATCAAGGCTCCGAAATCGAAAATCCCGAAATGGTGCCGCGAGCGGGAATTCCGCCGGAACTTTCGAGACGAGATCGGGGACTTGCAATGAGATATGGCACGGAGATCGTCCTTCTAAGCCTGTTTGCTTTTGGAGCTGTCGTGGCCGCCGGCTTCGGCGTGGACGAGCCCTTCCGCCAGCATATGTGGGTTTTGTTCTTCGCCATCGCTGGCTTCACCGCGATCTTGCTGCGCAATTCGGATTTCAAGCCGGCGCCGCCGATCGATCCCGAAGCCTACATGGATGGTCCGATCCGCTACGGTGCCATAGCGACCATGTTCTGGGGCGTCGTCGGCATGCTGGTGGGCGTGATCATCGCGCTTCAGCTTGCTTTCCCCGACCTCAACATCCAGCCCTGGTTCAACTTCGGCCGGTTGCGGCCGGTCCATACTTCCGGCGTAGTCTTTGCCTTTGGCGGCAACGCGCTGATTTGTACCTCGCTCTACGTCGTTCAGCGCACCTGCCGGGCGCGCCTGTTCGGCGGCAATCTCGCCTGGTTCGTGTTCTGGGGATATCAGCTTTTCATTGTCATGGCCGCGACCGGCTATCTGCTCGGGATTACCGAGAGCCGCGAATATGCCGAGCCGGAATGGTATGTCGACATCTGGCTGACAATCGTCTGGGTTGCGTATCTCCTACTCTTCCTCGGCACGATCCTGAAGCGTAAGGAACCGCATATCTACGTCGCCAACTGGTTCTACCTGTCCTTCATCGTCACCATCGCAATGCTGCACGTCGTCAACAATCTGTCGATGCCGGCATCGTTCCTTGGGTCGAAGAGCTATTCGGCCTTCTCCGGAGTCCAGGACGCGCTCACGCAATGGTGGTACGGCCACAACGCGGTCGGCTTCTTCCTCACCGCCGGTTTCCTGGGCATGATGTATTACTTCGTGCCCAAGCAGGTGAACCGGCCAGTTTATTCCTACCGCCTTTCGATCATCCACTTCTGGGCGCTGATCTTCTTGTACATCTGGGCGGGCCCGCACCACCTCCATTACACCGCTCTGCCCGATTGGGCACAGACGCTGGGCATGGTGTTCTCGATCATGCTGTGGATGCCGTCCTGGGGCGGCATGATCAACGGCCTCATGACGCTCTCCGGAGCCTGGGACAAGATCCGCACGGACCCGATCGTCCGCATGATGGTCGCTGCCATCGCCTTCTACGGCATGTCGACCTTCGAAGGTCCGATGATGTCGATCAAGACCGTGAACTCACTGTCGCACTACACGGATTGGACAATCGGCCACGTCCATTCGGGCGCGCTCGGCTGGGTCGGCCTGATCTCGTTCGGCGCCATCTACTACATGGTGCCGAAGCTGTGGGACCGTCCGCGCCTCTACTCGACGCGGCTCGTGACTTGGCACTTCTGGCTGGCGACGCTTGGAATCGTCGTCTACGCGGCGGTCATGTGGGTCTCCGGCATCATGCAGGGCCTGATGTGGCGCGAGTACGACGAACAGGGCTTCCTCGTCTATTCCTTCGCTGAGACCGTCGCCGCCATGCATCCCTATTACATCATGCGCGCCGCCGGCGGCGCCATGTATCTCGCCGGCGCCCTGATCATGGCCTGGAACATCACCATGACCATCCGCGGCTACCAGCGCGAGGAACAACCGCTGCCGGGCTCCGCGCCCGCTCTCCAGCCTGCCGAATGAGGAGCCTGACATGGGCCTAATGGATAGACACGCTCTGATCGAGAAGAATGCAACGCTTCTTCTCGTCGGATCCCTGCTGGTCGTGACGGTCGGCGGCATCGTCGAGATCGCGCCGCTCTTCTATCTCGACAACACGATCGAGAAGGTCGACGGCATGCGGCCCTACTCGCCGCTCGAGCTTGCCGGTCGCAACATCTATGTGCGCGAGGGATGCTATCTCTGCCACAGCCAGATGATCAGGCCATTCCGGGACGAGGTGGAACGCTATGGCCACTACAGCCTGGCGGCCGAGTCGATGTACGACCACCCGTTCCAGTGGGGATCCAAGCGAACTGGGCCCGATCTCGCTCGCGTCGGCGACCGCTACTCCAACAGCTGGCATGTCCAGCACCTTAGCGATCCGCGTTCCGTCGTGCCCGAGTCGATCATGCCGCGCTACGCGTTCCTGAAGGACACGCCGATCGAGGTGAAGAACTTTTCGACACATCTCGTCGCCAACCGGCGCGTCGGTGTCCCCTACTCCGACGACATGATCGCCAATGCCAATGCTGATCTGATGGCGCAGGCCGACCCCAATGCGGACACGTCGGGCCTGGAAAAGAGATACCCGAAGGCCAAGACGGGCGACTTCGACGGCAACCCCCAGCAGGTCACCGAGATGGACGCCTTGGTGGCCTACCTTCAGATGCTCGGCACTCTTGTCGATTTCAAGAACTACGACGAAGCCGCCGGCTACCGCTGAGGAGAACAACCAATGGACTACAACTTGATGCGGGAGTTCGCCGACAGCTGGGGCTTGCTTGCGATGGCCCTGTTCTTCGTCGGCTGCATTGCTTTTGCGCTGCGCCCGGGCGGCAAGGCGCATGCCGATCACGCAGCGCAGATTCCTCTCCAGGACGACTGATCATGAGCAACGAGCATATCGACGAAATCTCGGGCGTCGCGACCACCGGCCACGAGTGGGACGGGATCAAGGAATTGAACAACCCGCTGCCGCGCTGGTGGGTGATAACCTTCTACATCACCATCGCCTGGGCGATCGCCTACACGATTGCCTACCCCGCATGGCCGATGCTGAGTTCCGCCACCAGGGGTGTTCTGGGCTTTTCCAGCCGCAACGACGTCAAGAATGAACTGGCCGCGGCGGAGGCCGCCAAGACCAAGTATGTGGCGGCTATACAATCCAAGTCTGTCTCGGAGATCGCCACGGATGACGCATTGCGCGAATTTGCCGTTGCGGCGGGCGGTGCTGCATTCAAGGTCAACTGCGTGCAATGCCACGGCTCCGGCGCCCAGGGATCGACAGACTTTCCGAACCTCAACGACGACGATTGGCTTTGGGGTGGCCAGGCGGAACAGATCCAGCAGACAATCACCCACGGCATCCGGTTCGCTGCCGATGCCGATACCCGCCAGTCCGAGATGCCAGCCTTTGTCGATGTACTCAAGCCAGATCAGATCGCGCAGGTCAGCGCCTTCGTGGCCAGCCTTTCGGGACCAGTGCAGGACAAGAACCTGATCGAGCCCGGCGCGAAGGTCTTCGCCGACAATTGTGTGGCCTGCCACGGTGAAAACGCAAAAGGCAATCGCGACCTCGGGGCACCCGATCTGACAGACGCTATCTGGTTGCACGGCTCCGGTGAAGCCGCGATTGCTTCCCAGATACGCACGCCGAAAAACGGCGTGATGCCCGCATGGGTCGGCCGGCTCGGCGAGACGACAGTGAAGGAACTGGCCGTCTACGTCCATTCGCTTGGTGGTGGAGAATAGGAGGCGGGGCCTGTTCTTTGCCCTCGACCGCCAAGCGACGAGGCCCGGCCGAGCCGGGCCTCGACTTGTTTTTTGATGATCCAATTTGACCTGCATCAACGCAATGCGCGCGCGCGATTGCAAAACTGCAGGAAACAGGCGGCATCGTTTCGCCGCGATTGGAGATCGTCGTGCTCGATCAGACGCAGGTAGAACGGCTCGAGGCCGAAGCGGTCAACTCCGCAAAGACGCGACAGCCGCTTTATGCCGCGCGTAAGAAGATCTTTCCAAAGCGAGCCTCCGGTCGCTTTCGCCAGTTCAAATGGCTGGTGATGGCGATCACGCTCGGCATCTATTACCTGACGCCGTGGCTGCGTTGGGATCGTGGCCCGTTCGCGCCCGATCAGGCCGTCCTCATCGACCTGGCCAATCGCCGGTTCTATTTCTTCTTCATTGAGATCTGGCCACAGGAATTCTACTACGTCGCCGGTCTTCTCATGATGGCGGGTGTCGGCCTTTTCCTGATCACATCGACGGTCGGACGAGCCTGGTGCGGCTATGCCTGCCCACAGACTGTCTGGGTGGACCTGTTCCTTGTCGTTGAGCGCGCGATCGAAGGCGATCGCAATGCTCGCATCAAGCTTGAAGCCGCCCCGTGGGGTATGCGCAAACTTGTCCTGCGCGCATCCAAGCATGCGATCTGGCTCATCATCGCGGTCGCCACGGGCGGTGCCTGGATTTTCTACTTCGCCGATGCGCCGAAGCTGATCGGTGACGTCGTCGCTGGCACGGCGGCGCCTGTCGCCTATGTCACGGTCGCCGTCCTGACCGGCACAACCTACGTCTTTGGCGGACTGATGCGCGAACAGGTCTGCACCTACATGTGCCCCTGGCCGCGAATTCAGGCCGCCATGCTCGATGAAAACTCGCTGACCGTCACATACAACGACTGGCGCGGCGAACCGCGTTCGCGCCACGCCAAGAAGGCTCTTGCCGCCGGTTTGCCAGCCGGCGATTGCGTCGACTGCAACGCCTGCGTTGCTGTCTGCCCGATGGGGATCGACATCCGCGATGGGCAGCAGCTCGAATGCATCACCTGCGCGCTCTGCATCGATGCCTGCGATGGTGTCATGGACAAGCTCGGTCGCGAGCGCGGGCTGATCTCCTACGCAACGCTGGCGGACTACAATGCCAACATGGCGGTGGCGACCGCGGGCGGCACAAGTTCATTCAATCCGTCGCTGGTAAGAACAACGAGCGGCGTTTTCGTCGACGGCCTGGCGCATTTCCATCTAGGCAAGGTCTTCCGGTTGCGCACCTACATCTATCTCGGCGCATGGTCGGCGATCGGATTGGTCCTCGTCTATTCGCTGCTGACGCGCGAACGGCTGGAACTGAATGTCCTGCATGACCGCAATCCTCAATTCGTGACCCTGTCGGACGGCTCGATCCGCAACGGGTACACCGTCAAACTGCTCAACATGATACCAGAGCCGCGGACGATCGAAGTTGCGCTGCAGGGCCTCGACGGCGGCGAGATGAGCATTGTCGGTATCGACCAACCCCCGAGCCGCTCATTCTCCATCGCAGCCGAACCAGATCGGCTGAAGGTCCTCAAGGTTTTCGTTCGCCAACCGGCGAACCTGGTCAAAGGACCGGCCCAACGTTTCGAGTTCCGCATCCAGGACAACGCGAGTTCCGAATCCGCCGAATACACAGCCAGTTTCAACGCGCCGGAGAAGGGCAGATGAGCACCGATACACAAAAGGCGCGCGAGTTCACCGGCTGGCACATGTTGGTCGTGATCGTCAGTTTCTTTGCCGTGGTGATCGGGGTCAACGTCACCATGGCCACGCTGGCCCGAAAGAGTTGGACCGGCCTCGTTGTCGAGAACACCTATGTGGCGAGCCAGCAGTTCAATGAGGAGGCTCGGAAAGGACGAGCGCAGGCGGCATTGGGCTGGACGGGCAAGCTGGCCATCGCCTCCGGAGAAGTCCGCTACAGCCTTGTCGATGCACACGGCAAAGCGCTGCCGCTGCACGGCGTCAGAATATTTTTTCGGCATCCGGCTTACGAGGCCGAGGACGAAGCTCTGACACTTGCCGCGCCGGCCGGTGCCACGCCGGGGAACGCAGCACAGTTCGCCGCGCGTCACACGCCAAAGGACGGAGTCTGGATCGTCGAGATCGACGCCGACGCGGGCCTTGCCTCTCCATTCCGTGATGTTCGCCGCGTCATGATCTCGAACGGAGCCCTGCAATGAGCTGTTGCGCGCCGGGAGCTGAAATGGCTCTGGAGGTCGCGGGTGCGGCATCCGCTGTGCCGTCCAGCGACGAAGTAAAGCTGGCCAGTCGCTCTTTGGGCGGCGGCATTCATCAGACCGACCTCTCGGTGCCGACTGTTCATTGCGGGGCCTGCATCCAGGCGATCGAGGCTGCGCTCGGCGTGGTCGAGAATGTCGAATCCGCTCGCGTCAACCTGTCGACGAAGCGTGTATCGATCCGCTGGCATGGAGACACCGTACCGCCATTCTTTGCGGTGCTCGGTCGTCTCGGTTATCAGGCACATCTGTTCGACCGGGAAATCGACGAGAAGGACAGGACGCTGTCGGAGTTGATCCGGGCCGTCGCCGTCGCCGGCTTTGCGGCCGGCAACATCATGCTGCTCTCGGTGTCGGTCTGGTCCGGCGCCGAAGGCGCGACGCGGGATCTGTTTCATTGGCTGTCGGCGCTGATCGCCATTCCGGCTCTGGCATTCGCCGGCGGCATCTTCTTCCGCTCCGCTGCTAACGCGCTGCGTCACGGCCGCATGAACATGGACGTGCCGATCGTGGTGGGTGTGTCGCTCGCCTACGCGATGAGTCTCTACGAGACCATCAACCATGGCGAACACGCCTATTTCGACGCCTCGGTTTCGCTGCTCTTCTTCCTGCTGATCGGCCGCACGCTCGATCATGTCATGCGGGAGCGGGCGCGAAAGGCGGTTAATGGCCTCTCGAGACTCGCAGCGCGGGGCTCGATGGTGCAGCGGGACGATGGCACGCGCGAATACGTGCCCGTCGCCGAACTGATGCCGGGAATGCGCCTGCTCATCGTTGCCGGAGAACGCATACCGGTCGACGGCGATATCGTCAGCGGGAATTCCGACCTGGATTGCTCGATCGTCTCCGGGGAGAGCGCGCCAAAGGTGGTCGGGGCCGGCGCTCACGTGCAGGCCGGCACGCTCAACCTGACTGGCCCGCTTACGATGCAGGCGACCGCCGCCGCGAAGGATTCGTTCCTGGCGGAAATGGTTAGACTGATGGAGGCCGCCGAAGGTGGCCGCTCGCGCTACAGGCGGATTGCCGACCGCGTATCGGCACTCTACGCGCCCGTGGTCCATCTGGCGGCCTTGGTCACATTCCTCGGCTGGATGGCTGCGTCCGGCGACTGGCATCGCGCCATGACCATCGCCATCGCCGTGCTCATCATTACCTGTCCGTGCGCGCTCGGCCTCGCGGTTCCGATCGTCCAGGTCGTTGCGGCCAGACGCCTCTTTGAGGCTGGCGTCATGGTCAAGGATGGTTCGGCCATGGAGCGCCTCGCGGCGATCGACACGGCTGTCTTCGACAAGACCGGAACGCTCACGCTCGGGCGCCCAAAACTGATGAATGCATCCTCGATCGATCCGACCATGCTTGCGATCGCGGCAGACATGGCGGCTCATTCCAACCATCCGTTCTCGAGGGCGATCGCCCTTTACGCGGGGTATGCCGGCCAGCCTAGTGTCGAATTTGTCAGCGAGCATCCGGGCTTCGGCGTCGAAGCCATAACGGAGGGGAATACGTGGCGGCTTGGAAGACGCGGATGGGCGGGCTGGAAGGCCAGCACTGGCGGGGAAAGCAAGCTCGGCGGCTACGGCGGCACCGTGCTTTCCAAGAATGGGAACATCGTTGCGTGCTTCGCCTTTGAGGACGCCCTTCGGCAAGACGCCAAGGCAACGATCCAGCAGTTGAAGAACGCCGGGATTTCGGTCGATATCTTGTCCGGAGACACCGCGAAGGCCTGCGGCGAAGTTGCCAAATCGTTGGGAACCGACAGTTTCGTTCCTGCGCTGCTGCCCTCGGGAAAGGTGGAGTGGATCGAAACGCTGACCCGTGCCGGACACAAGGTGCTGATGGTAGGCGACGGCCTAAACGACACGCCGGCATTGCGGGCAGCCCACGTTTCGATGGCTCCGGCAACAGCGGCCGACATTGGCCGCCAGGCCGCGGATTTCGTCTTCCTGCGCGAAAGCCTGCTTGCGGTCCCACTGGCGATGGATGTCTCTCGCAAAGCTGGCCGTCTCATTCGCCAGAACATCGGCATTGCGATCGTGTACAACGCCTTCGCCGTTCCGACCGCCGTTATGGGCCACGTGACGCCGCTCATCGCGGCGATCGCGATGAGCGCCTCCTCGCTGATCGTCATCGCCAATGCTATGCGGCTTCAGGCAACGGCGAAAGCGGCACCTACAGCCTCTCCGGCCCGACGCCGCCCCGACGTCATCAGCGCGGCCCATCCATGACCACGCTTGTCTATCTCATTCCAGTGGCCCTGTTCCTGGGCGCGCTCGGCTTGTCCGGCTTCCTGTGGGCGCTGCGCAGTGGCCAGTACGAAGATCTCGATGGAGCTGCCGAGCGGATTCTGATCGAGCCCGAAGCGCGGGACAACGAGGGGCGGCAATCAAACTGACGCAGATCAAAGCGCCGTTGCCCCCTATGTCCGAAAAAGCTCTGACGAAAGGCGGGAGATTTCGATGCAAGCTCAGGACATCATGACGACGCCGGTGGTCACGATTACCGCCTCTGCCTCCGTCGCAGAAGCGGCCGATCTGATGCTGACCAGGAACATCCGCTGCCTGCCGGTCGTGGGAGGCGATGGATCGTTGACTGGCGTCATCAGCGAAGGCGATTTCCTGCGCCGGGGCGAACTTGGCACCAGACGGGCGCGGCCTCGCTGGCTCGAATTTCTGGTCGGTCCAGGCAAGCTCGCTGACGAGTATGTCCATTCGAGCAGCCGCAGAGTGGTCGAGGTTATGAGCACTGGCGTTGTTTCAGCAGCGCCTAGCGCTCCGCTTGCCGAGATCGTAGACCTCATGGCGACCCACGACATCAAGAACGTGCCTATCCTTGACGCAGGGAAGATCGTCGGCATCGTCAGCCGCTCCGATCTGATGCGCATCCTGCTTCGCACTCTGCCCAAGTCAGGCTCCGCGACCGTCGATGACGAGGTCATCCGCAGGAACATTCTTGCCGAGTTGCGGGAGCAATCCTGGAGCGTCGCCGGCGACCTTATCGGCGTCACCGTCAAAAAAGGAGAGGTCGAACTGAATGGCGCCATTTTCGACGAGCGCCAGCGAAAGGCCGCTGTCGTTGCGGCGGAGAACGTCGCAGGGGTCACGAAAGTCACTGACAAGCTCTTCTACGCCGGACCGTTGTCGGTCGTGCTCGTCTCCTGACGAGCGTGCGTCGGCCTTTATCGCTTCCTGCCGAGCGTCAGACCGCGGCCGCGAGCAACAGCGGTCGAAGCAGCAGCAGGGCAAATCCGACAAGCGCCGCGCCCGCGACCTTGTCGGCTATCCGCCTGCCTCTGCGAAGCCGCCTGCCCAGCAATACCCATAGCGATCCTGTTATGGCGGTGATGCCGAGAAGCACCAGCCAGAAGATGCCAAGTTCGTTTGGACCGACGGCTATCGGCACCATCGCCAGGCAATAGATGAAAGCCTTGGGATTGAGCGCGGTGGTTGCCAGCACGGAAAGGCCATCGCGGCGTTGCGATGCGTCGATAGAATTGCTGGCCATCAGGCGCAGTCCCAGGACTGAAAGCCATCCAACCGCGACGAATTTGAGCACCTGAATGGCGTCAGGCGGCATCAATGGACGCGACAAAAACCAGAAACCCGCCGCGATCCCATAGCCGCACGCCTGTGCCACCAGGAGCCTGGTCGCCTGCTCGTGCTTGACCGCGCCCGCCATCAGGAGAGCGTTGGTTGGCCCCGGAGCGACAAAGAGCAGAAATGCTTCAAGAAGAAATAGGCTGTTCGACATTAGCCTGCCGCTATTTGCTCACGCTTACCTGCCAGACGCCCTTGGCCTTCAGACCCTCGGCGACTTCCTTGGGCATATAGCGCTCGTCGTGTTTGGCAAGCACGCTGTCGGCGATGAAGACGCCGTCAGGCCCAAAGGCGCCCTCTGCAATAACGCCCTGCTCTTCCCGGAAAAGATCAGGAAGGATGCCAGTGTAGTTGACCTTGACAGACCGCTGCGTGTCCGTGACCGAGAAGGCGACCATAGCGCCCTGCCCGCGTACAATCGTGCCCTTTTCAACGAGGCCGCCGAGGCGAATGCGCTGCCCTGGCGGGACGCTTGCGGCGGCGAGGTCAGCAGGCATGTAGAAATAGGAGGCCTTCTGACCCAGCGCATAGAAGGTGAGTCCAGAAGCGGCACCCAGGAAGAGCAACCCGGTGACAATTACCGACAATCGTTTCTGTTTGCGCGTCATTCCTTACTCCTTGCCGTCATGCAGGAGAGCGGCCAAGGCGGTGACTTCCGAGCCTGCTTGCTGTCGGTGCCGATCAGCGGAGGGACTGCAATCGAGCGATCAAATCGCTATTGCGGCAATAGGCCGGCGGATGGTCGGCATGCGCGGTTTCGTCGAGCCAGGCGGAGCATTCGTCCTGGTGGCCGCAAGACCGGCACCGGTCAACGGCACGACTGGTGACGCCCGCATGATCCGCCACAACTTTCAGCTGCCTGTCGACGCCCATCTTCTGCATCATGCGTCCCAGCAAGGCAGTTCTTGCGTCGACCCCGATCAGATATTCGAGAAAGCTCATGTCATCACACTCCTCAGATGACAATTCATTGCCATCTCAGGCGGCTCGCGACGTTGATCTCGATCAAGGAGCGCTGTCCATTTCGTGAAATTGCTTCGCCCCAGGGGGCGATTTTCGCGCCAAGGAACCTAGCTGGCAGTACCGAATATTGCTCCAATGCCTGCGGTCAATGCCATTGCCAGCGCTCCCCAAAAAGTGACGCGAGCAGTGGCTTTCAGCACATTGGCGCCGCCTGCCCTCGCGCCGATTGCGCCGAGCACGGCCAGGAACAACAACGATGCGATCGAAACGACGGCAACAAGTCGGGAGGGCGGTGAAAGAAGCACCATCGCCAACGGCATGATCGCGCCGATTGAAAATGCCGCCGCCGAAGCCAGCGCGGCCAGTATCGGTCGTGCAGCGGTTACCTCGGAAATGCCAAGTTCGTCGCGGGCGTGTGCGCCAAGAGCATCCTTGGCCATTAACTGGTCAGCCACCTGCAACGCCAACTGAGGCTCGACACCGCGATCGATGTAGATCTGGGCAAGCTCCTGCCTCTCGAGCTCAGGTTGGCTCGCCAATTCCTTCCGTTCACGCGCGAGATCCGCGTGCTCGGTGTCGGCCTGGGAACTGACGGATACATATTCGCCGGCGGCCATCGACATAGCGCCCGCCACCAGACCGGCGACGCCAGCCACCAGCACGCTGGCGGTGGTGGCATTGGCGCTTGCAACTCCAATGATCAGGCTGGCGGTCGAGACGATGCCGTCGTTGGCGCCGACCACCGCGGCCCGTAGCCAGCCGATGCGTGACACCAGGTGATTTTCGGTATGAAGACGACTCATCGGAGCAAAGGAACACTAGTCGGTTCGGTCATGGTTCGCGTCCACATCGGCAAGCACAGGAAGGCAGCCCGACCGTTCACTGCTCCTCGAGCCGAACAAATGCCTTGATCAAAGTCAATTGGCGACCGCAGTTCGCCGTCGGACATTTCTGGCAGGCCAAGGCGCGCTGACAGCCAGTTGTCAGCTAGCTCATGAGATATTGTTCCCAACAGGCACGCAATGGCTCAGCCGCAGCGCGCTCGAAACTGGAACAGTGCTTATGAAACAGATCGCCCTGTCTCTCTTCGTGATCGCCTCGTCAGGGGCTTATGTCTGGGATCAGGCGGGTAAGCTTACCGACAGCGATCTGATGGACACACAAGGGGCCAACGCGGCAGAGCAGACTGCGTTACCGCAGGTCACTCCGCTTCCCCATGCCGATCCGGTTCAGGCGCCGGCGGCGACCCAGCCGGTAATTCCCGAGTTGGATGTATCAAGGACGCCGGTGCCACGCACAACGGTCGAGGCCAGCAAGGATAGCCCCACGACGATTGCGGCCGCTGCACTGCAGGCCACCTTTGCCGATAGCCAGCCGGAAGTCGCACAGCCGCCGCCTTCCCCGCCGGAGCCACGGGCGGAGCGCCAGAGAGCAAATGCCGCGCCGCTGCAGACATCGTCATTCGCCGTGACGCCTGCCGTCTACATTCCCATCCCGCAGCCGCGGCCGGATTATCCCCAAGCTCGCGTTATCCATACGGGCATGAAGGTCGCGGCACACGGCTATACCGACGGGGTCTACACCGGCCCTTCGGCCGACGCCTACTACGGCATCATTCAGATCCAGGCACTTGTCCAGGGTGGTCGTGTGACGGCACTCAAGGTGCTGAAATACCCCAACGACCGCCGTACCTCTGTCAACATCAACCGGCAGGCCTTGCCGATGTTGCGCGACGAAGCAATCAGCGCGCAAAGCGCAAATGTAGACATCATCTCGGGCGCGACGCTGACCAGCAAGGCCTTCATCCAGTCGCTCGGCGGCGCCTTGAGGAAGGCTTCTTCCTAATTCGATGCGCGAAACCCGAATTCTGATGGGAATGCCGGTCACGGTCGATGTCGGAAGCGCTGTCGGCTTTGTGGTCGAGTCCGTCTTCGACTATTTCAGGCAGATCGATCGGCGCTTCAGCACCTACAGGACCGACAGCGAGATTTCGGCCATCAACCGGGGCGACGTTCCGGTGAGGGATTGGAGCGGCGAGATGATGGAAGTGCTGGCGCTGGCCGAGCGTACAAGAAGCGAGACGAACGGATATTTCGACATCCGCAAGGCCGACGGTTCGCTTGACCCGTCCGGGATCGTCAAGGGCTGGGCCATCCGCAATGCCGCCGATATTGTTGGCAAGGCCGGCATCGGCAATTTCTTCATCGAGGCAGGCGGCGACATTCAGTCCTGCGGCAGGAATGCGTCCGGCGGAGATTGGAGCGTCGGCATCCGCAATCCCTTCAACACGGATGAGATCATCAAGGTCATCTATCCACGTGGGCGCGGCGTCGCCACGTCGGGCACCTATGCGCGCGGCCAACATATCTACAATCCCCATGAGCCTTCCGGCGCTATCATCGACATCGTCAGCCTGACGGTCGTCGGATTCGACGTGCTTGAAGCCGATCGCTTTGCCACGGCAGCCTTCGCTATGGGTCGCGACGGTATCCTCTTCATCGAGCAGACTCCGGGGCTGGAGGGGTATGCCGTCGACATCAACGGCCGCGCCACGCCCACAAGCGGATTCGGAGATCTTTGCGAACCATGATCAAGGCAATCGACAGGTTCCTCGATCACCTGACCATGTACCGGCTGGTGCTCTACTACCTGATGGCACTCCTGGGCACGGCCTTCGCTTTCTGCTTTCTCAAGCTCGTACCGAATGATCCGCTTGCGCTTGCCTACACCACTGCCCTGACGATTTCGGCCTGCTGGGTTACTAACAAGGCCTTCGCGCTGGTCTTCGAGGTTCCGGCAAACAACGAATCCGTCTATATCACGGCGCTCATTCTGGCCCTCATCCTCGACCCTGTCGCCGTCACCGACCTGAAAGGTATCGCGGCAGTTGCTTTCGCCTCTGTTTGGGCGATCTCATCGAAATACATCCTGGCCATTGGTCGAAAACACCTTTTCAATCCGGCGGCCATCGGCGTGGCGTTGTCGGCATTGTTGCTGAACCAGCCCGCCACCTGGTGGGTCGGTGGCAATCCATGGCTGCTTCCCTTCGTCCTCATCGGCGGGATTCTGGTCGTCCGGAAACTGCGCCGCCTGGATCTTGTCGCGACATTTCTGGTCGTGGCCATTGCGACCGTCCTAGCAACAACCGAGCCAGCGCAATATGGCGCCGCCTTCAAGGAAACGCTGGGCTCGTCGCCGCTATTGTTCTTTGCTTTCGTGATGTTGACCGAGCCCCTGACGGCGCCCGCACAGCGCTGGTCGCGGATCGCCTTTGCCGCCATCGTCGGCTTCCTGTTCGCACCCAACATCCACGTCGGCTCGCTCTATTTCACACCCGAGCTTGCGCTTCTGGTCGGCAATCTCTTCGCCTATTCGGTCGGTCCGAAAGGGCGCTTCGTGCTGACCCTGGAACGCATCGAGGAAACAACCGCCGACAGCTATGATTTCATCTTCAGGTCACAGCGAAAGCTTGCCTTCCAGGCGGGCCAGTACCTTGAGTGGACACTTGGCCTCGACCATTCCGACAATCGCGGAAACCGGCGTTATTTCACCGTCGCCTCATCGCCTACCGAGCAATCCGTGCGGCTTGGCGTAAAGTTCTATCCGCAATCGAGCGCCTTCAAGCGGGCGCTGGGCGCCATGAAGCCCGGCGCCACGATCCACGCTTCACAACTGGCCGGCGATTTCACGCTGCCATCCGATCCGAAGACGAAGATCGCTTTCCTGGCGGGCGGCATCGGCATCACGCCGTTCCGTTCGATGCTGCAATATCTCATCGATCGCGAGGAAGTGCGCCCCATCGTCGTTCTCTATGGTACAGAGGGACAAGACGACATCGCCTATCGAGACGTGCTGGGCTTGGCGAGACGCGAACTGGGCATAAGGACGTTTCACGCCGTAGCCAAGGGTGCCAAGCGCGGCCAGTACCCTGGTTATATCGATGCCCGCCTAGTTGTTTGGTCCCGGCATTTGCTGGAGCGGATTGAGTTTGAAACGTTCCGGTTGTGAGACCCACGCCTTGCA
>NZ_VFVI01000018.1:0-87379 GCF_006442775.1 Mesorhizobium sp. B2-4-6
GCAAGGAAGCTCCTGGTCGTCCTCAACGCCATCATGCGCGATAAAACCGCATTCGCGTGAACACAGTTGCCATTCCGTAACGTTCGAGTGCCGCAGCGATGCAGAACTGGCGGCGTTAGCGCCAGCGCTCCTTCTGGGCCGCTGCTTTCTTCGGTTGATGTCACGGAATGGATCCTCGGGTCTGCGCTGCGTCGCTACGCTCCTTGCTCCGCCCGTGGATGACGAAGTTTGCCGCCAAGCCTACGCCGCCGACTGCGGCAATACGAACGGAATGCTTCCCACCGGCAGCGCGCCGACCTTGAGCCGGCAGTCGAACACTTTCTCGATCAGCTCGTCATTGAGCACGTCCGTCGGTGCCCCGGCGGCGGCCAGCTGGCCGTGGGAGAGCACGAAAATCCGGTCGGCGTACATGGCCGTCAGGTTGAGGTCGTGCAGGATCGCCACCACGCCACCGCCGCGCCGGGCGAAGTCGCGGGCGATGTTCATGATGATGAGCTGGTGCTTGACGTCGAGGCTGGAGACAGGTTCGTCGAGGAAGAGATAGCGCGGCCTGCCCTCGAGCACCGGCGCCCAGACCTGGCAGAGCACACGGGCAAGCTGCACGCGCTGCTGCTCGCCGCCGGAAAGCTCCTGGTAGAAGCGGCCGGCAAAACCGTCGAGGTCGACGCGCGCCAGCGCCCGCTCCGGCAAACGCGCATCCTCGCCGGGCAGCACGCCGGAGCGCCCGCCGATCAGGCCGAGGCGAACGATCTCGCGCACCGTGAAGGGAAAGGACAGCGCCGTCGATTGCGGCAGCACCGCGCGCAGCGTGGCTGCCTCGACAGGCCTCATGGCCGACAGGTCGCGGCCGTTGAGCGTGACGGTGCCGGTATAGGCGAGCTCGCCGGTCAGCGCCTTGAGTAGGGTCGTCTTGCCGGACCCGTTCGGTCCGACGATGGCCGAGACCGCGCCGGGCCGCGCCGCGAAATCGACATGCGAGACGATGCGCTTGCCGCCGATCGCCACCGAGATGTCGCGCGCTTCGATCATGGCAGGCTCACAGATCAATGACGCCGCGCTTGCGCAGCAGGATCCACAGGAAGAACGGCGCGCCGGCAACCGCCGTGACGATGCCGATCGGCAATTCGGCCGGCGCGACGATGGTGCGGGCGACCGCGTCGGCTAGCAGAAGCAGCGAGGCGCCGAGCAGAGCGGAAGCCGGCAGCAAATAGCGGTTGTCCGGGCCCATCGCCAGCCGCAGGACATGCGGCACGACGATGCCGATGAAGCCGATGCCGCCGCTGACCGCGACCGAAGCGCCGACCGCCGCCGACACCGCGACGATGGCCGTGTATTTCAGCCGCTGCACCGGAATGCCGAGATGACCCGCGGTCGCTTCGCCCAGCGCCAGCGCGTTGAGGCCGCGCGACAGGAGCGGCATCGCCGATAGCGCCAGCACGATCACCGGCCCCACGGTGCCGATCTTCGGCCATGTCGCGCCGGCAAGCGAACCGAGCTGCCAGAAGGTCAGGTCGCGCAACTGCCGGTCGTCGGCCATGAAGATGAGGATGCCGGTGAGCGCCATGGCAAGAGCGCTGATGGCGATGCCGGCAAGCAGCATCGTGGCGACCGACGTCCGCCCCTGGCGCGTGGCGATGGCATAGAGCAGCAACGTCACCGCCAGCCCGCCGAAGAAGGCGGTGAGCGGCAGCGCGAGCGTGCCCAATGCAAGCGTGACGGGCGCAAGCCATGTGGTGCCGAGCACGATGATCGCCACAGCGCCGAGGCTGGAGCCGGCGGAAACGCCGATCAGGCCTGGATCGGCAAGTGGATTGCGGAACAGCCCCTGCATCACCGCGCCGCAGACGGCGAGTGCGGCGCCGATCAGCCCGCCGAGCAGCACGCGCGGCATGCGGATGTCGTAGACGATCAACTGGTCGCGCGCGGCCAGCGCCGCGTCGGCGGGCATGGCGCCCGTAAACCAGTCGCGGAT
The DNA here is from genome assembly GCF_006442775.1 of Mesorhizobium sp. B2-4-6. Taxonomy (NCBI): domain Bacteria; kingdom Pseudomonadati; phylum Pseudomonadota; class Alphaproteobacteria; order Hyphomicrobiales; family Phyllobacteriaceae; genus Mesorhizobium; species Mesorhizobium sp. B2-4-6. The sequence goes on from NZ_VFVI01000018.1 coordinate 1,973, forward strand.
GACGCGGACGGCGGAGGCGTCGGAGGCGCCTGACGTCAGCGACAGGGACACGCAGAGCGCGAGCGCCAGGCACAAGAGCAGGATGACTAACCTTGCCCGGGCCGAGCGGTCGCCATCGGCCGCCCCCATCACCCTGCCCGCGCCGGCAATGGACTGTTCGACCATCGCCGCTCAGTCCGTGACCTGGTTGCCATAGAGCTCGACCGCAAGGTCGTGGATGGCTTCGGCGGTTCGCGGGCCGAAGCCGAGCAGGTAGCCGCCCCACATGCTGATCATCTTGCGGCTGGTGCCCGCCGGTGTCGAGGCGACGGCCGGGTTGGCGAACAGCTCCTCTTCCGAGATCGGCGGTCCGCCGCCCTTCATCGTCAGGATGACATCCGGCCTTGCGCTGACGATCGCCTCGTCGGTCATCCCTTTGTAGCCGGAAAAGCCCTCGACCGCGTTGACCGCGCCGGCAAGCTTGATGATGCCGTCGGCCGCCGTGTCGCTGCCCGCGGCAAGGATCTTGCCGCCTTGCGTCGACAGCACGAACAGCACGCGCTTGCGCGCCTTGATCGCAGCCGTCCGATTTTCCGCCGCCGTCAGCTTCGCGTCCGTCTCCGCGGCGAGCTTCTCCGCCTTCGCCTCGACCCCCAGCGCCTTGCCGACGATGCGGATCTTTTCGAGAATGCCCTCATGATTGTAGTGGTCCGGCACCTCGATGAACGACACGCTCGACTTCTTCAGCACGTCGACCGCTTCTTTCGGACCGCTGCCGTGCAGCGCCAGGATTCCGGTCGGATTGACCGACAGGACGCCCTCGGGCGAGAGCGCGCGCATGTAACCGACATCCGGCAGCTTCGCCGCCGCCTCGGGATAGTTGCTGGTCGAATCGCGGGCCACGAGACGGCCTTCCTCGCCGAGCGCGTAGACGATCTCGGTGATCGAGCCGCCTATGGAGGCGATCCGCGAGGCGTCCGAAAAGGCGGCCACCCCCTCGTTAGCGCCGGCCGGCGGCGCGATGAACGCAAGCAAGGCGCCGAGCATCGGCGCAAGCGCCGCGCGGAAACTGAGAACAAAGCGCATTGGGTGCTACCTCATGCAGCGGTCGGATTGGGGATGCGGGGCAGGTTCTCGGCCAGAAGGCGCCAGTCTTCCCGCTCGCCTTCGCCTTCATGACGCTTGCCGAAGAACTGGATGATCATGTCGCCATTGGCGTCGTAGGCCTCCAGCGACGTGACATGACCGTCCTTGGTGGGCTTGCGCACCGCCCAGACCTCGTGGATGTGGTCGGTCCTCAGGTGCAGATGGAAGGTTTCGTCGAGCACGTTGATCCACGGCCCCATCGGCTTGACCGACTTGATCGGACCGGAATGAATCTGGATGCAGCCGCGGTTGCCCACGAAGCACATGATGGGCATCTCGCCTGCCGCCGCGTGATGGAACATGGCGGTCACCGCGTCGTTGTCGAGCAGCCAAGCATAGTCCTGGCCCACCATGCGCACCGCCTCGCGGCGACTGAGCTTCAGCGTCTTCAGCATGCCGAAGAACTGATGCACGTCGGTGAGCCGGCTCCAGCGGTCGCGCAGATCGTCGATCGAGGCGGCAGAACCCTGCCCCTCACCCTCCCCTTCCGCCGCGCTTGGGAGGATCGCGACGGTCGGCTCCTGGTTCGACGATTCGAGGCTCGTCACCAATTTCTGGTAGGCACGGAGATTGGATGCGGGCTTCAGATGCACCTTGTGCACCGCCTCGCCCGCCGCATCGAAGAACTGCAGGCTGCGGCGGATATCGCCGCCGTCGCGTTTGTCTACGGCAAAGCCATGCGCCCAGACCTTCGGGAAGATGCGCAGGTCGATGTTTTCGCCGAGCACCATAGCGTTGTGGTTGCCGGTGACGACCTTGTCGTAGACGCCGATCTTTTCATGCACGGCGCTTTCGTTGCGGGTCAGCGCCATCACCTCGCCGACCGCCTCGAGGCCGGTCAGCAGATCGTTGACGCGCGGCTCGACGCGGACAGCGCCGACGCCGCACTGCGCCGCGACCAGCTCCGCTTCCGAAATGCCCAATTGCGCCGAAAGATCGCGCTCCCGGATTTTCGGATTTTCTTCTCGCGCCCGCCGGATTTCCTCCGGCGACGGCTTAACGCGCTGGTCCATGACTTCCACCTGCAATGTCTTCCACCTGTGATGCCTGATCTGTGCTCGCCTGCCCCACCGCCGATCCTCACTTGTTGAGGATCAGCTTGCCCTGGCGGGTGATCTTCAGGCGGTAAAGCGCGCCGTGATGCTCGATGCCGATCTCGTGCTCACCCTGGAACAGCGTGTTGCTGGACAGCGTCCTCACCGCCAACGGCACCCTTTCGTAACGCATCTGCGTGTCCTCCGGGCGGCGGACGCGATAGCGGAAATCGTTGGGATTGTGCGTGTTCATCGGGTCGGTCCTTTCCTCTGACGGCCACCTTGGCCGCAGCCTCATAAAATGCCGATTAAATTCTTGACTCGAATAATCATGTTTACTAGTCAGTGCATTACCGGACTAAATGAGTCAAGATTTAAGACGCCGGACGTGATCAAAAATGCGAGCGAGCCACTGGCCAGCCAGCTGTGAGCCTGAATCTGGAGTTGGGGCATGGGGTTGGTGACTTGGGGACGGACGGGCCTGGCGGGCGACAGCGCGGGCCCGGGCTTCCGATCGTTGGCGCGGGCGATGGCGATATTGATGGCCGGTTCGGCGGTGATCGCGCTTGGCGGGCCCGCCGCCAAAGCGCAGCAGGCCGCGCAGCCGGCGGCCGACCAGCAGCAGGCCGATCAGAAAAAAGAGGCTGATGAAAAGGCCGCGGCCGAAGAAACCCTGCTCGACAAGATCCTCGTCATCAGCCGTACGGGCGAAACGGCGATCCAGTCGCTGGCCTCGGCCAGCCATGTCGACCAGGAGCAGCTCGACCGCCGCATGGCGACCACGCCGAACGAAATGCTGCTCGGCGTGCCCGGCGTCGCCGTGCAGGCCGACGCGCGCCGCGTCAGCTCCAGCATCAACATCCGCGGCCTGCAGGATTTCGGCCGCGTCGCGGTCATCGTCGACGGCGCCCGACAGGACTTCCAGCGCTCGGACCACGGCACGCAGTCGACCTTCTATGTCGATCCCGAGCTCATCAAGTCGGTCGACGTCATCCGCGGTCCGGTCGCCAATACCTACGGTTCCGGCGCCATCGGCGGCGTCGTCTTCTTCGATACCAAAGACGCCGCCGATCTCCTCAAGCCGGAAGAGACATGGGCCGGATCATTGACCGGGCGCTATGAAAGCAACGGCAAGGGCTGGACCACCAGTGCCACCGGCGCCTACCGGATCAACGAGAACTGGGACGTTCTGGGCAACATCGTCTACCGCGACTACGACGACTACAAGAATGGCGGCGGCGATACCGTTGCCGGCACCGGTTTCGACGTGTTGAGCGGCCTGCTCAAGACCACCATACGCCCGACCGAGGACAGCGAATTGAAGCTCGGCTGGGTCGGCTCGGGCGACGGATGGACGGAAACCAGCGGTGGCGTGCCGGCCAATGACGTCGATCTGAAGTCGAACACCTTCACGGCCCGCTACAACATCACCGACGACGCCAGGAGCTGGCTCGACCTCCACATCAACGCTTCCTACAACAAGACAGTTCTCGACCTGACCACGCTCACCGCGCAGAATCGCTTCGATCCGACCACCGGCCTGCCCGTGGTGCTGCCGGCCGGCTCGCTGTCCACTTTCGATGTCGGCACGACCGGCATCGACATCTGGAACACGTCGCGCTTCGAGACGGCGAGCGTCGCGCACGAATTGACCTATGGCGGCGACTGGGTCGGCGACGATGTCGAGACTGGCGGCACGGCCGGGGGCGACAACTTCTACACGCCATCGGGCAAGCGCAACGTCTCCGGCGCCTATATCCAGGACAAGCTGACCTGGGAGTGGCTCGAGGTCATTGGCGGCCTGCGTTACGACAATTACAGCCTGAAGGACGACACGAATGAGACCTCCGGCGACCGGGTATCGCCGCGCATCACCATCGGCGTCTCGCCCTTCGAAAGCGCTGGCCTGGCCGGCCTGCAACTCTACGGCACCTATGCGGAAGGCTATCGTTCGCCCTCGCTGACCGAGACACTGATCAGCGGCAACCATCCGGCCGGCGTCAGCTTCCCGTTCCTGCCCAACCCGAACCTGAAGCCCGAGACCGGCAAGACCGTCGAGTTCGGCGTCAACTACAAGCAGAACGATATCATCGAGGGCGGCGACGCGCTGCGGCTCAAGGCTGCCTACTTCAACAACAATGTCGACGACTACATCGACGGGGTGACGCTCTCGCCCTTCGATCCGACCAGCGGCTGCCCGTTCGGCCCGGGCATTCCGATCTGCTTCCAGTACCAGAACTTTGCCAAGGCCAAGATCAACGGCTTCGAGCTGGAAAGCGTCTACGACGCCGGCTGGGGCTATGCCGGCCTGTCCGCCTCCATCATCAATGGCCACACCATCTCCTATGAAGGCGAGCGCGCCGACCTGGCCACCGCCCCCTCTTCCCAGGTGACGGCCCAGCTCGGCCTGCGCTTCCTCGAGGACAAGCTGACCGTCGGCGGCGAAGTGCAGTACAATGGCAAGCCCAAGGGCAATCCGGTGGCCAAGGACTATACGTTGGTCAACGCCTTCGCCAGCTACCAGGCGACGGACAATCTCAAGCTCGACTTCCGCGCCGACAATCTGTTCGACGTCAAATACACCAACCCGCTCAACGGAAGCACGACCGCCGTCCTCTACGAACCCGGCGTCACGCTGAAGCTGGCGGCAACCATGCGCTTTGGGGGTTGAGGAAGACATGAAACGCTTCACGGCATCCTTTCGTCTGCTGACCTCGACGTTTGCGATGGTGCCGGCGTGGGCCCAGTCCGCGCCGGCTCCGGCCCTGAACCTGGAGCTCAATGCGGCGCAGCCTTCGGACAAGGGCTGCCGGCTTACCTTCGTCGTCAACAACACGCTCGGCGCCGACCTGTCCAAGGCGGCTTTCGAGATTGCGCTGTTCAACGAGGCCGGAATCGTCGACCGTCTCACGGTGCTCGATTTCAAGGACCTGCCGGCCGGCAAGACCAAGGTCACGCGCTTCGACCTCGCCGGCGCCGACTGCGGCAAGCTCAGCCGCGTGCTGATCAACAGCGCGACGCAATGCGCCGGCACCGGCGTCGAACCGGCGGCCTGCATGCGCGGCCTGAAGACCTCGACCAGGACCGCAATCGCTTTCGGCGTATAGGGTGGGACTGCATCCGGCCTTCCCGCTTGACGCAATGGCGTGGCCTGCCTCCGGTCCACCGCCATGGGCGGCAACCGATCTTGATTTGACAATTCCTTGTCGCGTGCGGCAGGTCTCGGCGCGAGACATGCAGGATATCGATCACCCTTCCGATGCAGGCAGTGAACTGGCGATCAAGCCGGCCGAGCCGCTCATGCGGACGCGGCAATCCGCGCGAGATCGCAGATGGACGGTGGCGATCATCGTCTCCGGCCTGCTCCACGGCGCCGCCGCGGCGGCGTTTCTGATCGCACCCGCGGGAACATTCGACTCCGCGGACCCGATCAGGGCCGAGGGCGCCGACCAGTCCGGTGCCAACGTCATCGGCAGCGCCTTGGATGACCAGGCGTCCGGCGCGGTGGATGTTACCCTGGTGCCGGATCCGCAACCGGCAAAACGCCAAGCCGTCCAGCCCGCTCCGCCGCAGCCGGTCAGTGAACAGGTGACGCCTCAGCCTCCGCCGGAAGCCTCCAAGGAGCCGGCCCCCACGCCGGATATCCTGGCGGCCGCCATGCCGCACCAGGATGATCGGAGCGTCCCCACGGACGGCAAGCCGACGCCCGCGATCGAGCCGCAAAGCACACAAGCGCCCCCTGCCGAGCCCGAGCAATCACCGGTCCCGAGCGCGACATCGAGCGCACCAGCCGGATCGGCGGGGCCAAGTGAAACCGTTGAACCGCGCGGCACGGCGGATGGCGACACGCGCGATGCGCCGGTCATCGCCAGCAAGGGTAAGAAACAGGCCGCCGGCAATGCGCTCGAATCCCGCTACAGCGGTGAAATCCAGAAGAAGCTTGCCCGCGCCAACCGTCGCGTTTCGAAATCGATCCAGGCCAAGGCTCGCAACAATGCCAGGGTGGTTTTCGTCGTCGCGGCCGACGGCAGCGTCAGCGACCTGCAGCTCGCTGAGAGTTCAGGGTCCGCCGAGCTCGATCAGTTCGCTTTGACACTGGTGCGCAAGCAGGCACCGTTCCCTCCCATTCCACCCGAGACCGGAAAATCAAGTTGGGTGTTCAAGGCGCGGATCGGCCCTTTTTGAAACTTCGCCATCCTAAGAATTCGTCCATTTCGAAAGGAACCAGATGTATATCGCCATGAACCGCTTCAAGGTCCAGAACGGCTCGGAAGAAGCCTTCGAGGACGTCTGGAAGAACCGCGATTCAAGCCTCTCCGAAATGCAGGGTTTCAGGGAGTTCCACCTGCTGCGCGGCCCGGTCAACGAGACCGAGGGCTATACGCTGTTTGCCTCGCACACCGTCTGGGCAAGCCAGGAGGATTTCGTCGCCTGGACGAAATCGGAGAACTTCCGCGCCGCCCATCGCAATGCCGGCGGCTCGAAAGTGCACTATCTCGGCCATCCCCAATTCGAGGGCTTTTCGGTCGTCGAAGGCGCCTGACCGTCGCCGGTTCGCGACGGCGCTTCCAGCCTTGCTCGCCTGTTATGCAGCCGCCAGCAGGCTGGCGTTACCGCCTGCGGCCGTCGTGTCGACGCAGACCGCGCGCTCATGCGCGTAAGCCGCCGGGTTGAGCACCTCGCTGACCAGCGGCACGATCGGCCCGGCGCGCTCGGCGATCACCTTGCGCACGATCCGTGCCGCCTCTGGCGTGCCGGAGAAGGCGACGACATCGACCCGCAGCGAGCGCGCCTCGACCGGATCGGGCCGGCCGTCGATGGCCGCCAGCGGCAGGCCCTTGCCGGTCAGCGCCGACAGCGCCGCCGGAGCGCCCGGCGCTACCGCCAGCACGGCATTGCCGGCCGCGAGTGCCTGGATCGTCTGGGAAAGCAGCGTCTCGGCATCCGGGCCGAGGCACAGCACCCTTCCGCGCGGCGACAGCGACAGCGTGTTGGCTTCGCCGGTCGGTCCCGGCAGGTCGACCTGGCCGAAATCGAGGCTTGCTGCGGCGGCGATTGCCGCCGCGCCCTTGCCACGCAGATGCTTCCTCAGGATCGCCACGCGATCCGGCCGCGTCGACCAGCCGCCGAGCGTCGGATCCGGCAAATTGTCGGCAAGCTCCGTCGCCGTCACCTTGTGACCCTCGCCAACCTCGGTGCCTGCCTCCGGCCCCTTGCGGAAACGGCGCAGGTAATGCGGCCCACCGGCCTTTGGGCCGGTGCCCGACAGCCCCTCGCCGCCGAAAGGCTGCGAGCCGACGACGGCGCCGATCTGGTTGCGGTTGACATAGATGTTGCCGGCATGGATGCCGTCGACGAAATGCTGGACGCGGCCCTCGATGCGGGTGTGCAGGCCGAAGGTCAGGCCGTAGCCCTTGCGGTTGATGGCGGCGATCACCGCGTCGATCTCGTCGGCATCGAAGGTCGCGACATGCAGCACCGGGCCGAACACCTCGCGCTCCATTTCCTCTATGCCTTTGACGCGGAAGACATGCGGCGCGACGAAACGGCCGGTTGCCGGCGCTTCCAATTTCGCGATCAGCCGGCCCTCCAGACCTTTCTTCTTGCAATAGTCGCTGATCGAAGCTTGCGCCTCATCGTCGATGACCGGGCCGACATCGGTCGAGATGGCCCAGGGATTGCCGATAGTGAGCGCTTCCATCGCGCCCTTCAGCATCTCCAGCATCTTCTTCTCGACGTCCTTCTGGACGTAGAGCACGCGCAGCGCCGAGCAGCGCTGGCCGGCGCTTTGGAAGGCCGAGGCGAGAATGTCGCGCACCGCTTGCTCCGGCAGCGCGGTGGAATCGACGATCATCGCATTCAAGCCGCCGGTCTCGGCAATCAGCATGGCATCGGGCGCCGCGGTTTCGGCCAGCTGCTTCTCGATCAGCTTGGCAACCTCGGTCGAGCCGGTGAAGCAGACACCGGCGATGCGCGGATCGGCGGTGAGCGGCGCGCCGACCGACGGGCCATCGCCCGGCAGAAGCTGGATGACGTCCTCCGGCACACCGGCCTCGCGCAGCATCTCGACGGCGCGGAAGGCGATCAGCGGCGTCTGCTCGGCCGGCTTGGCGACGACCGAATTGCCGGTGACCAAAGCCGCGGCGATCTGGCCGGTGAAGATCGCCAGCGGGAAGTTCCACGGCGAGATACAGACGATCGCGCCGCGCGCTTGCGTGCCCGCTTCGGCATTCGCCGCCTCGGTCGCGTAATAGCGCAGGAAGTCGACCGCCTCGCGGACCTCGGCGACGCCGTCGGCCAGCGACTTGCCGGCCTCGCGGGTGGCGAGAGCGAAGAATTCGGCGGCATTGGCTTCGTAGAGGTCGGCGGCGCGGTTGAGGATCGCGGCGCGCTCGGCAACCGGGCGCTTCGCCCAGGCGGGTTGCGCGTCGACGGCGATGCGCACGGCGGTCGCCACCTGTTTGGCCGCCGCCTCGTGCACGGTGCCGACGACCTCGTCGGGCTTTGCCGGATTGACGATCTGGCGCGGCTTGCCGTAGCCGGCGGCGCGCGTGACCGGCTTCGCGTGCCAGCGGTCCGTTCCGGCGAATTCCACCCTCGCCTTGTCGATGGCCGCCAGCGTCACCGGATCGGTGATGTCGAAGCCCCTGGAATTGCGGCGTCCGGCGCCGAAAATCGCGGCGGGGCGCGCAATCGCCGGATTGGCGGCCGGCCCCTGCGTCTCGACGGCATCGAGCGGATCGCGCGCGATCTCCTCCGGCTCGACTTCCTCGTCGGTCAACTGGTGGACGAAGGAGGAGTTGGCGCCGTTTTCCAGCAGACGCCGCACCAGATAGGCAAGCAGGTCGGAATGCGCGCCGACCGGCGCGTAGATGCGGCAGCGCGTGCCTTCGGCCTGGCGCACCGTCTCGTGCAGCGCTTCGCCCATGCCGTGCAGGCGCTGGAACTCGAAGCTGTCGCGGTCATTCGCCATCGATAGGATGGCCGCCACGGTATGCGCATTGTGGGTGGCAAACTGCGGGTAGATGCGGTCGGTCATCGACAGCAGCTTTTTCGCGCAGGCCAGATACGAAACGTCGGTGTTGGCCTTGCGGGTGAAGACCGGATAGCCGGACAGGCCGAGCGTCTGCGCCCGCTTGATCTCGGTGTCCCAGTAGGCGCCTTTGACCAGCCGCACCATGATCCGGCGGTCGTATTTTTTCGCGAGCGCATAGAGCCAGTCGATGGCGAAGGCCGCGCGAGGCCCGTAGGCCTGGACGACGACGCCGAACCCGTCCCATCCGGCGAGCTCCGGCTCGGCCAGCACGCGCTCGATGACGTCGAGCGACAGGTCGAGCCGGTCGGCCTCCTCGGCGTCGATGTTGAGGCCCATGCGCGAATGCCGCGCCGCTAGCGCCAGCGACAGAAGCCGCTCGGCCATCACCGGCAGCATCTTTTCCTTCTGCGCCTCTTCGTAGCGCGGGTGCAGCGCCGAGAGCTTCACCGATATGCCGTGGTTGTAACGGATGTCGGGCCCGTTGGAGCCGGAATCGAGCGAGGAGATCGCGTCGGCATAGGCGCGGTGGTAGCGCAGCGCATCGGCTTCCGTGCGGGCCGCTTCGCCCAGCATGTCGAAGGAATAGAGATAGCCCTTCTGCGTCATCGGCCGGCCGCGCTTGATCGCCTCGGCGATGGTGCGTCCGAGCACGAACTGCTCGCCCATCTCGCGCATGGCGGCGGCCACTGCCTTGCGGATCACCGGCTCGCCCAGCCTGCGAACCATGGCGCGCAGCGTGCCTTCGATGCCGCCCTCGCCTTCGTCGAGCACGCGGCCGGTCAGCATCAGCGCCCAGGTCGAGGCGTTGACGAAGATCGAGCTCGAGCCGCCCGAATGCGCCGACCAGTCATGCGGCGCGATCTTGTCGGCGATGAGGTCGTCCATCGTCTCGGTGTCGGGCACGCGCAGCAGCGCTTCGGCCAGGCACATCAGCGCCACGCCTTCCTTGGTCGACAGGCCGTAGGCAGAGAGGAAGACCTCCATCAGCCTGGGATCGGTCGAGCCGCGCACCGCGCGCACCAGGTCGGCCGCGCGGGCCGAGATCGCCTTGCGCTCCTCGGCCGACAAGCCCGCCGTCGCCGAAAGGCGCTTCACCGCCTCGTCTTCGTCGGGCAAATAATTGGCGCGGATCTGCTGGCGGATGGCGTCGAGCGGCATGTCGGGTCCGTGAAAGCGAGCGTGAGTGAGCGGTCTGGCGATCACCGGACCGAATGGCGCAAGCTAACACAGCTGCGAAATTTCAGCCGGTCCAAAGAAATCGACAAGGCAGTCCGTTCGATCTATCATATAGGTATCCTTTCAATCGTATTGACTGCAATATCGATGACTGAAGACCAATTGGACCGCATCGACCGCAACATCCTGGCCGCGCTTGGGCGCGACGGCCGGCTTTCCATGTCGGAACTTGCAAGCAAGGTCGGCCTGTCGAAGACACCAGTTCAGGCACGCGTGAAGCGGCTGGAGAAGGACGGCTATATCAGAGGCTACCGCGCAGTCATCGACCGCGAGCGCATGGGTGAAGGCCACGTCGCCTTCGTCCAGGTGAAACTGTCGGACACGCGCTCGGCTGCGCTCGACGCCTTTAACCGCGCGGTGCAGGGCGTGGCGGAGATCGAGCAGTGCCACATGATGGCCTCGAGCTTCGACTATCTGTTGAAGGTCCGCACCACCGACATCGCCGCCTATCGGCGGGTGCTCGGCGAGCGCATATCGGCCCTGCCCCACGTCGCCCAGACCTCGACCTTCGTGGCGATGGAAACGGTGAAGGATCGCTAATCCGACAGCGTTTTCAGGAAAGCCACCAGCGCCGCCCGCTCGCGCTCGGAAAGGTCGAGCGAGTGCACTTCGGAAACGCCTTCGACGGCAAGCGGCGCTTTCGAATAATGCGCCACCACCTCGTCGAGTGTCGAGAACTGGCCGGCATGCATGTAGGGCGGCCGGCTTGCGGCGCCCCTGAGCGACGGCGTCTTGTAGGCGCGCATGATCTGCGGACCGTCCTTGACCATGAAGCGCAGCTCGCGGCAGGCGCTTTCGTCGCCGTCACGGAATTTGCCCAGACAGTTGAAAGGGTCGGCCTCTACCTGCGCCACGGCATCGACACGCCCGCGGTCCGGCGGCAAGCCGTCGACGGGCGGCACGCCGGTGTTGTGGAAGGAGTTGTCGGTGAAGCGCGGCCCGTTGTGGCAGGTGACGCAATTGGCCTTGCCGATGAACAGCTTCAGCCCAAGAACCTCCTCCGGCGAAAACACCGCATCCCCTACCGGCTTGGCGCCGGTCGCGAGATCGATGGCAAAACGGTCGAAACGCGTTTGCTGAGGCTCGATCGACCGTTCGAAGGCGGCGATCGCCTTGCCGATACTGGCATAGACGCGGTTGATGTCGTCTTGCTGGGCGGGGGACATGGCGTTCCACGCCGCCTTCTCGGCATCCGTGCCGAGCGGGCTGGCGTTGGCCGGCACGGTCGAAAGGTCCGGCAGCGGCCCGAAGATGCGTTCATAGCGCTCGCCGAACCGCTTCCTGATGTAATGCGCGAAGGCGGCGCGGTTTCCCGCCTGCTCCAGCGGATTTTCCAGCGGCGTCAGCGCTTGCGCCCACAGACTGTCGCGCCTGCCGTCCCAGAAGAACCAGGGATCGCGCGCCACGCCTGCCAGCGGCATGGTGCGGCGGTTGGTGCGGCTGACGCCGACTGCCTGCGGCAGGTCGTCCTGGAACTGGCGGTCGATCTTGTGGCAGGTCGAGCAGGACACCGTCCCGTCGCGGCTCATGCCTACATCGAAGAACAGCGTCGAGCCAAGCGCGGCGGCCGCCGGCACATCCGCATACTGGTTCGTGGTGTCGGGTTTGAGCGAGGGCAAGGTGTTCAACGCCAGTGAGGCGATGGTCTTCTTCTCCGCATCGCTGAACTGCGGCTTGCCGCAACCGCCGAGGAGCAAGAGCGTCGCCAATGCGAGCAGACCTGCAACGCTGGCCAGCCGCTTCATCGCCCGCTCACAACACGACGTTGAAGACGACGGAATCGGACCCGGCCGCCGCCGAAATACCGAAGTGCAGCTGCCACCAGCCGCTCATCGTGAACTTCACGCCGTCGATGCGGTAGCGTCCGTCGCCGAGGTAATCGGTCGCCTGCGGACTGGTCGGCAGGCCGTGATCGTGCTGCGGCATCCCGCCGGAGACGGTGATGGCTGCCCCCTCCACCGGCGCGCCGGCGGCGGTCTTCAGCGTCAGCAGCCAGGACTGCAGCTCGCCCTGCCGGATCACCCCGCGTTCCGGCTCGAAGCTCGCGACGAACAGGCCGTTCGCCGTCTTCTTGGAGCGTGAAATGTCCGGGCCGGACGCCGATTGCGGCAGCGTCAGATAGACCGCGGCCACGATGCCGATCAGCAGAGCGGCCAGGCCGAGACCCGCAAGAATGTAACGCCATATCGATGCCAAACCCGTTCCTCTTCGGCTGCTAACGTCGCGGGCCGTTTGTGGCGTCCCGCCCTGCCTGTGGGAAATCGCTTCTGGCGCAAAATTCGCCGCTAGCCAAGCATGGCGCTGCCGGCCGCAAAAAGCTACAGCAACAGGATCTTAGGAAGGGACAAGCCCGGCATGGCCAAGGGTATCGCGTCGATCGGCGAATGCATGCTGGAACTGTCGGGCCAGACCGGCCCGGACTGGCGCATGGGTTTCGCCGGCGATACCTTCAACACGCTCTGGGCGTTGCACGCCTTGAGCCCGGATCGGCCCGCGACCTATGTGTCGGCCTTCGGCGACGACCCCTTCTCGCGCGATCAGATCGCCTTCCTTGCCGAGAACGGCATAGGCGTCGGCAACAGTCCGGTCATTGCCGACGCTCGCCCCGGCCTTTACGCCATAACGCTCACCGGCGCCGAGCGCGCCTTCACCTACTGGCGAAGCGACGCGGCCGCGCGCCAACTCGCCTCGGATCCGGCCGCGCTCGCAAAAAGCCTTGAAAACAAGGCGCTTGTCTATTTTTCCGGAATCACCCTGGCAATTCTGGACGAGGCCGCGCGGAAAACTTTGCTGACGGCTATAGTTGCGGCCCGGGCCGCCGGCTCGCTCGTCGCCTTCGACCCGAACTATCGGCCACGTCTGTGGCCAAGCCGTGAGATAGCCCAAGCCGCGATCAACGATGCGCTTGCGGTCTGCGACATCGCGCTGCCGACTTTTCCTGACGAGCAGATGCTGTTCGGGGATCCGACGCCACAGGCAACGGCGGAGCGCCTTGGCAAGCTGACCGGCGAGGTCGTGGTCAAGAATGGCGAGCAGCCGGCCCTGATTGCGCTGAACGGCGCTTTACAAACTGTCGACGCGGTGCATGTGGCCGCCCCCGTCGACACCACGGGAGCCGGCGATTCCTTCAATGGCGGCTATCTCGCTGCGCGGGTTGCCGGCCACGCGCCCGCCGACGCCGCTCGCCGCGCGCATAAAGTCGCCGCCGCGGTCGTACAGGTTCGCGGTGCGCTGGCTCCGTTCGAGACTTTGCGGATGGCCTTCGACAGTTAAGCGCTGTCGAAGCTTATGCAGACATCACTTCAACATCGGCAAACTTTAAGGTAAGCGGAACCGATATTCCGTGACCTGATGATAGATCTGTCCCGGCCACAGCGTCGCCGGCGGGAAATAGGGCCGGTTCGGCGCGTCAGGCCAGGTCTGCGCTTCGAGGCAAAGGCCCGAAAACGCCCTGTACCGGCGACCGTCGAGCCCCGGCGATGTCGGCGCGACGAACTGACCGCTATAGAGCTGCAGTCCCGGTTCGGTGGTCCACACTTCCATCTCGACGCCGGAATTGGCGCCTTGCACCCAGGCAGCCTGGTGTAGCGGCCCGCGGCTGGAGGCCAGGCAGTAATTCAGGTCATAGCGAAGCTGCTCGCCTTCCATCTCCATGCGCAGCGCCCGCGCCTGCCGGAAATCGAAAGGCGTGCCGTCGACCGGCTTCACCGCGCCGGTCGGGATCATCTCGTCATCGACGGGCGTGTAGGCGCCGGCGTTGAGCATCAACCGATGGTCGAGGATGTCGCCCGCCCCGCCATCGTCGAGATTGAAATAGGAGTGCTGCGCGAGGTTGCAGAGCGTCGGCTCCTCGCAGGTCGCGGTCAGTTCCATGCTGAGCGTGCCGGGGATCTTGAGCCGGTAGGTGCAGGTGACGTCGAGCGCGCCCGGGAATCCCATGGTGCCGTCCGGATCGTGCAATGTCAGCGTCACGAAATCGCGGCCGTGCAGCGAGACGGTCCACGGCCGGTGGAAAAAGCCTTCCGAGCCGCCATGCAGCGTGTGCTTGCCGAGAAAATTCTGCTCGGTCTGGTAGCGGTTGCCGGCGATGGTGAAGCGGCCGCCGCCAATGCGGTTGGCAAAGCGGCCGACGACGGCCCCAAAGAAGGCGCGGTCGGTCTCGTAGGGTTCGAAACGGTCGTAGCCCAGCACCAGCGGCGCATCGTGGCCGCTGAGCCTGAGATCCTGGACGATGGCGCCCAGCCCGATGATGTTGGCGGTGATGCCGCCGCCGCGAATGGTGAAGCGGCGCACAGCCTCGCCCGCCTGCGCCGTGCCGAAGACCTCGCCGTCTTTCATCGCCATGCCCGAAATGTCATTTCCTGATCCGTGGATTTAGGCCGACGGCGCATCATCCGGCAAGGGCAGGCCAAACGCCTGCCCTGTCCCAGGGATCGATATCAGAGTCCGAGGCCGCCGAAACAGGCATATTTGGTATCGAGATAGTCCTCGATGCCCTGATGCCCGCCTTCGCGGCCGAGACCGGATTCCTTGACGCCGCCGAACGGCGCCTCGGGCGTGGTGATCAGGCCTTCATTGACGCCGACCATGCCGTATTTCAGGCCTTCCATGACCCGGAAGGCGCGGCCGAGATCGCCGGTGTAGAAATAGGCGGCGAGGCCGAACTCGGTGTCGTTGGCCAAGGCGACCGCCTCTTCCTCGGTCTCGAACTTGAACACGGGCGCGATCGGCCCAAAGATCTCTTCCTTCATGAAGCGCATCTTCGGCGTGGCGTCGGCAATGACAGTCGGCTGGAAGAATGAGCCGCCCAGCGCATGGCGCTTGCCGCCGGCGACGACCTTGCCGCCCTTCGAGGTAGCGTCGGCAATGAATTCCTCGACCTTCTCGACAGCCTTCTCGTCGATCAGCGGTCCCTGCTGCACGCCTTCCTCGAGGCCCGAGCCGACCTTGAGGTTGTTGCTGGCCGCGGCCAGCTTCTCGACGAACTTGTCGTAGATGCCGGCCTGCACCAGGAAGCGGTTGGTGCACACACAGGTCTGGCCGGAGTTGCGGTACTTGGCAGTGATGGCGCCGGCCACCGCCCGGTCGACATCAGCGTCGTCGAAGACCAGGAACGGCGCGTTGCCGCCGAGTTCCATCGACACTTTCTTGACCGTCGTTGCCGACTTCTGGATGAGGATCTTGCCGACCTCGGTCGAGCCGGTGAAGGTGATCTTCTTGACCAGCGGATTGGCGCAGATTTCGTCGCCGATCTCGCCGGCCGAACCTGTCACGACATTGACGACGCCTTTCGGGAAGCCGACTTCCTCGACCAGCGCGCCCCAGGCGAGGCCCGAATAAGGCGTCTGCGAGGCCGGCTTGACCACCGCGGTGCAGCCGGCGGCCAAAGCCGGGCCGATCTTGCGGGCGAGCATCGAGGACGGGAAGTTCCACGGCGTGATGGCGGCGATGACGCCGACCGGCTCCTTGGTCACCAGGATGCGGCGGTCGCCCCATGGCGACGGCACGATGTCGCCATAGACGCGGCGGCCTTCCTCGGCGAACCACAGGATGTAGGCCGCGGCCGAGCCGATCTCGCCCTTGGATTCGGCGAGCGACTTGCCCTGCTCGATGGTCAGCAACTCGGCCAGCACGTCCTGATTGTCCATCATCGCGTCATGCAGCTTGCGCAGGAGCTTCGAGCGCTCGAGCGCGGTGGTCTTGCGCCAGCTCTTGAAGGCTTCCTCGGCGGCCTCGATGGCGCGGCGGGTCTCGGCCTTGCCGGCCTTCGGCACGGTGCCGATCTTGAGGCCCGTCGCCGGATTGTTGACGTCGATGGTCTGGCCGCTGTCGGCCTGCACCCATTCACCATTGATGAGATTGGCCTGGCGCATGAAATGACTGGTTTTCTGAAGCATGGTCTGGCCTCCGTTCGGCGCGCTGATCGGCCGTTTTTCTGGATATCCGTTGAAGCGTGCTCAAGAGCCGCACGCCGGCGCATTGCTCTTACCTAGGGAAAGGCGGGCAAGCAATCACAAGATGGCATATAGGGGTTGGGCCAGCAAAGGCGAGCGCGGATTGCTTGCGTGCGAGATTGGTGGAGGGATGTTGAGATTCAGGTCAGGCCGAGCCGAAAATAGCGATTTCCGAGAACCGGAGCGGAGCGTACCTAAAGTACGTGAGCACCGGAAGCGCGGGAAATCGGTGTTTGCAGGCCGGCCTCAGTTGAATAACGACATCCCTTATCCGAAGACGTGGATGACCACCGTCAACCAGAACGACGTGGTCACCACCGCGCTTGCGGTGGCAAGCGTCATCTGGTTCGAGGCCAGCGCCTGGCCGGTGTTGAACTGGACGGCGATCAGGTAGGAATTGATGCCCGAAGGGAGTGCTGCGACCACCACGGCGACCTTGGCAGTCAGCGGCGGCAGGCCGAGCAGCCACACGAACACCAGCACCAGCGCCGGCATCAGGAACAGTTTCAGTCCAGACAATGCCAGCGCCGGCCGGATATTGCCGGAGATGCCGAAGCGGCGCAGGCTGAGCCCCATGGCAAACAGCGCCACCGGACCGGCCGTGCCGGCGAGCGTGTCGACCAGCCGTTCGATAAGGTCCGGCAGCGGCGCGCCGGTGAGGCGCCAGGCGAGCCCCGCCAGGATGCCGATGATCAGCGGATTGACGAACAGCCGCCTGAGGAAGCTTTTGACGACGCGCAGCGGATGGATCGTCTCGCCGCTGCCGCGCCCGAACATCTCGAACAGCACGATCGATGCCATCATCATGATCGGCAGGTGGACCGAGACCAGCAGCGACAGCACCTCGAAGCCGCTGGCGCCGAAGATGCCGAGGATGAAGGGCGCGCCGAGCAGCACGACATTGGAAAAGGCCGACGACACGCCGCCGACGATGCCCGCGCGCGCATCTCGCTTGAACAGCCGCGTCATCACCAGATGGCCCGCGGCCCAGGTGATGGCCGCGGCCGCGAAATAGGCGCACCACAGCGACCAAGGCGTGACGCCATGGAAATCCGATTTGACCATGGTCTGGAAGAGCAGCAACGGCATCGCCACGTTGACGGCGAATTCGGAAATGCCCTCCCCGCTCGCCGGCTTCAGATAGAAGGTGAGCCCGGCCAGGTAGCCGAGCGCCGCAAGGCTGAAGACGAAGAGGACGGTTTCGGTAAGCGGAGTCATTTTGTGGGCGGAGACATTTTTCCCGTGATAGGCGAGCCCTGTTCGCCATGCAATTGGCGCCGCGCGCCTATCTCCAGGGCCGCTGCTTGTTTTCCGGCCGGCTTTGCGATCCCTATATGCCGATCACGGTCTTGGCCCCCCGCCGGGCCGCCAAAGGACTTCCGATGCTGCGAATTGTTCTGGCGCTTTTTCTCCTGGCCGCTCCGAGCCTTGCACACGCGACGGACGCCGGCTGGGCGTTGCTGCGCGATGGCGGCCATGTCGTGCTGCTTCGCCATGCCTTCGTCACCGGAGCTGCCGACCCGGCCAATTTCGACATCGGCAATTGCGCCACGCAGCTCAACCTGTCGGAGCGCGGCAAGCAGCAGGCAAGCCGCATCGGCGCGCTGGTCGCGGCGCGCGCGGCCCCGATCGATCACGTGCTCTCCAGCCGCTACTGCCGCTGCCTCGACACTGCCCGCATCGCTTTCGAATCCGAGCCGCAGCCCTTCGCGCCGCTCGACCTGCTGAAAACCGACCCGGCCGAAAAGGCCGCGCAAATGGAAGCGGTCATGAAGGAGATCCGCGGCTATTCCGGCTCCGACAATCTGGTGCTGGTCACGCATCTGGAAAACATCGAGGCGCTCACCGGCGTAACGCCGCGCGAGGGCGAAGCCGTGGTGGTGGCGCCGGAAGGCGACGGCCTCAAGGTGCTCGGCCGCGTCACTTTCTGAGGGCGCGGCTCGCTACCGTGGCCGAAATGCCACATCTGGAAGAAGCTGCAAATCCGCCGCGACATGCCACTTGCGACAACCCGTCGCAGGGTCTATAGGCGCGCTCCCGGTCATGAAAACCGAAGCGAGCACAACGGTTGGAGCTTTCGTCTCCGCCCGTGCAGGCGGCTTTGCCGCCCTGTATACGGCGCCGTTTCGGGGATTGGGATCGCGGATGTAGCTCAGAGGGAGAGCGCCGGATTGGGGTCCGGAGGTCGGGGGTTCGAGTCCCTTCATCAGCACCACGGATAGCTCAGGTTGGGTAGAGCATCAGACTCATAATCTGACGGTCGAAGGTTCGAATCCTTCTCCATTGGCCTCGAAAGCCAGCACCCTGCACGGTGTTATTCGAAAATCGGTCCGGGGACCGGAATGCGAGGACTTCAACGACGGCAGGGCTTAGGCCTTGCCCGGCGGCGATGTTCTGCGCCATCGGCTCGCGGCCAGGCCCGCGGTGACGATCAAGGCGCGGCGCGGCCGGCAAGGGAAGCTTCGGCTTCCGGCGCCCGCTTCGCCGCCCCGCGATCCGCTCCCGAAGGCCCGCCGCGGATCGATGCCACCGGTCCCTGGATCATTCGTGCCCAGGACATGAAGTACGACGACGTGAAACGAGAAAACGAAAGGATGATCGACGCATGACGTGACGCCTCGCATGGGGCCATGCCCGACAGGAGTAAGACAATGAAGACCATTCTCGAAAAGCTTCTTGGACGCCAGCGCGTCCTCGTGAAGGAAAACGAACGTGCCGTCGCCCTCTACAAGGGCGAGATCCAGGCGATCCTGATGCCGGGCGAACATTGGCTCGCCAACCGGCGCGGAAACCTGGAAATCTCCAGGCACGACCTGAAGAACCCCGAATTCGTTTCGGCATACGAGAAGGCGTTGTTCGACAAGCTCCCGGACGTGGCCGCGCGTCATTTCACCGTCGCTCGCACCGGGCGCACGGACGTCGCCGTCATCGAGCGCGACGGCGCGCTCCATGCCGTGCTGTCGCCGGACCGCAAGCTCGTGCTGTGGACGGATGCCGGTCCGTGGAAGGTGACGGCCGTCGATACGGCAGCCGATCTCGCCGTCGATCCGGACTTGATGCGCCGGATCGGCCAGGCCCGGAAGACGGAGCACATCTTCGTCAATCCGGTCGTGGACGGTCAGGTCGGGCTGCTCTTCGTGGACGGCGTCTTTTCCCGCACGCTTGAAGCGGGCGTGCACGCCTTCTGGAGTGTCGGCCGCATGGTCCAGGTGAAGGTCGTCGACATCAAGCGGCAGTCGCTCGATGTCGCCGGGCAGGAAATGCTGACCAGGGATCGCGTGACGATCCGCGTCAACATCGCCGCCGAATACCGGGTCGTCGATCCGGTCAAGGCGGTAAGCACGGTGAAGGACTTCTCCGAAGCCCTCTACCGCGCCCTGCAGTATGCCTTCCGCAAGACGCTTGGCGCGCTCACGCTCGACCAGATCCTCGACAAGAAGGTGACGGTCGACGAGGACGCGGCGGCCAAGGTGCGCGACGACATGGCCGCGATCGGCGTCGAGGTCAGCGATATCGCCCTCAAGGATGTGATCCTGCCGGGCGATATGCGCGAGATCCTCAACCAGGTGGTCGCGGCCGAGAAGCAGGCCGAGGCCAACGTCATCCGCCGCCGCGAGGAGACGAACGCCACGCGTTCGCTGCTCAACACCGCCAAGGTGATGGCCGAGAACCCGGTGATGCTGCGGCTGAAGGAGCTCGAGGCTCTGGAAACCATCGCCGGCAAGGTCGAGCGGCTCACCGTCCACAACGGGACGGGCGGGCTGCTCAACGACCTGGTCAAGCTCCGCGACTGACGCATGTCGCCCAAAAGTGGTTCCGGTTTTGGAACAACGACATGCATCGGAATAGAAAGCTGACGCTGCGTAAAATGGGGAGGGCCGCCGGATCGACCGGCGGCCCTTCTTGCGTTCCCAAAGCCGGCATCCCATCTGCCCCGGCGCATCAGGCCTTTTCCTGCCGGGAAAAACCGATTAGACAGCGCCCAAACAAGATGCGGACAGATTCCGCCCGCAACCGAAGGAAGAGCCCTTGTCCACCACGTTCGAGAAAGTCGCCAAGATCATTGCCGACACCAGCGAGATCGATATCGACACCATCACGCCCGAGAGCCATACCATCGACGATCTCGGCATCGACAGCCTCGATTTCCTCGACATCGTCTTTGCCATCGACAAGGAATTCGGCATCAAGGTGCCGCTCGAGAAGTGGACGCAGGAGGTCAATGACGGCAAGGCCTCGACCGACGACTACTTCGTCATGAAGAACCTGTGCGCCAAGATCGACGCGCTGGTCGCGGCCAAGGCCGCCTGAGCCGGCTCGGGCGCAGTCTTGACGCGCCCTGCCAGCTGACCCACAACAGCCGCCCATGAGTTCTCACGACGTCGTCATCACCGGCATCGGCCTTGTCTCTTCGCTTGGAGAGGGTCCGGATGCGCATTGGCAGAAGCTCACCCGACCGGGCCTTGAGCCGGTGCTCGAGGCAGAGCGCTTTGCGCCTTACACCATCCATCCCCTGCCCGAGATCGACTGGAACCTGCAGATCGCCAAGCGCGGCGACCAGCGCCAGATGGAAACCTGGCAGCGCCTCGGCACCTATGTCGCCGGCCTGGCGCTGGATGACGCCGGCATCAAGGGCGACGACGAGCTTTGCGCGACCATGGACATGGTGGTGGCGGCCGGTGGCGGCGAGCGCGACGAAGCCGTCGATGCCGCGATCCTCGCGGCCTCCGAGAGCCGCAACGACCGCGACGTGCTGCTCAACGAGAAGCTGACCACGGAACTGCGGCCGACCCTGTTCCTGGCCCAGCTCTCCAACCTGCTCGCCGGCAACATCTCGATCGTTCACAAGGTCACCGGCTCCTCTCGCACCTTCATGGGGGAGGAAGGCGCCGGCGTCTCGGCTGTCGAGACGGCGGCCGCGCGCATCCGCTCGGGACAGTCGACCCATGTTCTGGTCGGCGGCGCCTTTCAGACCGAGCATTCCGACATGCTGCTCGGCTATGAGCTGGCCGGTTACTTGCATCGCGGCCCATGGAAGCCGGTCTGGCAACGCCAAGGCGCCGAAGGCGGCGGTGTGGTGACGGGCTCCGGCGGCGCCTTCCTGGTGCTGGAACAGCGCGAGCACGCAAAAAACCGCGGCCGCAAGATCTACGCCGAGCTTGGCCCCGTCATCTCCGGCCGCGCCAGGCGCCGGCGCGGCGAACTGAATGCCGAAATCGCCGCATTGCTGAAGCAGGCCGTCCTTCCCGACGGCGATCTGCTGACGATTTCCGCCGCCTCCGGCGCCCACGCCGCCACGGCGGCCGAAAAGGCGGTGCTCGACGCCAACCCGGCCTTGGCCGTGCGTGCCTTCTCGACATTGACCGGCCATATGAAGGAGGCTCAATTCCCCTTTGCGGTTGCGCTCGCGGCAATGGCCGTCGACCGCAAGGCCGCCTACCCTGTCTTCGATGCCACAGTGGAGCGGCAATTCGAGGGCGCGCCCAATAGCGTCCTTGCAACGGCGATCGGCTATCACCAATTCGAGGGCCTGGGGCTGATCAAGGCCGCCTAGAAAGAGACGCAAACATGGCCAATCTCCGAGACCATATGGGCAGGCCTGTCGTCGCCGTGACCGGCATCGGCGTGGTGACCTCGCTCGGCGTCGGCAAGAAAGACAACTGGGCGGCGCTGACCTCGGGCAAATCCGGCATCCATCCGATCACCCGCTTTCCGGTCGATCAGCTCAACACCCGCATTTCCGGCATGGTCGACTTCCTGCCGTCGAGCTCTAAGGGCGCCAGCCACCTCACCTACGAGCTGGCCGAGACCGCGGCCCAGGAGGCCGTCTCGGAAGCTGGGTTGGAGTCCGGCGATTTCGGTGGCCCGCTGTTCCTGGCCTCGCCGCCGGTCGAGCTCGACTGGACCGACCGCTTCTCGCTCTATAATTCCGACAAGCAGGACGCTGGCGCCGAAAGGTTGCTGCGCGTAGCGCGCGGGTTGAAGGAGCTGGATGTCTTCGAGACCACGCAGTTCGGCTCGATCGCCGACCGGCTGGCCGACCGCTTCGGCACGCGCGGCCTGCCGATCACGCTGTCGACCGCCTGCGCCTCGGGCGCCACCGCCATCCAGCTCGGGGTCGAGGCGATCCGGCGCGGCGAATGCGACAAGGCGCTGTCGATCGGCGCCGACGGCTCGGCAACCGCCGAAGCGCTGATCCGCTTCTCGCTGCTCTCGGCGCTTTCTACCCACAACGATATTCCCGAGAAGGCCTCAAAACCCTTCTCCAAGGACCGCGACGGCTTCGTGCTGGCGGAAGGCTCCGGCGCGCTCGTGCTGGAATCGCTGGAAGCCGCCCTGGCGCGCGGCGCGACGATCCTCGGCATCATGCGCGGCTGCGGCGAAAAGGCCGACGATTTCCACCGCACCCGCTCCAAGCCCGATGGCTCGCCGGCTATCGCCGCCGTGCGCGCCGCCCTTGCCGATGCGGGCCTCGGCGAAGACGAGATCGACTACGTCAACGCGCACGGCACCTCGACGCCTGAAAACGACAAGATGGAGCACCTGTCGCTGTCCACCGTCTTCGGCGAGCGCATCGGCTCGATGCCGATCTCGTCGAACAAGTCGATGATCGGCCACACGCTGTCGGCCGCCGGCGCGGTCGAGGCCGCCTTTTCGTTGCTGACCATGCGCGAAAGCGTCATCCCGCCGACCATCAACTACGACAATCCCGATCCGGCTATCGTGCTCGATGTCGTGCCGAACAAGAAGCGCAACGCCGAGGTCGGCACGGTTTTGTCGAATTCCTTCGGCTTCGGCGGCCAGAACACCTGCCTTGTCATGGCGCGGGAACCGGTCTAATCGGACTTTTTCCGCTAATGCATGTCGCGCAAAAGTGAAATCGGTTTTGCGACAACGACATGCATAAACAAAGAAACTAAAGCGCATCGCGCTTTAGAGCAGAACCTGACAGGCCACATGCGCGCATTGCAACTTATCGAGGACCGCCGCCTTGAAACGGTGGACCTGCCGCCTCCCCCGCCGCCTTCGCTGGGCGAAGTGACGCTCCGCATCAAGGCGGTGGCGCTCAACCATATCGACGTCTGGGGCTGGCGCGGCATGGCGTTTGCCAAGCGCAAGTTGCCGCTGGTCGTCGGCGCCGAGGCCGCCGGCGAGGTCGAGGCGGTCGGACCGGGCGTCTCCAACCTTCTGCCGGGACAGTTGGTGTCGATCTACGGCGCGCGCACCTGCGGGCTCTGCCGTGCCTGCCGCGAAGGCCGCGACAATCTCTGCGAGCATGTTTCCGGCGTCCATGGCTTCCATCTCGACGGCTTTGCCCAGGAAAAGATCAACCTGCCGGCGCGCCTTCTGGTGCCCGCGCCTCCCGGCGTCACCGAAATCGGCGCGGCGGTCGCGCCGGTCACCTTCGGCACGGTCGAGCACATGCTGTTCGACAACGCGAAGCTGGAACCGGGCGAAACCATTCTCGTCCATGCCGGCGGCTCGGGCATCGGCTCCGCTGCCATCCAACTCGCCAAGAAGATGGGTTGCACGGTGATCACCACGGTCGGCTCGAACGACAAGATCGACAAGGCCAAGGCGCTTGGCGCCGACCATGTCATCAACTACCGCGAGGATCGTTTCGAAGGCGTGGTGCGCAAGCTGACAAGGAAGAAGGGCGTCGATGTCGTGTTCGAGCATGTCGGCGCCGACACCTTCGCCGGCTCCATGCTGTCCTTAAAGCGCGGCGGCCGTCTCGTCACCTGCGGTTCGACCTCGGGCGTGTCGACGCAGGTCAACCTGATGCAGCTCTTCCAGCAGCAGCTGAAACTGCTCGGCTCCTTCGGCTGCCGCATGGAGAACATGGCCAACGCCATGCAGAAGATGGCAGCGGGGCTCGTTGCCCCGGTCATCGATACCGAAGTCGGCTTCGACGACATCGACGCCGCGCTGAAGCGCATGGAAGGCCGCGACGTCTTCGGCAAGATCATCCTGCGCGTTTCCTAGGACAGATGGTCGGCAAGGTGCTCAGGAAAGCCCGCCGGGACTTCATGTTCCGCTACGGCCGGCGACTGCGCCAGCTGGAGCATTGGCTGGTCGCGAAGCTCGCTATCGTTCTGCTCTCGCTGCTGCGCCTTCTGCCGCCGGACAGCGCGCTCAACTTCGCCGACCGCATCGCCCGCCGCATCGGCCCGATGGTCGGGCGCCATCGCGTTGCGGTCAACAATCTGCGCCTTGCCTATCCGCAAAAGAGCGACGCCGAGATCGAAGCCATCGCGCGCGACATGTGGGGCAACATGGCCCGCCTCGCGGCCGAGTACATCTTCCTCGACGCGCTGTTCGACTTCGATCCGAACGCTTCGAAGCCGGGCCGGGTCGAGGTGCGCGGCGTCGAGCATTTCCTCGAGATCGCCGGCGAAAAGAAGCCGCATATCCTGTTCACCGGCCATCTCGGTAATTTCGAGCTGCTGCCGGTGGCCGCCGCCACGTTCGGCATGAACATCACGGCGCTGTTTCGCCCGCCGAACAACCCCTATCTCGCCGACTACATCCACTCGACGCGCCGCTCCTCGATGGGCGCCCTGCTGCCCTCCGCCGCCGGCGCGTCCTTCGCTCTTGCCGCCATCCTGGAAAGGGGCGGCAATATCGGCGTGCTGGTCGATCAGAAATTCTCGGGCGGCGTGGAGACGACTTTCTTCGGCCGCCGGTGCCAGAGCAACCCGATGCTCGGCATGCTGGCCCGTCACTATGACTGCGATGTCTACCCCGCCCGCTGCGTCAGGCTGCCGGGCAACCGCTTCCGTCTGGAAATCGAGGACCGGTTGACCTTGCCGCGCACCGAAGGCGGCAGCGTCGACGTCGCTGCCACCACCCAGCTGCTCACCGATGTGGTCGAGCGCTGGGTGCGTGCGGACCCTGGACAGTGGATGTGGTTCCACAAGCGCTGGGAAATCAGCGGGCGTCGCCGCAAGCGCGGACAGGCGAAGGCGACAGCCGGCCAGTAACCGGTCGCTCCGCAGCCCCGGATCAGTTGGCGACGACGATCCGCGTGTTGCCGAAGCCGACTTCCTTGACCATCGCATAGAAGGTCGCGGCGTTGGCCGGATGCAGGCGCACGCAGCCGTGCGAGGCCGGGCGCCCGAGGTTTCTCACCGACCCGGTGCCGTGAATGGCGTAGCCGCCGTGGAAGAACACCGAATAGGGCATCGGCGACATCTCGTACTTGCGCGAATACCACATCCGGGCCGTCCACTGCGGCCGGTAGCTGCCGCGCGGGGTGAAATAGCCCTTGCGCGCAGTGGATACGCTCCAGCGATAGACCACCTGGCCGTATTTGCTGACGGTCATGGTCTGCGACGAGACGTCGATATTGGCGACCAGCGTGGCCGCCCGGCTTGCGACGGACATGCCGAACAACGCGGTTGCCAGCACGGTTGCCATGAGAACGAACTTTTTCATGCGATCAAACCCCTTTGATTGCCCCCTGCCATTCGCGCGGTTTTTCCATCTTTTTGCCGGCAGATGCGTTAAGTAGCACACACTCGTTGACGATTCTGCCAATCCAATGCGATGAATTTGAACGATTTTCCCGGTATAGTTGCCGCAGCAACACGCACCCTCTGAAGTTTAGGCGGGCGTTGGGCCATGCCCGGACCGTCGTGTGGCAATGAGCGACTGCTTGCTTGCAAAAGCGCTGCGTTCCTTCTTCAATCCGCCGGATGAATGAACGACTTCTCAAGGCGGTCGAGGACCGGGTCGACGACCTCGTCGCGCTGACCGCGGACCTGATCCGCTTTCCGACCGTCAACCCGCCAGGCGAGGTCTACGGGCCATGCGCCGAGTTTCTTGGCGCGCGTCTCAGGAAACGCGGCTTCGAAACCGAGTTCATCCGTGCCGAAGGCGCGCCCGGCGACAGCGACCGCTACCCGCGCGTCAATGTCGTCGCCCGCTTCGACGGCCGCTCGCCCGGCGCCTGCGTGCATTTCAACTCGCATATCGACGTGGTGGAGGCCGGTGAGGGCTGGACCGTCGATCCCTTTGCCGGCGTGGTGAAGGACGGCAGGGTCTATGGCCGCGGCGCCTGCGACATGAAAGGCGGCCTGGCCGCCTCCGTCATCGCCGTCGAAGCCTTCATGGAGGTCTATCCCGATTTCCCCGGTGCCATCGAGATATCGGGCACGGCGGACGAGGAATCCGGCGGTTTCGGCGGCGTCGCCCATCTGGCGCGGCTCGGCTATTTCTCGAAGCCGAAAGTCGACCACGTCATCATCCCCGAACCGCTGAACAAGGATCGCATCTGCCTTGGCCATCGCGGTGTCTGGTGGGCCGAGATCGAGACCAAGGGCGAGATCGCGCATGGCTCGATGCCGTTCCTCGGCGACAATGCGGTACGCCATATGGGCGCCGTGCTGCAGGCCTTCGAGGACGAGCTGTTCCCGGCCCTCGACCGCAAGATGACGCGCATGCCGGTGGTGCCGGAAGGCGCCAGGCGCTCGACCATGAACATCAATTCCATCCATGGCGGCCAGACCGAGGATTTCCGGCCGGGGCTTCCCTCGCCCAACGTACCGGATTCCTGCCGGCTCACCATCGACCGGCGCTTTCTGCTCGAAGAGGACATCGCCGCCGTCAAAGGCGAAGTCACGGGCATCCTCGAGCGGCTGAAGCGCGAGCGCAAGAAATTCGACTACGAGATCCGCGACCTGATGGAGGTGCTGCCGCTGATGACCGAGCGCGACGCGCCTGTGGTGCAGGCTGTCGCGAAAGGCATCATGGCGGTGTTCGAGCGCGAGCCCGACTACGTGATCTCGCCCGGCACCTACGACCAGAAGCATGTCGCGCGCATCGGCCACCTCTACGATTGCATCGCTTATGGCCCGGGCATTCTCGACCTTGCGCATAGGCCGGACGAATGGGTGGGCATCGCCGACATGGTGGAATCGGCCAAGGTGATGGCGATCGGCCTCAATGTGCTTTTGAGAGGAACGACGGACTGATCGGGACGAGCTGGAAAAACTTTTCCCCCGGCGCGGCAAGGCAGCATGAAACGCGATTTACTCGCGCGCGAAATCACGCTTCTATCCGCCAGCTTGAGCACGTTTGAGCAATGGGAGTTCAGCGATGAAACTGTGGAAGACCATCCTGGCCGCGGCCGTGCTGTCGCTTGCCGCCGCCACGTCGGCCTTTGCCGCCCGCACCGATCTCACGCTCGGCATCGTGCTTGAGCCGCCGCATCTTGATCCGACTGCCGGCGCGGCCGCGGCCATCGGCGAAATCACCTATGCCAATGTCTTTGAAGGGCTGACGCGCATCGACGACAACGGCCAGGTTCAGCCCGGTCTCGCCGAGACCTGGGCCGTCTCCGACGACGGCAAGGTCTACACGTTCAAGCTGCATTCCGGCGTGAAGTTCCACGATGGCTCGGCCTTCAGCGCCGACGACGTGAAATTCTCGCTGGACCGAGCGCGCGCCAAGGATACGCTCAATCCGCAAAAGCCGCTCTTTGCGCACATCGCCGATGTCACGGCGGTCGATCCAGCGACGGTCAAGGTCACTCTCGACGGTCCGCAGGGCAATTTCCTCTACGACATGGGCCAGGTTGCGGCGGTGATCGTGGGGAAGGGATCGGCCGACGGCAATAAGGACAAGCCGATCGGCACCGGTCCGTTCAAGCTCGATCACTGGGCCAAGGGTTCCGAGATCACGCTCGTCAAGAACCCGGACTACTGGGGTACGCCCGCCGCGCTCGACAAGGCGACATTCCGCATCGTTCCCGACGCCGCCGCGGCCGTCCCCGCCTTGCTCTCGGGCGATATCCAGGCTTTCGCCAACATGCCCGCACAGGACGCGCTTGCACAGGTCCAGTCAGATCCGCGCTTCAGCGTCGTGATCGGCTCGACCGAGGGCGAAACAATCCTATCGATCAACAACAAGAAGCCGCCCTTCGACAAGCTTGCGGTGCGGCAGGCGCTCGCCTCGGCGATCGACCGCAGTGCCATCATCGATGCAGCCTCGAACGGTCTTGGAAAGCCGATCGGCTCTCATTTTTCGCCAGGCGATGCGGGCTATGTCGATCTCACCGGCATCTACCCGCACGACATCGCCAAGGCCAAGGAGTATCTGAAGGAAGCGGGGTTGGAGAACGGCTTTTCGGCCACGATCAAGCTGCCGCCCGTACCTTACGCACGCGATGGCGGCCAGGTGATTCAGTCCCAACTGAAGGAGATCGGGGTCAATCTGCAGATCATTCCGGTCGAATGGGCGGAGTGGCTGAGCCAAGTCTTCACCAACAAGGACTACGACCTGACGATCGTTTCCCATGTCGAGCCGAACGACATCGATATCTATTCGCGGCCCGGCTACTATTTCCAGTATGACAATCCGAAGTTCAACGATGTCATCGAGCAGCTCGGCGCCACGGTCGACAAGGACAAGAGGCTGGAGCTGCTGGGTGCGGCGCAGAAGATTCTCGCGCACGACGTCCCCGCCGTGTACCTGTTCGAACTGCCGAAGATCGGCGTCTGGGACGCCAAGCTGCAGGGCATGTGGACGAACTGGCCGATCGAGGCTGACGATCTCACCAAGGTGAAGTGGACGGATTGAGGCCGGCGCGATCGCCCGATCGCCTCCATGACCGCATACCTCGTAAAGCGCCTCATCATCGCGGCCCTCACGCTCGTGCTGGCCTCGATGGTGGTATTCGCGGTCATGGAGATCCTGCCCGGTGACCCGGCGCGCCTGATGCTGGGCATGAATGCCAGCGCCGAGCAGGTTGAATTGCTGCGCGACCAGATGGGGCTGAACGCGCCGCTGGTCCTGCGCTACCTGCATTGGGCGGCAGGGCTGCTCAGCCTCGATTTCGGCCGCTCCTACACCTATTCGGTGCCTGTCATCGACCTCGTGCGTGAGCGCGTCGTCGTCTCCCTGCCGCTGGCGCTGATCGCGCTGGCGCTATCGACCGTCATCGCCATTCCGGTCGGCGTCTTCTCCGCCAGCCGCCAGGGCCGCGCCGGCGACACGCTCGCCATGGGCGCCGCCCAGCTCGGCGTCGCCGTGCCCAATTTCTGGTTCGCTCTGATGCTGATCTACCTCTTCGCCGTCTGGCTGCGTCTGGTGCCGGCCGGCGGCTTTCCGGGCTGGAGCGCCGGTATCTGGACGGCGCTGAAGTCCCTGCTGTTGCCGGCCGTCGCTCTTGCGTTGCCGCAGGCGGCGATCCTGGCGCGTGTCGCCCGCTCGGCGCTGATCGAGGTGCTCAACGAAGACTATATCCGCACCGCGCGCGCCAAGGGCCTGCCCTATCGCGCCGTGCTGTGGCGCCACGCGCTGCGCAACGCCATGATCCCGGTGCTGACCATCCTCGGCCTGCAATTCGCCTTCCTGCTGGCCGGCACCATCATCATCGAGAATGTCTTCTACCTGCCTGGGCTGGGCCGGCTGATCTTCCAGGCCATCACCCAGCGCGACCTGATCGTCGTCGAGAGCATCGTCATGCTGCTGGTCGCCGCCGTGATCCTGATCAACCTCGTTGTCGACTTCTCCTACGCCATCGTCGACCCGCGCCTCAGGGGCCGGCAATGACCATGCGCGTCGATCTGCCCGAGGAAACCCTTGCCGGCGTGCTGGCCAAGGCCTTTGGCAACCGTTCCTTCCTGATCGGTTTGGTCATCACACTGCTGATCGTGGCCGTCGCGCTCGTCTCATTCCTGTGGACGCCTTACGACGTCACAAAACTGGTGATCGCCGACAAGACGCAGGCGCCCTCCTGGGCGCACTGGTTCGGCACCGATCATTTCGGCCGCGACATCCTGTCGATGATCATGGTCGGCGCCCGCAATTCGATCGCCGTGGCGCTGGTCGCGGTCGGCATCGGCATGGGCATCGGCGTGCCGCTTGGCGCCTTCGCGGCGGCGCGCGGCGGAATAGTCGACGAGGCGCTGATGCGCGTCAACGATCTCGTCTTCGCCTTTCCGGCCTTGCTCTCGGCAATCATGATCACCGCGATCTTCGGCCCGGGCGCCGTCAACGCCATCATCGCCATCGGCATCTTCAACATCCCGGTCTTCGCCCGCGTGGCGCGGGCCGGCGCTTTAGCCATCTGGCCGCGCGAGTTCATCCTTGCCGCACGCGCCGCCGGCAAGGGCATGACGCGCATCAGCATCGAGCACATCCTGCCCAACATCGCCACGCTGCTGCTGGTCCAGTGCACGATCCAGTTCGCGCTCGGCATCCTGGCCGAAGCCGGGCTTTCCTATGTCGGCCTCGGCGCCCAGCCGCCGATGCCGAGTTGGGGCCGCATGCTGTTCGACGCCCAGACGCGCATGGTGACCGCACCCTGGATGGCGATCTTCCCCGGCATGGCGATCGTCGTCACCGTGCTTGGGCTGAACCTGCTCGGCGACGGCATTGCCGATATCCTCGATCCGAAATCACGGCGGCGCCGATGAGCCTGCTCGAGATCGAAAACCTGTCGCTTTCGATCGGTGATACGCCGATCCTCAAAGGCGTCGAGCTGACAATCGCGCCCGGCGAGGTGGTTGGCCTGGTCGGCGAATCCGGCTCCGGCAAATCGATGACGGCGCTGACGATCATGCGGCTTTTGCCGCATCTGGCCCGCGCCGAAGGCCGCGTCGCCTTCGACGGCATCGATATCCTTGCCGCGAGCGAAGTTCAGATGTGCGCCCTGCGCGGCGACGATATAGGCATGGTGTTCCAGGAACCGATGACAGCGCTGAACCCGGTCAAGACCATCGGCGAGCAGGTCGCCGAAGGCAT
The DNA here is from genome assembly GCF_006442775.1 of Mesorhizobium sp. B2-4-6. Lineage (NCBI taxonomy): Bacteria > Pseudomonadati > Pseudomonadota > Alphaproteobacteria > Hyphomicrobiales > Phyllobacteriaceae > Mesorhizobium > Mesorhizobium sp. B2-4-6. Next base: position 33,109 of record NZ_VFVI01000018.1, read on the forward strand.
CCGCTGGCACACCAGGGCGGGCCGCGCCGAAGCCGAGGACCGCGCGCGAAAGATGCTCGACCGCGTCGGGCTGCCGGAGGCCAAATTCCCACTATCGCGCTACCCGCACGAACTGTCGGGCGGCCAGCGCCAACGCGTCGTCATCGCCATCGCCTGCGCGCTTAAACCGAAATTGCTGATCGCCGACGAGCCGACGACGGCGCTCGACGTAGTGCTGCAGGCGCAGATCCTCGACCTGCTGCGCGATCTGGTCAGCGAGAACCGCATCGGCCTGCTGCTCATTTCGCACGACCTCGCTGTCGTCACCGAGATGGCCGATCGCCTGACCATCCTGCGCCGCGGCGAGGTGACGGAAGCCGGCGACACCGCGCGCACACTGTCGGAACAGCTCCACCCCTACACGCGCGAGCTGGCGCTGGCCTCCATGCATGTGCCGGCGCGCCCGAAACCGCACCTTGCCGGCTCGGCAAAACCCCTGCTTGAAGTCGAAAACGTCGGCCGGGACTATCCGGGACGGCGCATATCTCTGTTTCGGCCGGCGCAATCGATCCGTGCCGTCGACGATGTCTCGCTCACCATCGAGCCCGCCCAATCGGTGGCGCTGGTCGGCCGCTCGGGCTGCGGCAAGTCCACCCTTGCCCGCATGATCCTCGCGCTGGACAAGCCGACGGCGGGCACGATCCGCTTTCGCGGCGAGGTCATCACGGACAGGCCGGAATCGGCGTTGAGGCCGGCCCGGCGCGACATGCAGGTGGTGTTCCAGGATCCTTACGGCTCCTTCGACCCGCGCCAGAAGGTGGACAAGCTGGTGGCCGAGCCGCTGCATCTTCTGGAAAAGCAGCCGGCAAAGGCCGAGAGCCGCGAGATGGTCGCGCATACCCTCGATGAAGTTGGCCTTGGGCCGCGCGACATGGACAAATACCCGCATGAGTTCTCCGGCGGCCAGCGCCAGCGCCTGTCGATCGCCCGCGCCATCATCACGCGGCCGAAGTTGGTGGTCGCCGACGAGCCGGTCTCGGCGCTGGACGTCTCGATCCGCGCCCAGATCCTCGACCTTTTCGCCGAGCTCAACCAGAAGCTCGGCATCGCCTATCTCTTCATCACGCACGACCTGACGGTCGCCCGCGCCATGGCCGACGAGGTGCTGGTCATGCACGAAGGCAAGATCGTCGAGCGCGGCCGGGCGGCCGATGTGCTCGACCATCCGCGCTCGGAAGCGGCGCAGGCGCTGGTCGCGGCGGCGCCCGACCTCCACCGCGCCATCGCGCGGCGCCTGCAGGAACAGGGGTAGTTCAGCCTCCTTGTTTGCCGCAATTCCGGACGGAAGGCTACGGCGAAGTCGCCGAGCCTAACCGCTTCACGCTTTTCCTGGAATTGCTTTAGTCCTCCGACTTCACCACATCGACCGGACTGATATCGAGCAGGTCGAGTGTGCGGCGCAGGAGCCGGACTTCGCTCTCCGCCAGCTTGGCATCGGCCTTGGCGATCTCGGCCATGTGGCGCGCAAGCAGCTTTCGGCGCTCGACATCGAGGTCGCGGAACAGCGCGATCGCCTGCGAGCCGTTGGTCTCGTAGCCAAAATCGTTGAGATATTCGATGACGCTGTCGATCGAGGCCTCCGGGATGCCGAAGGCTTCGCTGCAGATGCGCCGGAAGACGATCATCTCGCTCTCCGAGACCGAGCCGTCGGCCAGGATCATGCGGAACAGCATCAAGAGTTCCGCCGACAGCACCGGGTCGTCCGCCACCTTGCGCACACCTGGGTCACCGTCGAAGATCGAACGTATCTGGTCGAGCAGCGCCATCGCCACCAAGCTCCCTTTTGCGATTCCGATTGGATTGTTAGAGCAATTCCAGGAAAAGTGTGAAGCTGTTTTCCATCTGGAATTGCGGGAAAGAAGAATAGAGCGGTTCGGCGTATTGAAACGTCGAACCGATCTGGCGTGGAATTGGTCTTGCGCAAACTGGTGGAGCGTGATGGAAGCTGCGGCTTCCTTCCAAGCACCCCTCCCCGATGATCGACCTTACCCTGCAGACCGTCCTCGTCCTCATCGCCGCCGCCTTTGGCGCCGGCTTCGTCGACTCGATCGCCGGCGGCGGCGGGCTGATCACGATTCCGGCGCTGCTGCTCGCCGGCTTTTCGCCGGTCGCGGCACTTGGCACGAACAAATTGCAGGGCATGTTCGGTTCCGGCTCGGCCACCATCCATTATGCCGCCAACGGTCAGGTCGACCTGCGCCGCCAGCTGCCGTCGGCGCTGCTGGCGCTTGTCGGCGGCGCGGTCGGCGCCCTGTTGGCGACCGTCGTGCCCGGCGATTTCCTGCGCGCCCTTCTGCCGCTGCTCCTGATCGCCATCGCCCTCTATTTCGCGCTGAAGCCGAACATGGACGACGTCGACCGCGCCGAGCGGCTGTCGCCTTTCCTGTTCGGGCTGATCGTCCCGCCGCTGGTCGGCTTCTATGACGGCGTCTTCGGTCCTGGCGCCGGCTCCTTCTACATGCTCGCCTTCGTCACCCTTGCCGGCTACGGCGTGCTCAAGGCGACGGCGCATACCAAGCTGCTCAACTTCGCTTCCAACATCGGCGGTTTCGTCGTCTTTGCCGCCGTCGGCGTCATCGACTGGAAGATCGGCTTGATGATGGGCGTGGCGCAGTTCATCGGCGCCCGTGTCGGCGCGAGCCTTGCCATCCGCATCGGCGCCAAACTGATCAAGCCGTTGCTGGTGGTCGTCTGCCTGGCGCTCGCTGTGAAGCTGCTAGGCGACCCGGCCAATCCCTTACGCCGGCTCATTGGTATGTGAGGCGTATGCTGGTAGAATTCGGGTGTTGCGAATCATGTTGGAGGGACCAGACATGAATCTCAGTGCACCCACCCAGATCGTGTTCATTATTTCGTTGGTCATCGCCGTCATCGGCCTTCTCGCCGCTCTTGGCGTTCTTGCATTCATTCCGCTTGCGTCCGTTTGGATCATGCTCATCGCCTATATCGTGCTTGCCGCCGGCTGTTTGATGCGCGGTGCCTAAACCGTTGATAGCCAATCTCAGGCAACTCGGAGCGCCCGGCCCTGCCGGGCGCTTTTGATTCTTGCGAGCATGTTCTGATAGGCTCTCGGCATGTCCGACGAGACAGAGCGCCATCGACAGGATAACCGCTCTCCCACCCTCCATTTCGAGATGGTGCGGCGCAAGCCCGCCGCCTCGCTGGCGGGCATCGTCACGGATATCTGCGGCTATCGCGAGACATTGCCCGGCCATTTCCGCATCGTCGAATATGCTTCGCTGACCGTGCCGCTGGTGATCAGCTTCGCCGAAGCCTTCGCCATCGGGCTCGGCCACAGCCCGGGCGACAACGATCGCTACGCCAGTTTCGCCGCAGGTCTGTATGCCGGGCCGGTCATGATCGAATCCTTCGGCGGCTCCTGCTGCGTCCAGGTCAATTTCACGCCGCTTGGCGCCAGGCGGTTCTTCGGCCTCCCGATGAGCGAGTTGCGCGACCGCATGGTCGGGTTGGACGACGCGCTGGGCCCTGACGGCATGGCATTGCGCGCACGGCTTGGCGAGGCATCGGATTGGAACGCGCGCTTCGACATAGCCGAGGGCTTCATCGCCGCCCGCCTTGCGGAGGCGAATGCGCTTTCGTCCGAAATCGCCTGGGCTTACAGGGCGGTCATCGCATCGGGCGGCCGCACCCGCATTGCGGCGCTTGCCGGCGAGATCGGCTGGAGCCGCAAGCACCTGGCGGCCAAATTCACCGACGCGATCGGCATAGGCCCGAAGACCTTGTCGCGCATCGTGCGCTTCAACCGCGCGCTTTCCCTGTCGAAGCAGCAGGACGATGACTGGGCCGGCATCGCCGCCGATTGCGGCTATGCCGACCAGGCGCATCTGGTGCGCGAATTCCGCCAGCTTGCCGGCGAAACACCGAAGGCGCTCGCGGCGTCGATCTAGGCCTGAGCTGAGGTAACATTTCTTCAAGACGCCGGAACAGCCTTGGTCGAGATTGGGTTCATCGACACGAACAAGGAGATCGCCATGCCCTCGTCAACCGAAGCACCCCGTATCTATCCTGCGCTGCGCTACAGAAACGCCGCCAAGATGATCGACTGGCTGGGCGAAGCCTTCGGCTTCGAGGTCCGCGCCCGCTATGGCGAAGGTGACATCGTCCACCACGCCGAGCTGACCTTCGGCTCCTCGATGATCATGCTGGGCACGGCACGCGACGACGACTATGGCAAGATGGTCGGCGAGCCCGGCGGTGGCGGCGGCAAGTCCATCTACATCGCCGTCGGCGACGCCGATGCCGCCTATGCCAAGGCGAAGCAGGCCGGCGCGAAAATCATCCAGGAACCGGTTGACCGCGACTATGGCAGCCGTGAGTTCATCTGCCTCGACCCGGAAGGCAATGTCTGGTCCTTCGGCACCTATTGGCCGAAGGCGGGGGAAAAGGCGTAGGAAGTCTCACCGACGTTGGGGATTGGCAACAGCGCTTCGTCATCCACGGGCGAAGCAAGGAGCGAAGCGACGCGCGCAGACCCGAGGATCCATTCCGTGACCTCGCGCGAGGGATGCAGCGGAGCAGAATTCTGCACCGTTGCAACGCCTTGACGTCACCGAATGGATTTCTATGGTCTGCCTATCGCGCCAGCCCAAAAATCGCGTCACAGTCGACATGTCTCTCGAGCTCCGACGCGACCTCGTCCAGCGCCCTCTCGACGTCCGCGCGATAGTCGATGCCGCCTCCCCTCATGCCAAGGCTCTCCAGGTAGGCGGCGCGAAAGGCGTCGGCGGAAAACAGCCCGTGCAGATAGGTGCCGATCACCTTGCCGTCGGCGGAAACCGCGCCGTCCTCGACCCCGTTGAGGATCGTCGACGGCCGCGCCGTGTCCGGGCCGGTGGTGCGGCCGAGATGGATTTCATAGCCTTCGAGCGGCAGGCCGAACTGCACCGACTGCGCGCTTGAATTGCGCACCGTCTTTTCGGGCTCCATCACCGTTTCGATATCGAGCAGGCCGAGGCCTTCGGCTTCGGTGACGCTGCCTTCGATGCCCTCCGGATCGCGCACCATGCGGCCGAGCATCTGGTAGCCGCCGCAGATGCCGACGACATGGCCGCCGCGCTTGCGGTGAGCGAGAAGATCCCGGTCCCAGCCGTTCTCGCGGAATTTGAGCAGGTCTCCGATCGTCGACTTCGAGCCGGGGACGACAACCAGCCCGGCATCTTCCGGCAGCTTCCTGCCCGGCGGCACGAACACGACCTCGACCTGCGGCTCGGCCTTGAGCGGGTCGAGATCGTCGAAATTGGCGATGCGCGCCAGCATCGGCACTGCCACCTTCAGCGCCCGTTTCTCGCCGGAAGCGAGGCGCTCGAGCATGACCGAATCCTCCGAAGGCAGCCGGACGGCGGCCCTCAGCCACGGCACGACGCCGAAGCAGCGCCAGCCGGTGAAGGTTTCTATCGCCTTGATCCCGTCGTCGAACAACGAGACGTCGCCGCGGAACTTGTTGATGAGATAGCCGGCGATCATGCGCCGGTCCTCCTCCGGCAGGATGAGATGCGTGCCGGCGATCGACGCGATGACGCCGCCGCGATCGATGTCGCCGACCAGGATCACCGGCACATGGGCGCGGGTGGCAAAGCCCATATTGGCGATGTCGCGGCTGCGGAGGTTGATCTCGGCTGGCGAGCCCGCGCCCTCGACGATGACGAGGTCTGCGCCCTCGCCCACCTTGGCCCAGGAATCGAGCACCGCGTCCATCAGTCCGGCTTTCATCGCCTGGTAGTCGCGCGCCCGGGCCTCGCCAAAGACCTTGCCCTGAACCACCACTTGCGAGCCGATATCGCTCTGCGGCTTGAGCAGCACCGGGTTCATATGGACAGTCGGCCGGACGCCGCAGGCCAGCGCCTGCAGCCATTGCCCGCGGCCGATCTCGCCCTCGCCGGCCTTGTCGCCGCCGGGAATGTCGGCGACGGCGGCGTTGTTCGACATGTTCTGCGGCTTGAACGGCCTGACCTTCAGCCCGCGATTCTTCGCGGCGCGGCAAAGCCCCGCGACCAGCACGGTCTTGCCGACATCCGAGCCGGTGCCCTGCAGCATGATCGCTTTGGCCATCAGCCCCTGCCTCCCGAGCCGATCGTCGACTTCTGCGCCAGCGGCCCGCCGCGCCAGAGATAGAGAGCCATCAGCGGTTCCGTGCCCGTGCGCATGGCATGGCTGACGTTGGAGGCGTGGTGAATAACCTCGCCGGCGTCGCGAGTATGGAAACCGCCTTCGCCCATCCGCCATTCCGTGCCGCCGGTCAGCGGGACGTAGATTTCCTCGGCGATGTGGTGATGGTCGGGATAGACGATGTCCGGCCCGAGGATCAGCAGCCCGGCCGCAACCGCGTCATTGACGAAATGCCCGCGCGTGCCGAACACTTCCAGCCAGCCGTAACTGTCGACAAAGCCCTGCCCGAAATCGGCGGCGGTATAGGTCTGCCCCCAGCGTAACTCATCCCGATGGTCGGCAACGAATCGCGCCAGCGGCTTGGCGTCGGCCGACGCAAGCTCGGCGACGCGATCGAGATAGCCAAGGCAGCCAAGCGCCCGCGGTTCGAGCGAACGGACAGGCATGTCCCAGCCGATGCGCGCGACTTCGTCCGCGACCAGATTATTGTCGACGCCGGCGAGATATGTGTGGAACCGGTCCAGCAACTCATCGAAAATTGTCGGCACGTACGAGCTCCGTTGGTCATTTCACGCACAGCCGGTCCGCAGGAAGCCGGGTTGCGCGGCGGCATCATTGGTCTAGATTGGATGGTGCGCAAAGCCAAAAACGACAGGCCAGAAGGCCTGAAACGACAGGGAGCACGCCATGGACGCGACAGTCGATGCGGACACTGGCCAGTTCGAACTCAACGAGGAACAGCGCGCCATCCAGGAGATGGCCCAGGCCTTCGCGGCGGACCGCGTCGCGCCCAATGCGCTCGACTGGGACAAGGTAAAGCACTTCCCCGCCGATGTGATCCGCGAAACCGGGCCGCTCGGCCTCGGCGGCATCTATGTGCGCGACGATGTCGGCGGCTCGGCGCTTGGGCGGCTCGATGCGGTGCTGATCTTCGAGGCTCTGGCCCACGCCGACCCGGCCTTCTCCTCCTTCATTTCCATCCACAACATGGCCGCCTCGATGATCGACCGCTTCGGCAGCGACGAGCAGCGCCAGCGCTTCCTGCCGAAACTGACCTCGATGGAATGGCTGGCGAGCTATTGCCTGACCGAGCCCGGCTCGGGCTCGGACGCAGCGGCGCTTAAGACGCGCGCGGTGAAGAGCGGCGGCGACTATGTCTTGAACGGCGCCAAGCAGTTCATCTCCGGCGCCGGCGACAGCGACCTTTATGTCGTGATGGCGCGCACCGGTGCCGACGGTCCGAAAGGCATCTCGACCTTCGTCGTGCCGAAGGACGCACCTGGCCTTTCCTTCGGCGCCAACGAGCACAAGATGGGCTGGCACATGCAGTCGACACGCCAGGTCGTCTTCGAGGACTGCAAGGTGCCGGCCGAGAACCTGCTTGCCGCCGAAGGCGCCGGCTTCGGCATTGCCATGGCGGGGCTCGATGGCGGCCGGCTCAACATCGCCGCCTGTTCGCTGGGCGGCGCGCAGTCGGCGCTCGACAAGGCGCTGGCCTATACGGCCGAGCGCAAGGCCTTCGGCTCCCAGATCAACCAGTTCCAGGCACTGCAGTTCAGGCTGGCCGACATGGAGACGGAGCTGCAGGCGGCCCGCATCTTCCTCTACGCCGCCGCTTCCAAGCTCGACCGCAAGGCGCCCGACGCCGGCAAATGGTCGGCTATGGCCAAGCGCTTCGTCACCGATATCGGCTTCGACATCGCCAACCAGGCGCTGCAACTGCATGGCGGCTATGGGTATCTGCACGATTACGGCATCGAGAAGCTGGTCCGCGACCTGCGCGTCCACCAGATCCTCGAAGGCACCAACGAGATCATGCGCGTCATCATCGCGCGGGCGCTGATTGGTAGGCAGTAGGCAGTAGGCAGTAGGCAGTAGGCAGTAGGCAGTAGGGAAAGATGACCGGCGAGATCAACTCGTACAAGGATTTGATCGTCTGGCAACAGGCCGTGGACTTGGCCGTCGCTACCTACTCCTTGACCAAGGCATGGCCAAAAGAGGAGTTGTATGGACTGACCAGCCAAGTTCGTCGCTCAGCCACGTCTATTCCTGCAAACATTGCTGAAGGTTACGGCCGAGACAACACCGGCTCTTACCAACAGTTTCTCAGGATAGCCCAAGGCTCTCTTAAGGAGCTTGAGACGCATCTCCAGATCGCTGAACGCATCGGCCTGGCCACTCGCAATGAGGTCCATCATATGCTGTCAGTCACCGAGGCCATCGGAAAAATGCTTCGCCAGCTTATTATCAAGCTCGCACCCGAATAGACTCCTACTGCCTACTGCCTACTGCCTACTGCCTACTGCCTACTGCCTACTGCCTACTGCCTAACCTGGGAGCACCACTATGACGACGATCGCCTTCATCGGCTTGGGCAACATGGGCAATCCGATGGCCGCCAATCTCGTCAAGGCGGGGCATGCGGTGCTGGGCTTCGACCTTGTGTCTGAAAACCTCACGGTTGCGAAGGAGCACGGCATTACAGTCATGGCCAATGCCGTCGCCGCGGTGAAGGACGCTGATGTCGTCATCACCATGCTGCCGGCCGGCAAGCATGTGCTGTCGGTTTATGAGGACATCGCACCCAAGGCGAAGAAAGGCGCGCTGTTCATCGATTCCTCAACGATCGATGTCGAATCGGCACGCAAGGCGCATGCGATTGCCGGGAAACATGACTTGCAGTCGATCGATGCCCCGGTCTCCGGCGGCACGGGCGGCGCCACCGCCGGCACGCTCACCTTCATGGCCGGTGGCTCGGATGACGCTTTTGCCGCCGCCGAGCCGATCCTGAAGCCGATGGCCGGACGCGTCGTCCATTGCGGCGGCGACGGCGCGGGCCAGGCGGCCAAGATCTGCAACAATATGATCCTCGGCATCTCGATGATCGGCGTCGCCGAAGCCTTTGTGCTCGCCGAAAAGCTCGGCCTGTCGCACCAGGCGCTGTATGACGTCGCCTCCACCTCGTCGGGCCAATGCTGGTCGCTGACCACCTATTGCCCGGTCCCCGGCCCTGTTCCGGCCTCGCCGGCCAACCGCGACTACAAGCCCGGCTTTGCCGCGGCCCTGATGCTAAAGGACCTGAAATTGTCGCAGGAAGCCGCGCAGGGCGCGGGCGCCGTGACCCCGCTCGGCGCCGAAGCCACGCAGCTCTATGCCTTGTTCAACGCGCAAGGTCATGCCGGCGCCGATTTTTCCGGAATTATTAATTTCCTGCGCGGAAACCAGGCGTAAGATACTGATTTTCTAAGGTTATTTTCGATATCCGCCGGCCAGAAGCCGGCAAATTTAGATTTGCTTAAGGTCTCGCTAACTCACCGGTAACGATGTGCCTTTAAAACGGACTGCGAGGCGGACATCGCGTCTGCCCGGCGCTCCGGATCAGGTCTCGCGTACCGGAGCCCGTAAGTTTCGCAAGTATTCTTGTCGCGAAATGCCATGCGTATCTGGCAGAGCCGCGTTCCTTTTGGAGCGCGGTTTTTGCGTTTCTCAAGGCAATCCAACAACAGTGGAAATGGTCCCGGCCGAGATCAGCTCTTGCTGGACAAACGCCGGAAATTCGCCCGTACGGTACGGCCGGCGGGCTTGAGGGCGGCACCCAGGGATTGTCGCGCGGCCTCGCCGTTGACCAGGGACGGAACGCGTCCCGACAGCACCTCCGGCCAGAACCGGGCGGCCGATTGCAGAAGCGAAACCTGTGCTGCGATGGCGCCTTGGGCCGCGGCAGCAGTCTTTTCAGTAACAGCTCGCACGGTTTCCCTGCCGAGTTTCCGGTCGCTTTGCGCATCCGCGACAAGCAGGGGCATGCGCATCATCATCACCATCGGCGCCAACATCAGGTCGCCGCCGATCAGCGCGGCTTTCCTTGCGCCACGGGTCTTGCGGGTTTTCTTCATCGCGTAAGTCCTCAGCCGGACCCGTCTCTCAGGCCCAGTCTATTACGCGCGGGCGCATGCATTGTTCCCCGTACCTGGCGCGGATGGTGGCGGTCGGGCGCCCGAACACCGGACGCCCGACCGTTCTTCAGCGCTTGCGCAGGTCCGCGTCCGCCAGGTCGAGCGCCTTGGCAATGCGCTCGCAAGCCATGTCGATCGTGTCGCGCGTCCAGATCAGCGGCGGCGACAGGATCATGGTGTCGCCGGTGGCCCGCATCATCATGCCGTTCGCGACCGCATGGTCGCGCACGACGACGGCAGCGCTTCCTGACGGCAGATAGCGTTCCTTGGTCGCCTTGTCCTTGACGATCTCGATCGCGCCCATCAGGCCTATCGAGCGCACCTCGCCGACCAGCCTGTGGCCCGCGATGCGTTCCTGCAGCGCCTGCGCGAAATAGGGGCCGGTGTCGTTCTTGACCCGCTCGACCAGCCCTTCCTTCTCGATGATCTCGAGGTTCTTGAGCGCCACCGCGCAGGCCACCGGATGACCGGAATAGGTGTAGCCGTGATAGAACTCGCCGCCTTTTTCGACCAGCGTCCTCGCCACACGATCGCCGACCAGCAGCGCCGACAGCGGCTGGTAGCCCGAGGTCAGCGCCTTGGCGGTGGTGATGGTGTCGGGCTCGACCCCGAACGTCTGTGCCGCGAACCACTCGCCGGTGCGGCCATAGCCGGTGATGACTTCGTCCAGCATCAACAGCACATCGTATTTGCGGCAGATGCGCTCGACTTCCGGCCAGTAGCTCATCGGCGGGATCTTCACTCCGCCCGCGCCCATCACCGGTTCGCCGATGAAGGCGGCGACCTTGTCGGCGCCGGCTTCGAGGATTGCATCCTCGACCGCCTTCGCCGCGCGGATGCCGAAATCATGGTCGCTTTCGCCGGGCAGAGCGAGCTCATAGGCATAGGGCATCATCACATGGACGATGTTGGGCACCGCGCCGCCGAGCTGCTTGTGCATCGGCTCCATGCCGCCCAGCGACGTGCCGGCGATCGTCGAGCCGTGATAGGCCGACTTGCGCGAGATGATGCGGTTCTTCTCGGGCTTGCCTTCGAGCGCCCAATAGTGGCGGACGAGCCTGAGCGCCGTATCGTTGGCCTCCGAGCCGGACGAGCCGTAGAAGACCTGGCTGACATGCTTGGGCGCGAGTTCCGCCAGCTTCTTCGACAACAACACCGGAGTGGGAGTCGAGCATTTGAAGAAGGAGTTGTAGTAAGGCAGCTCCTTCATCTGCGCGTAAGCCGCCTCGGCCAGCTCGTCGCGGCCATAGCCGACATTGACGCACCACAGGCCCGCCATGCCGTCGAGGATTTCGGTGCCGTCGGCATCGTAGATGAACGGGCCGTTGGCATGGGTGATGATGCGCGAGCCTGCCTCACGCAGTTCCTTGTGGTCGGTGAAGGGATGAAGGTGATGCGCGGCATCGATCTGCTGAAGCTGCTTCAGCGAATAATTCTGATAGGTCATGGGTTTGATCTTTCCTCTTGAACCAATCCGGCGGGAGCCGGAGGCGGATTCGTCAGAGGAAGGCAGGCGGCGAATAGCCGATGCGGGCGCACAGCCGCAAAAGCTCGGCGCGCAACGTCCGCGGTGACGGCGTCACCGCGACCCCGAAGGCGCCTGATGTGCTGAAGCGGATCATGGCGGCAGCTTATGCCGCCTGAGCCCCAAAATTCAAGCGGTTCCAGTCAGGCAGTCTTGCCGAGCGACCGCTTGAGGAACATATAGCGCATCGCCGTCTGCGCCGCTTGCGGCCGGCGGTCGCCGCGCCCGCCATGGCCGCCTTCGGTTTCCTCGAAGAACAGCGTCTGGCCGTGACCTGCCTCCTGCAGCCGCGCCGCCATCTTGCGCGCATGTCCGGGGTGGACCCGGTCGTCCGCGGTGGACGTCATCAACAGCACCGGCGGATAGGCGGCATCGGCCGCGATATGTTGATAGGGCGAATAGGCGCCGAGCCAGGCCGCCTCCTCCGGCTTCGACGGGTCGCCATATTCGGCGATCCACGAGGCGCCGGGCGGCAGTTCGGTGTAGCGCAGCATGTCGAGCAACGGCACGTCGATGATGACGGCGCCGAACAGCTCCGGCCGCTGCGTCAGCGACGTGCCGGTGAGCAGGCCGCCGTTGGAGCCGCCGTGGATGCCGAGCTGCGCCGCCGTGGTGATGCCGCGCTTGACCACATCCTCGGCGACGGCAGCGAAATCGTCGAAGGCGTTCTGGCGCTTGCCCTTGAGCGCGGCCTGGTGCCAGGCCGGACCGAACTCGCCGCCGCCGCGGATGTTGGCCTGGACATAGGCGTTGCCCTTGTCCAGCCAGAGCTTGCCGCGGATGCCGGCATAGCCCGGCAGCAACGGCACCTCGAAACCGCCATAGCCGTAGAGCAATGCCGGCACCGGCCCTTTCTGGTCGCGGCGCCGCACCACGAAATACGGGATCATCGTGCCGTCCTTCGAGCGCGCCTCGAACTGCTCCGAAACATAAGGCGAGGCGTCGAAGCGGGCCGGCTGCGACTTCACCGTTTTAAGCGTCTCGCCATTGTCGTCCGACCAGATGATCGAGCTTGGCGTCAGGAAATCGGTAAAGGAGAAGGAGACGCTCGACCCGAAATGCTCGACATGGCTGATGCCGACATTGCCGTTGTCGGGCAGCGCGATCCGTTTCAGCGACCAGCCATCTGCGGCGCGGTCGCAGGCGATGACCTTACCGCGCACATTGTCCATCAGGTTGATGAACAGCCGGTCCTGCGTCCTGGCGAGGCCCGCAATGGAAACGCGGTGCTCCGGTTCGAGGAGCGTCTCGATCCGTTCGAACGCACCCGTTTCAATCCAGCGATCGAAATCAACCGAATAGAGCCCATCCGGCAGGCAGCGCGTGCCGTCCGGCGCCGTCCAGGGGCTGCGCACGCCGAAGATAAGCTGGCCCTTGAAGATCGCCGTGTCGGTGGCGTCGTCGGGCAGCGGGATGCGCCGGTTCTCGCCCGAAGCCAGCCGCAGGAAACTGTGCGAGGTGAAGAAGTCGAGCGTCTTGCCGAGCAGCACATGCCGCTTGTCGCCGTCATGCTCCACGCCGCCACCGACCGCGAGATGGTGCTTTTCGCCTTCGAAGATCGGCGTCGCGTCCTCGAGCTTGGTGCCGCGCCGCCACAGCTTGATCACGCGCGGATAGCCGGACTGCGTCTTGTCGTCTTCCTCGAAAGCGGCGGAGACGATGACGGTATCCTTGTCCAGCCAGGAAAAGCCCGACTTGGAGGCGCGCGCGGAAAACCCGCCATCGACAAAGGACCTCGTCGCGATATCGAACTCGCGCATCTCGCTGGCGTCGCCGCCATCGGGCGACATGTGGAGCAGGCAGCGGTTGAAATCGGGATAGAGCCGGCTCGCCCCGCCGAACACCCATTTGATGCCTTCCTTCGCCGAGAGTTGGTCGAAATCGATGATCGTCTCCCACTCCGGCTTGTCGGTCTTGTAGGAAGCGACGGACGTGCGCCGCCACAGTCCAAGCGCGTTGGTCTTGTCCTGCCAGAAATTATAGACGTAGCCGGCAAGCGCGGCCCCGACCGGCATATTGTCCTCCGCGGTCATCAGGTCGAGCGCGGTTTCGAATGTCGCCTGATAGGAAGGATCGCCCTGCAGTTCGGCGACCGCCAGCGCATTCTGGCGATGGACCCAGTCCAGCGCTTCCTTGCCGTTGCGATCCTCAAGCCAGAGGTAGGGATCGTTGGCGGTCAACTCGGGCTGGGTTCTGGTCATCGTGCTGGTCATGCAGGTCTCAATCTGGCGGCCCCGCCTACATCGCGTTCGCTGCCTTGATATTCAAGAGCCATGTCGGGACCGATTACAAAACCCGCCGGCGCGCGATCGTCGCCGCCGCCAGCGCCGCGCAGATTGCGCCAAGCGTGACCGGCAGGCCGGCGGCGCCGATGACATCCATAACGCCACCGGTGAGCGGCGGCACGATGATGCCGCCAAAACCCCACATCAGCGAGAAGGCGGCATTGCCGGCGACCAGCGCCGAGCCGGTGAAGCGTTCGCCGAGCTCGATGATCGACATCGTGTAGATGCCGTAGGAAACGGCGCCCCAGATAAAGACGCAGCCCCAGATCAGCGGCGTCTCGATCAGCGCCGGCAAAAGCGCGCATCCAAAGATGGTCACCGCCACGCAGCCGAACCGCACCAGGCGCGCCGTCAGTTTTTCGGCGAGGAGGCCGAGCGGCACCTGCATGGCGATGTTGCCGGCGATCATCACTGACAGCAGCGCCGACATGCGCGCCTCGGGAATGCCGTGATGCGTTCCATAGACCGGCAGCAGCGCGAGTATAGCCTGCTCGAACCCGGCCGCGACCACGACCGCCGACAGAAGCAACCAGGCCAAGGGTATGAAGCCCAGCACCGACACCTTGTTATCGGCCTCGTCGACCTTCGGCAGCCGCTTCACCACCACGGCCAGGCAACCGCCGCAGAAGAGGAAGGCCAGAATGCCGACCAGGAAAGGCGGCCAGCCTTCGGTGCCGACGGCAAGCAGGCAGAGCGGGCCGGTCGCGAAGCCCGCCGAGATGATTGTCGAATAGATGCCCATGACGCGGCCGCGCCGCGCCGGCGGCGCTAGCGCAATCACCCAGATTTCGCTCAAGACATAGAGCGGGTTGGTCACGACGCCGATCAGGAGGCGCAGCGGAAACCACAGATAGACATTTTGTGTCCAGCCGACCAGCGCCAACACCAGCGCCGAGAGCGCGGCGCAAGTGAGCGCGGTGCGCCCTGCCCCGAACCGGCGCGCCAATCCCGGGATCAGCGGCGAGGACAGGATGAAGCCGACCGGCGTCATCGCCGCCGACAGCCCGATCATCGCCGGCGAAACGCCCTGACGCTGCAGGATGAAGCTGAGGAGCGGATAGGAAAGTCCTTGCGCGATGGCGAAGACAGACACGGTCGCGATCACGCCGGTGATCG
Organism: Mesorhizobium sp. B2-4-6; assembly: GCF_006442775.1. Classification (NCBI taxonomy): domain Bacteria; kingdom Pseudomonadati; phylum Pseudomonadota; class Alphaproteobacteria; order Hyphomicrobiales; family Phyllobacteriaceae; genus Mesorhizobium; species Mesorhizobium sp. B2-4-6. Next base: position 48,153 of record NZ_VFVI01000018.1, read on the forward strand.
CGGCCCACTGCACCGTCTCGCCGCTCTCCGAACCAGCCAGAGCCATCGGTCTTGCTCCAATCGCCTGGAGGCTTAGCCGGTATGGCCGGCTGCCGTAAGAGCCAACTGGCGGCGAAAGCGCATGTTCCAGCCAGTCCCTGTCAGGAGCGCTGACGCTGCAAGGTACGGTACAAGGCGAACGCCACCAGCAGAACGTCGAGCCCAACGATGACGGCAGGCAGCCCGAGCGGGCCGATCGCCTGCATCAGGGCCCCGGCGCCGGGCGGGCCGACAATGCCGCCGACGCCCCACAGCAACGCGAAGGCTGCATTGCCGGTGACCAGCAGCGAGCCCTTGAAGCGGCTGCCGAGCTCGACCAGCGCCATCGTGTAGACGCCGTAGCCGACCGCCCCCATCACCAGCAGCACGCCCCAGATCAGCGGCGTGGCGATCAGCAGCGGCAACAGGATCGCGCAGCCCGTCGTCGCCACCGCGCAGGCGAGGATCATCGGCCGCCCGCCGAAGCGTTCGGCGAGCAGGCCAAGCGGGATCTGCAGGACGATGTTGCCCAGCGAAAGCATCATCACCAGGGCGGCAAGCGCCGCTTCGGGCAGGCCGTAGCCCGCGCCGAAGACGGGCACCAACGCATAAGTGCTCTGCTGAACGGCGGCGGAGACCAGCACGGCCAAAAGCAGCGCCGGTGCGAGCCGCGCGAAACCGACAAGACTACCGGCGGGCTGGCCATCGTCCTCGAAACCGGTGAGCTTGGAGGAGACGAGGCGCAGAATGACCGCGCAAAGGGCGAAACCGGCAATGCCGACGCCGAAAGGCGCCCAGCCGGCGGTGCCGACAAGGGTCAGGGTAAACGGCCCCGCCGCGTAGCCGGCGCCCATCAGCGTGTTGAACACGCCCATGACACGCCCGCGCCGCGATGGCGGCGCCAGTGACAGCGCCCAGACCTCCCCAAGCACATAGAGCGGGTTGATGACCACGCCGATGATGAAGCGGATGACGTACCAGGCGACCCAGTTCTGCAGATAGCCAATAGCCAGGAAGCACAGTGCACCAAGCAGGGAGCAGCCGACCGCCAGGTTTCGCGCGCCGACCAGCCGCACGGCCGCCGGCACGAAGGATGCCGACAGGATCAGCCCGACCGGCATCATGGCCGCGGACAGTCCGATCAAGCCCGGCGAAAAGCCTTGGCCCTGCATCAGCAGGGTGAACAGCGGCGAGCTCAACCCTTGCGCCGCGCCGAACATGGCGAGCGCGGCCGTGACCCCGGCAAGGGCTGCCCATTGCGGTCGATCTTCGGCGGTCTGGACGGAAGCGGTCATCGTGGCTCGCACTTGAACAATCACGGCATCATTATCAGTGGCGAGAGCCCTCCTGATGCCTCAGCGGAAGCAATTCGGCGATCCAGTCCGCTCCCCTTCCGTCATGTCGCTTCCCTCGCCCTAGTGGTCGCCGCCTCCTCACCGGCGACATTGCCGCCAGTTCATTATGCCGCCAATTTCGCATCCTCACGAGGCTTCTCATGACTGCCGCCCTCCATCCCGCCGAACCGGCATTGGCAACAGATCGCGCCCGCCGTGGCGGCCGCGCGGGAAAGCGCGCCGGCGGCTCGGCCGCTTTCGAGCAGCCCGCCTTCCGGCAGCTGAAGAACCCGCTGTCGCCGACCAGGCTCGTGTCCGACGACGAATTGGAATCGATCCACCTCGCCTCGCTGCGCGTGCTGAAGGAGATCGGCGTCGACGTCCTGCACGACGAAGCCCGCCGCATCATGAAGGCGCATGGCGCGGACGTGCGCGAAGGCTCGGAGCGCGTGCGCTTCGACAGCGACATGATCCTCGAGCTTGTCTCGCACTGTCCGTCGGAATTCACGCTGCATGCCCGCAACCCGGCGCACAATCTGCGTTTCGGCGGCAACAACGTCATCCTGTCGATGATGGCGTCGGCGCCGAACTGCTCCGACCTCGACCGCGGCCGCAGGCCCGGCAACCAGGCCGACTACCGCAACTTCCTGCGCCTCGCGCAGATGCACAACATCCTGCACTGCACCGGGGGCTATCCGGTGGAGCCGATCGACATCCATCCGTCGGTCCGGCACCTGGAATGCATCCGCGATCTCGCCACGCTGACCGACAAGGTCTTCCACATCTATTCGCTCGGCAAGGAGCGCAACGTCGACGGCATCGAGATCACCCGCATCGCACGCGGCATCAGCCGCGAGCAACTGATGCAGGAGCCTTCGGTCTTCACCATCATCAACACCAATTCGCCGCTCAAGCTCGACGTGCCGATGATGGAAGGCATCATCCAGATGTCGAGCATGGGCCAGGTCGTGATCGTCACGCCGTTCACGCTGTCGGGCGCCATGGCGCCCGTCACCGTCGCCGGCGCGCTGGTGCAGCAGAACGCCGAGGCCCTCTCCGGCGTCGCCTTCGCGCAGATGGTGAAGAAGGGCGCGCCGGTCGGCTATGGCGGCTTCACCTCCAATGTCGACATGAAGTCCGGCGCGCCAGCCTTCGGCACGCCCGAATATATGAAGGCGCAGCTTGTCGGCGGCCAGCTTGCCCGCCGCTACAACATCCCCTACCGCACCTCCAACACCTGCGCCGCCAACACGGTCGACGCCCAGGCCGCCTATGAAAGCGTGTTCTCGCTGTGGGGCGCCATCCAGGGCGGCGGCAACCTGATGATGCACGGCGCCGGCTGGCTTGAAGGCGGCCTGCGCTGCTCCTACGAAAAGACCATCCTCGACATAGATCTTTTGCAGATGGTGGCCGAGTTCCTCACCCCGCTCGACCTCTCCGAGGACGCGCTCGGCTTCGACGCCATCCAGTCGGTCGGTCCCGGCGGCCATTTCTTCGGCACCCCGCACACGCAGGCGCGTTACAAGACCGCCTTCTATTCGCCGATCGTGTCCGACTGGCGCAACTTCGAGACCTGGACCGAGGCTGGTTCGCCGACGGCGATGGAGCGGACCAACAAGGTCTGGAAGGAGCGCCTTGCCTCCTACGAGGAGCCCTATATGGATCCGGCCATCCGCGAGGAACTCAATGACTTCGTCGAGAAGCGCCGCGCCGAAGGCGGCGCGCCGACGGATTTCTGATCATCTGTGTTGAGGATGAATAGTCGACCCCCACTCCGTCGAGCTGCGCTCGACACCTCTCCCCCGATCGACGGGGGAGAGGAAAGGCGCGAGGCGATTCCAGTTGGCGCCCTTCCTCTCCCTCCGGAGGGGGGAGAGGTGGCGCCGCGAAGCGGCGACGGAGTGGGGGAAGGCGCTGCTCAAACCCGCAGTCGCCGCAAAGTTGGCACGACCCAGCGGGCGCGAAATCTGCGGCAAGCCGGCAACCAGGCGGAAGCATTGCTTTGGCTTGAACTGAAGGCACGCAAGCTCGGCGGCTATCGCTTCACGCGCCAATTCTCCATCGGCCCCTTTTTTGCGGACTTCGCTTGCCGCGAGCGTTGGCTCGTCGTGGAGGTCGATGGATCCCAACATGCCGACAGCTCATATGACCGGCGCCGCGACGACTTCATGCAGGCCGAAGGTTACTCGATCCTGCGTGTTTGGAACCATGACGTCCTGAAACATCGTGCTTCCGTCTGTGAAACCATCCTCGCCGCGCTTGACGGGAGGCTGACCGAAAACATCGCGGCATCGGATCTCCGTTTTGTTTTCACCCCTCGATCACTCGAACCAGTATTTTCAAACACGGACCTATCTTCATGAAATCCCACGTAAAAGCGGTTGTCATCGGCGGCGGCGTCGTCGGCTGCTCGGTGCTCTATCACCTCGCCAAGGCCGGCTGGACCGACATCATGCTGATCGAGCGCTCGGAGCTGACCTCCGGCTCGTCCTGGCATGCGGCGGGCGGTTTCCACACGCTGAACGGCGACCCGAACGTCGCCAAGCTGCAGGCCTACACCGTGCAGCTTTACAAGGAAATCGAGGAGATTTCCGGCCAGTCCTGCTCGCTGCACCTGACCGGCGGCGTCATGATGGCCGACACGCCGGAGCGCATGGACTTCCTGCGGCTGGCCCACGCCAAGGGCCGCTATCTCGGCATGGACACCGAGTTGATCACGCCTTCGGAAGCCAAGGCGATGTTCCCGCTGATGGACGAGACCAATTTCGTAGGGGCCATGTGGGACCCGGTCGAAGGCCATCTCGACCCGTCCGGCACAACCATCGCGTACTCCAAGGCTGCGAAGAAGCTCGGCGCCGAGATCGTGCTGCGCAACCGCGTCGTCGACCTCACGCAGCAGCCGGACGGCACCTGGAACGTCGTCACCGAACAGGGCACCGTCCATGCCGAGCATGTCGTCAATTGCGGTGGCCTGTGGGCGCGCGAGATCGGCCGCATGGTCGGCGTCGAGCTGCCGGTGCTGGCCATGGAGCACATGTACCTCTTGACCGAGCCGATGCCTGAGGTCGAGGAATTCAACAAGTCGACCGGCCGCGAGATGATCGGCGTGCTCGACTTCAAGGGCGAGATCTACACCCGCCAGGAGCGCAACGGCATCTTGCTCGGCACCTACGAGAAGGCCTGCAAGCCGTGGTCGCCGGTCAACACCCCGTGGGATTTCGGCCATGAGCTCTTGCAACCCGACATCGATCGCATCGCGCCGTCGCTGGAAATCGGGTTCAAGCATTTCCCCGGCATCGAGAAGGCCGGTATCAAGCAGATCATCAACGGCCCCTTCACCTTCGCGCTGGACGGCAACCCGTTGGTCGGTCCGGTGCAGGGCCTGACCAATTTCTGGTGCGCCTGCGCCGTCATGGCGGGCTTCAGCCAGGGCGGCGGCGTTGGCCTGGCGCTGTCCAACTGGATGGTGCATGGCGATCCGGGCTTCGACGTCTGGGGCATGGACGTCGCCCGCTTCGGCGAATGGGCGAGCCTGCGCTACACCAACGCAAAGGTGCGCGAGAATTATTCGCGCCGCTTCTCGATCCGCTTCCCCAACGAGGAGCTTCCCGCCGCCCGCCCGGCGCAGACGACCCCGCTCTACGACATCATGCTCGCCAACAATGCCGTGATGGGCGACTCCTGGGGCCTGGAGACGCCTCTCTGGTTCGCGCCGAAGGGCACGGAGCCCAAGGACATCGTCTCCTTCCACCGCTCCAACGATTTCGGACCGATCGGCGAGGAAGTGCGCGCCACGCGCGACAAGGTCGGCGTCACCGAGATCGCCAACTTCGCCAAATACGAGGTCTCGGGACCGGGCGCGGAGGATTTCCTCAACCGGTTGATGACCAACCGCATGCCGAAGGTCGGCCGTATCGTGCTGACCCCGATGGTCAACGAATTCGGAAAGCTGATCGGCGACTTCACCATCGCCAAGACCGGCGAGGACCGCTTCATGATCTGGGGCTCTTCCGCCGCGCAGAAATACCATATGCGCTGGTTCGAGAAACACCTGCCGAAGGACGGCCCAAGGGCGTCGGAGGTGCGCATCCACCGCTTCGACCAGACGCTGGTCGGCCTGTCGATCGCCGGGCCGAAGTCGCGCGACCTGTTGCAGAAGCTGGTCGATGTCGACGTGTCGACAAAGGCCTTCCGCTTCATGGACTTCCGCGAGATGGCGGTCGGCGGCGCGCCCTGCATGGTCAACCGCATCACCTATACCGGCGACCTCGGCTACGAGATCTGGATGGCGCCCGCCTATCAACGCTTGGTCTACAAGGCGATCAAGGAAGCGGGCGCGGAATTCGGCCTGGTCGATTTCGGCATGCGCGCTCTGCTGTCGATGCGCCTGGAAAAGAACTTCCCGACCTGGTTCCGCGAGTTGCGCCCGATCTACGGACCGTTCGAGGGCTCGATGGACCGCTTCATCAAGCTCGAGAAGAACGACTTCATCGGCCGCGAAGCGTCAGCGAAGGAGCATGCCGACGGGCCGAAGCTGCGCCGGGTCTCCTTCATCGTAGACGCGGCGGATGCCGACGTGATGGGCGACGAGCCGATCTGGGCCAAGGTCGGCAAGGACTACGGCACGGTCGAGAAGCCGCATGGCTATGGCGCGCCGCGCTTCGACACATCCGGCAAGGAAGTGCGTGGCTCGAAAGCCGCGGAAGGCGCTTCCGCCGTGCGCGGCATCGTCGACGGGGACTGGCGCGTCGTCGGCTGGGTCACGTCGGGCGGCTACGCGCATTACGTCCAGAAGTCGATGGCGCAGGGCTATGTCCCCGCGGCCCTTGCCGAGGACGAGAGCGCCGGCCTGTTCGAGATCGAAATCCTCGGCCATCGCCGCCCGGCCCGCATCAATGTCGAGCCGCCTTTCGACCCGAGCGGCGAGAAGATGCGGACCTGAAGCCCTACGAATTGTTGGATTGCGTCGGTTGCTATGGCATGGTCCGAGCCCGCTACCGGCGCATCAGCATGAGAAGACCACCCCCTTGCGGCAGCTAGAGAAATGGACCGATTGGCTGTGCGATGAACGGGTCGGTCCATTCAGCGCCGCGGTCGCCTCGGTCCTCCTCTACTGCCTGACCCAGATCGTCGTGATGGCCCTGTTGTCCCATGCTGCGGGCACGGGTGTCGGCGTCGACGATTCCGAGCAATTGATGGAAATGCGGTTCCTGGCCGCCGGCTACGGCAGTTCGCAGCCGCCTTTGTACACCTGGCTGGCGATGCTCGCGGCCTCGCTGGTCGGAACCAGCGTCCTTGCCCTCAAGATCGTCAAATACGGCCTGCTGGCCGCGGGGCTGGTCGCCTATTTCGCCGCCATACGCCGCCTCGGCTACTCGAACCGCGCCGCTACGGCCGGCATGTTCGGGCTGCTTCTGTTTCCACAGATTTTCTGGGAGATGCAGCACGCCCTCACCCACTCGGTCGCCATATTCTGTTTCACCTCGGTGCTGCTTCTGGCGCTGGTCGAGGTCGAGAAGCGGCGATCGGCCATCGCCTACGCGTTGTTGGGCCTGGCGGCGGCTGCCGCGATGCTGTCGAAATACAACATCGTCATCTTCCTCGCCGCCTTGTTCCTGGCGGCTCTTTCGGTTCGCGAAACGCGCCAGGCGATCCTCGACCGCCGTTTCCTGATCAGCGTGGCGCTGGCGGTCCTGGCCTGCCTGCCGACGCTTTATTGGAGCCTCACGCATCTGGAGGATCTGCTCTCGCATCAAGGGGGCCTGGGCGTGGCCGAAGGCGGCGGCGTCGCGCATACGGCATTTCTCGGCATCCGCAGACTGGTCAATGCGATCGCCAATTTCGCTGTATTGCCGGTAGCGATTTTTGCCGTCGCTTATGTCCTGGCGACAAGGAAACGGACGGAGCCGCCTCAGCCGGTAAGATGGCCGGAAAAGCTGTTGTGGCGGGCGATCGTCCTTGGCTTGTTGGTCATGGTGACGGTCGTGTTGGCAGCCGGCATCACGCAGTTTCGCGACCGCTGGATGCTTCCCGTCTTTATCCTCTTGCCCGCGGCCCTTGCCATGCGTTTCGACGCCATGGGCCAGAAGGGCCGGAAAACGCAAGCCACCATCGTCTTCGTCGGCGCAGTGCTTGCCATCCTTGTACTGCCGCTGAGCTGGTACATGCACCTGCATGGCGGCGACAGCCGCGGCGGTATCGTGCGCATGGATTACCGGTCGCTCTACGACCAGATCAATGCCGACGGGCCGGTCAAGACCGTGGTCTCGAGCTGGTTCTGGGTCGGCAATCTGCGCCTGGTCGATGCCGGTCTCATCGCGCTCGACGACGAGACGCCGGATTTCGCCAGATCGATCCGCGAACCGGCGGTGCTTGTGCTTACCGACGACAGGGAATCGTCCTCGGACGTCTTCGAAGAGTTGGCGAGGGCCGGCTACGCGATGGACACCGTCCACCGCACTATTGAAGTGCCGCAGGCACTCAGCTTCCCGCCGCGCAAGGTCACAATCACCAAACTGCACAAGAAGGCCGCGCAGTAGGTTTCAGGGGAACGAATGGACACGCAACGCTTCGGCCGCCACCGCAAGATCATGCCCTTCGAACCAGGCTCGGTCGAAGCGCTGCGCGAGGCCTCGCGCGGGAAGGCGGCCTCGCTCAACCAGCATGTGCTGGGCTATGGCGAGACAGCTGAGGCGGAATGGGCCGCCGCCGGCATCGCCGCGCCCGATCTGCCCGCCACGCGCAGATACCGGCTGGACCGCATTCGTGCCGAGCTGAAGCGCCGCGACTATGCCGGCGCCCTGCTCTACGACCCGGTCAACATCCGCTACGCGACGGACTCGACCAACATGCAGCTCTGGGTCGCGCACAACCCGACACGCCATTGTTTCGTCGCCACCGAAGGGCCGGTGGTGCTGTTCGATTATTTCTCCTGCGAGCACCTGTCCGACCATTCGGGTGTCGTCGACGAGGTGCGCCCGGCCGTGTCGTGGATGTATCTCTACAGCGGCGAGCTTACCGAGCAGAAGGTCCGGCGCTGGGGCGCGGACATCGCCGAACTCGTTGCCGAGCATGGCGGCGGCAACCGCCGCATCGCCGTCGACCACATCAATCCCGAAGGCGTGGAAGAACTCGCCCGTCGTGGGATTTCCGTCGGCAACGGCGAGGCGGTGATGGAGAATGCACGCCTCATCAAATCGCCGGACGAGATCCTCGCCATGCGCCGCTCGATCGTTGCCTGCGAGGCGGCGATGGGCGAGATGCAAGTGGCGCTGAAGCCGGGCATCTCCGAAAACGAGTTATGGGCGGAGCTTCATCGAGGCAACATCGCGCGCGGCGGCGAATGGATCGAAACGCGTCTTTTGTCCTCGGGACCGCGCACCAATCCCTGGTTCCAGGAATGCTCCTCGCGCGTCATCGAGGACGGCGACCTCGTCGCCTTCGACACGGACCTGATCGGTCCCTACGGTTTCTGCGCCGATCTTTCGCGCACCTGGCTTTGCGGCGACAGGCAGCCGTCGAACGAGCAGCGCGACCTGTTCCGCATCGCCGTCGGCCAGATCGCCCACAATGCGGATTTGATGCGACCGGGCATCTCCTTCCGCGACCTCGTCGAGCGCTCGGCGGTGCCGCCGCACGACTGCTATCCGACACGCTACGGCGTGCTCTATCACGGGGTCGGCCTGGCGGACGAATATCCGACACTGCCGCATGCCGGCGACTGGACCGCCGACACGCCGGACGGGATGCTCGAATCCGGCATGGTGCTGTGCGTCGAAAGCTATATCGGCAGGCTTGGCGGACGCGAAGGCGTCAAGATCGAGGAGCAGATCCTGATCACCGAAAGCGGCAATGAGAAGCTGTCAGCCTACCCGCTGGACGAGCGGCTGCTCTGATCCGCTTTCGACGACCTCGCGCATCGCGGCAATGATTCTTTCCGGCGTGGTTCTGGCGGTGATGTAGGGCAGGCCCTTGCGCCGCGCCGTCCAGCCGACCACCTTCACGCCTTTCGCCGCCGGCTCGAAACGCTGCGCCAGCGCCCAGCTTTCGCAGTCGATGGCCGCGATATCGGCCCTGCCTTCCGCGACCGCCACGATCGACGACCGGTGGCCGCCGCTTTCGCTGCGTGAGGCGAAGATGTCCAGGCTTTTGTCCATGGCCTCCAGGTCGCGCGTCAGCCCGATCAGCCCGGACATCGAGTCCGGATCGTTGAAGGTGAAGCGTTTGCCGCGAATGAGATCGAGCGGGATGACAGCCTTGCCATCCGCCGGCGAGGCGACTGACGGTCCGCCGTCCGCGGCCATCACCAACGCGCTGGAATAAAGCTCGCCCTGCCCGCCCTCGAATGCATCGTAGCTTGGCTGGGCAATCACCTGCACATGCAGGGCGAGGCCGAGTTCCATCGGCCCCCAGCATGTTTGCCCGAAGAGCAGCGCCGGGCTCAGCCAGAGTTGGTGAAAATCGAACTCGTCCGGGGGTAGCGTCGCCGGGTCGGGCGCGATCGGCTTGCCGGCGTCATCGCGAATGCCGCCAGGCACCGGCGGCAGTTCGCGATTGCTGCGCACGACCGCCTCCGGCGCATTGATGCCTCTTTGCCGGAAGGCATCGCGAAGCCGCGCCCATTGCGCGTCGACTTCGCCACGCGCCTCTGGCCAGTCATACATCGGCAGGGCCGCAACGTACTTGCTCATGTCGAATGGCTTTCAAAGACAGGCAATCTTCAGCGCCTGCGTTCCGCCGCGAAAAAAGCGGTCGCGGAAAGTCGAAACTACTCTTTCGGCGGCTTCGCCGGAACCGGGGCCGTGCCGAGCCCATTGACGTTGCGCGCCCTGACCCGCGGCTTGAAGGCGCGACCGGGCTCCGGCGCGCGCCGCAGTACCGGGTGGACGATCGGCTCCTTGGCCTTGAAAGCGTGAGCTTTCAGCATCGCGAAATAGTTCGGATAGGCATAACCGTTGTTCATCCGCAGCCACTCTTCGCGCCGCTCGCGAAACAGCTTCGGCAACCTGTACCAGGCAATGGTCGGGCTCTTGTGATGAACGAAATGCAGGTTGTTGTTCAGGAACAGGAAGGAGAGCGGCGAACGCTCCACGATCACCGTGCGCCCTTCCGGATGCTCCGACCACTGGTGCTCGGCATAGGTGCGGATCGAGATCAGCGACTGGCCGAGCCACACCGGCACCAGGATATAGAGCCACAGCGGAATGCCGAAGCCAAACGTGACGATCGGCACCACAACCGCGAGACCGATGGCATGCAGCAGCCAAGCCTTGCGGATCGCCTTGTCGCCGGCGAGGATCTGCTTGGCGTCGTCGATGAAGAAACCGACCGAGGACAACCACGGACCGAGAACGAAGCGGCCGATCATGGTGTTGTTGATCTTGAGCAGAAGCTTCATTGTCGGTGGCAGCTCGTCATGCATCCAAAGCGCCTGGTAATAGCTCTCAGGATCGTCGAGCGGATCGGTCAGGCGCTCGTCCGCATGATGGCGAAGGTGGATGGTCTTGAAGCGGCGGAACGGCCACACCATGCCGATCGGCAGGAAGACGCAGGCTTCATTGATCCTGGCGTTGCGGGTCGGATGACCATGCAGCACTTCGTGCATGATCGAGGATTGCAAAGCCAGGATAAACGGCAGGACGGCAAGCGCCAAAAGCGGATGGGATGGCCACAGAAGGAAGCCGACGGCGAGCCATGCGCCGTAGCAGAAGAGTGTGAGGAAGACCGTCGGCCATTCGACCGCCGGTGCGCTGCTACGTCTCTTCATGCCGGTATTCATGCTTCTTGCCATGCTATCGACCACTGCCCTCCAGTCGCCGGAACCAACTCGATTCCTGACAACATTGTGTCAGGAGCCTGCCGTTACATCAACGCGACAATGCGCACAAACTGTTGCGAATGCGCATTTCTGGCTGCATATGTTATACATTGTAAACAAACATGGGGATTCATTTCCGCCTGAGCCACGCTCCGGCGCAAATTTTTCCTCTCCGAAGCAGGAGCAGCGTGGTGGACAAGCGCGATCTGTCGACGACCTTTCGGGAGCGCCTGAAATTGCTCTTGACACGGTCCGACTTGAACCAGTCGGCCTTCGCGACAGCGGTGGGGATCGACCGTTCGGCGCTGTCGCAACTGCTGTCCGGCGCCTCGACCCGCCTGCCCCGCGCCGAGACCCTCCTCAACATCGCCGCCGAGTTCAAGGTGTCGCTCGACTGGCTGCTTGGCCTGAGCCAGGACGAAGGCGTCACCGGCGAAATAAGAGAAAGCCTGGAGATCGAGGAGGCGCCCGACGGCTTCGACCGCACGCTTTTGGCCAAATGGCATGCCGAGGCCGCCGGCACGAAGATCCGCTACGTGCCCGCCGGCATTCCAGACCTTCTGCGCACCGAGGCACTGGTGGAATACGAGGCCGGCATCACCAACAAGAGCCGTGAGGCGCAAGCCGGCGAGACGCAATACCGCATCGACTACACAAGGCGCCCGGAGACCGATATGGAGGTTTGCATGCCGCGCCATACGCTGGAGATTTTCGCGCGCGGTCTCGGTGTCTGGGACCGTTTCCCGGAGGCCGAACGGCGCAAGCAATTGCTGCACATGGCAACGCTGCTCGACGACCTTTACCCGACTTTCCGGCTGTTTCTCTATGACGGCCGCATGCGCTATTCGATCCCGTATACGATCTTCGGCCCCTATCGCGCCGCTATCTATGTCGGCGACATGTACCTGGTGTTGAACGCCACCCAGCCGGTCCGAACGCTCACCAGCCATTTCGACAATCTGATCCGGGCTGCCGACATCAACGCACATGAGGCGGCGAGTTTTGCGCAGAAGCTGGCCGCAATGTCCTTCCCGTCAGGCTCTGTCTAATCGGCTCCACCGGCGCCATCTTGGCGATCGGCCATAGGCCGGCGCCGCTCACCGTTTCGGAAAACCCATGCAAGCACCTCGTCACATCGTTGTTCCTCCTCAGTCGGGCCGTTCCATGCGCGTCAGGCGCGGCGATCTGATCCGCATCGTCGATCCCAAGGGTCAGCAGGTCTCGGACCTCTGGGCCTTCTCGACCGAAGGCAGGCTCGACTGGCTGAGCACCTCGCAGACCCGCGACATCACCGAGCGGCTGTTTCCGAAACCCGGCGACCATTTCTACAGCACCGCCGGCAAGATCGTGCTGACGCTGATCGAGGACGCCTCGCCCGGACCGCACGACATGCTCTACCCGGCCTGCGACAGCGCGCTCTACGAACGGGCCGGCCTGCCCGACCATCCGAACTGCCGCGACAATCTGATGAAGGCGCTCGGCGCCGAAGGCATCGAACTGCCCTTCGCGCCCGACCCGGTCGATCTCTTCCAGAACTCCATGCCGCAGCCTGACGGGACTTTGGTGGTCGAGGCATCGATCAATCCGCCGGGCGGCTACGTGACGCTGCGCGCCGAACAGGACCTGCTGCTTGTCGTCACCGCCTGCTCGGTCGATCACCACCCGACCAACGGCGATGCCTGCACCGAGATCGAAGTCGAGATCACTCCGGCTTCGTAAGGCCTTCGCGGTCGCAAGCTCGTTGACTGGACATAAAGACTTCTTTATATCGTTATTTGAATTCGAACACGAAAGTCAAAGTCATGACCGCGACCAACCCGATTGACGCCCTGCTTGCCGAGAAGGGCGTGCTCCTGGCCGACGGCGCCACCGGCACCAATCTGTTCGCGATGGGTCTCGAGGCCGGCGAGGCGCCCGAGCTGCTTAATGAGACTTCGCCCGAGACGATCGCCAGCCTGCATCAGAATTTCGTCGATGCCGGCGCCGATATCATCCTGACCAATTCCTTCGGCGGCACCCGCCACCGGCTCAAGCTGCATCATGCGCAGGATCGCGTTCACGAGTTGAACAAGCGCGCCGCCGAGATTGCCCGTTCCGTCGCCGACAAGGCCGGCCGCAAGGTCATCGTCGCCGGCTCCGTCGGCCCGACCGGCGAATTGCTGGTGCCGCTCGGCGCCATGACTTACGACGATGCGGTCGAGGCCTTCGCCGAACAGATCGAGGGCTTGAAGGCCGGCGGCGCCGAAGTCGCCTGGATCGAGACCATGTCGGCGCCGGACGAGATCCGCGCCGCGGCGCAAGCCGCCATCCGTGTCGGCCTGCCCTATACCTATACCGGTTCCTTCGACACGGCCGGCCGCACCATGATGGGCCTGCTGCCGAAGGACATCCATACCGTCGCCGATGGCCTGTCGCAGGCCCCTCTCGGCGTCGGCGCCAATTGCGGCGTCGGTGCTTCCGATATCCTGGCTTCATTGCTCGACATGACCGAGGCGAAGCCGGACGCGACCGTGATCGTCAAGGGCAATTGCGGCATTCCGGAATTCCGCGGCGCGGAGATATATTATTCCGGCACTCCGGAGCTGATGTCCGATTATGTGCGGCTGGCGGTCGATGCCGGCGCCAGGATTGTCGGCGGCTGCTGCGGCACCTCGTTCGCGCACCTTGCCGCCATGCGCAATGCGCTCGACGCGCACACCAAGTCGACCCGCCCGACCGTCGAGACGATCGTCGAGCGCATCGGCCCGATGCGCAACAAGGTGGCGACGGCAAACGCCGCCGAGACCAGCGAAGCCCGCCGCGAGCGCCGGCGCAGCCGCGCCTGATATGGTTTCTACTTGCTGTTTTCGGCGTAGCGCGACAGCGCGGTATTGAGATCGGTGCCGGCACTGCCCTGATTGTCGGCGCCCATCGTCATCAGGGCGCCCGATGCGCCGGGGTCGGTGATCTGTTCCAGCATCACGCGAAAACGGTCGTTGTTGAGGGCCGAAAGCGCTGTGTTGCGCGCCGCGTCGACATCGTTCCTGATGCGCGCGGATTCCGCTGAAGGAGCAGACGGTCCGCGCACCGGGGCATTGAGCGCCGTCGAGTTCGCGTTCCCAATTGTCGTGATATGCACTGCTGATCCCTCAAATCTCTATCAGCATTGACTAACAGAAGCTCGTTGCGGCGAGGTTCCGGAAAAGCAGCGCAGTTTAACGATCGCAAAAAGGCCGGCGGGATTTTCTCCCGCCGGGCCTTCCTTCAATCCGCAATTGCCTACTTGTTGCCGTCCAGCGACGAGGCCAGGCGCACCAGCGACAGGAACTCCGCCCTGTAGCCGAACGGATCGGCGCCGCGCGCGGCATTGGCGATCTCCGCGATCCGGTCGTAGCCGAAATTCGCCGTCTGATCCTCGTCGCGCAGCTTCTGCCCGAAGGCCGCGACCGCGACCGAGAAGCGTTGGTCGGCGCCGGCCGCGTCGAAGGACGAGACCTCGTTGGCGGCGGTCACCGGCGTGGTGATGAGCTTCGAGACATCCTCGTCCGGCAGCTTATAGCGGATCTTGACGAAGGCATATTCGTCGGCATTGGCGACGCCGCTATTGTCGACCTTGGCCTGGCCGTAGCGCAGCGGGTCGACCTGCTCGCCGCCGCTGCCTTTCGGGGTGATCTCGTAGACAGCCGTCACCGAATGGCCCGAGCCGATATCGCCGGCATCGACGCGGTCGTTGTTGAAATCCTCGCGCTTGAGCGCGCGGGTCTCATAGCCGACAAGACGGTATTCCGAGACCTTGGCCGGGTTGAACTCGACCTGGATCTTGACGTCCTTGGCGATGGTGAACAGCGTCGAGGAGGCATCCTCGACCAGCACCTTCTGGGCTTCGGCCAGCGTGTCGATATAGGCTGCCGTGCCGTTGCCGTTCTGGGCGATGGTCTGCATCATCTGGTCGTTCAGATTGCCGCGTCCGAAGCCGAACACCGACAGGAACACGCCGGTCTTGCGCTCCTTCTCGATCAGTTGCTTGAGGTCGTCGTCATCGGTCTGGCCGACATTGAAATCGCCGTCTGTGGCCAGCATCACCCGGTTGACGCCGTCCTTGACGAAGGACTGCTGGGCAAGCTTGTAGGCCTCGCGGATGCCTTCCTCGCCGGCCGTCGAGCCGCCGGGCGCCAGATTGTCGATGGCAGCAAGGATCTTCTGCTTTTCGGTCGCCTTGGTCGGCATCAGCACAGTGCCGGCATTGCCGGCATAGGTGACGATCGAAACGGTGTCGTCGGCCTTCAGCTTGCTCACCAGCAAGCGGAAGGCGGACTTGAGCAGCGGCAGCTTGTCCGGCTCGTCCATCGACCCAGACACGTCGATCAGGAAGACCAGATTGGCCTTCGGCTGTTCGGCCGGCTTCACGTCGAAACCCTTGATCGCGACATGCATGAGCTTGGTGTGCTCGTTCCACGGCGTCGGCATGACGGTGACGGTCGAGTTGAACGGCGTTGAAGCCGATTCGGGGCCCTTCCAGTCATAGGGGAAGTAGTTGATCATCTCCTCGACGCGGACCGTGTCCGGGTCGGGCAGAGCGCCTTCCTTCAGCGAGCGCCGCACGAAGGAATAGGAGGCCGTGTCGACATCGATCGAGAAGGTCGAGACCGGATCCTGCGCGGTCTCATGCACCGGATTGGTCTTGAAGGTCTCGATGCGATCGCGGTTTTCCTCCTGCGGCTGCAGCTGGTCGGCCGGCATGGGCGCGGGCTGCACCATCAGCTTGGAATCGGCCATTGCGGGGGGAGACTGCGGCATGGTGGTCGCGGCGCCCGCCGGCGCCTGGTCGGCCCGCTCAGCCTCGTCGACGCCAGGCGGCGTCATGGACATGATTACCCTATTGGACGACCCGTCCTTACCGCCGGCCGCGAGTTGGCCGCTCTCCGCCGGCGTAGCCTGCAAGGCGCGCTTGGCCGCCGGCGTCGCCTCCTGCCTGAACAGGGTGTCGACCTCTGTCGCCGGCTTCGGCGCCGCAGGCGCCGCCTGTGAATTGGCCCGGGTCTCGGCGTCCGCGTCGGTCTTCTTTTCCTTGGCGGGCGCCGCTGCCAGCGGCTCGTTGACCGCGGGCTGTTCCGGCTTCTGCGCCCCCGGCTTGTCTGCCACCGTCTCGGTGACGGTGCCGTTGCCGCCGATGATCCGCGGCTGTTCCTTCAGCATCTCGAAAGCGGCATAGCCGGCAATAGGCAGCGCGACCAGCGCGGTGATGGCCGGCGTGGCAATGAGTTTCCGTTGCATGATGTCTCTCCAGAGCATTCTTGCTCGCTCCGTGAGACGAAGGCCTGCGGACGTTCCTTGGGAGACCGCGGAAATTTTTTCGTCGAGGTCGAAAGCCTGCATCGCGGCGGTGAACGCACGCGCCTTCGCCACGCCGTCCGGCGCCGGTACGGCGATATCGCGCAGCCTTTCGAGTTCGTTGTCGTCGACCATGGTCACACTTCCCCGGCTGAACGCATCAGCACCTTCAGCCGTTTCTTCGCTTCATGGATGTGCCAGGAAACCGTCGCCTCCGAGATCGCCATCACCTCCGCCGCCGCGGCGTGGTTGAGACCTTCGCCATAGACCAGCAGAACCGCGTCGCGCTGCTTGTCTGGCAGCATCCGCACCGCCGCCCACAGCGCCTCGGTCGGATCGTCGGCCTCAGCCGGTGCTTCGCCGGCAATCGACGTATAGGCGCCGTAGGCATCGGTCCTGGCGGTGTCGCGGGCGCGCTTGCGCATCATGTCGCGCGCCGCGTTCAGCGTCATGGCATAGAGCCATGTCGTGAAGGCGCCGCTGCCCTGATAGTCGCGGATTGCGCGGCCAAGCCGCACGCAGACGTCCTGGGCTATGTCCTCGGCATCGGCTTTCCTGCCGCACCAGCGATAGGCGGCGCGATAGACGAAGCCATAGTGCCTTTCGAGCAGTTTGCCGAAAGCCCCCCTGTCTCCACCCCTCGCCCGCCCGATCAGTTCGGCATCGGAGGCTTCGCTGTCGTCCAGCATCATCGCCATCATTTGCCTGTTGGACGAAGGCTAATGGCCAATCCTTGGGGCGATGCAAAGATTTTTTTTCACAAACATTCCTTCACCCCGTTTACGGGGGAGAAGGTGTCACGAAGTGACGGATGAGGGGCAGCGCGGCCATAGGCCAGAAGATCGCTTACCCCAACGTCTCTTTGAAGAACGTCCCCAGCCGCTTCCAATGGCGCTCGGCACCCGCCTCGTCATAGACGCTGTGGTCCTTGACGCACCAGCCATGGCCGACGCCGACATAATTCTCGATGACATGATCGACTTCGGCGACCCTGAGCGCTTCCGCCAGCCGCGCCGACTGCTCCGGCGGGAAGCTGCGGTCGACGCCGGCAACCCCCACATAGACGCGCGCCTCGATCGAGGCCGCCTTGCGGTGCGGGCTGTCGGGCGCGTCGCTGGCGAGATTGCCGCCGTGGAAGCTTGCCGCGGCGACGATGCGGTCGGGGTGGGTCGCGGCCGCATTGAGCGCCCGCGCGCCGCCCATGCAATAGCCAACGACGCCGATCGGCCCATCAACCCCTTCGGCGGCGAGCGCATCGAGGAAGGCGGCATTGTCGCGGATGGTCATTTCCTGCGTGGTGCCGGCAACCAGCGCCATCAGCTTGGTCTTGGTTTCCTCCGCCGTGAAGGCGGTCTTGGCGTCGAACGGACCGTAGGGCGCGTTGCGGTAAAAAAGATCGGGCACCAGCACGGCATAGCCGTGGCCGGCGAGCCGCTCGGCCATCTCGTCAAGCGCCGGGCGCGGCCCGAAGGCGTCCATATAAAGGATGACGCCGGCGCTGGCCTTGGTTGACGGTCGAAAAAGGCCAGCCTTTGCCTTGCCGTCCCTGGTTTCGAACTCGATCTGCTTTCCAGTCATGATGCTCTCCGTTGCCTGTCGCGCGTTAGATATCGGCACGCGCCGTTCCGGCAAGCCATTCCCGGACCAGGCCGTTCAAGATTTCGTGCGGCCGGCCTGCCTCCTAGAGCCGCGCGAAGGCCGCCATATGAAAGGCCTGCACCTCCGGCGGATAGCGATAGCTTGTGCCATAGGGGCAGGCGTTGCGGTCGAGGCAGCCGCCCACCCGGCAGGGCTCGCCGCGGGAGCCGCGAACATGGTCGAGACAGGCTTCATGGGCAAAGTCCTGCGCGGAATAGGCGTCCACCGGACAGGATTTCAGGCAGGGTTTTGCGACACATGTGTCGCAGAGATGAATCGCTGCATGAGGTTCGGGAAGAGAAATCTCGTCCTCGAACAGCAATGCGCCGCGATAGGCATGCCATAGCCCATATTGGGGGTGCATCAGAACGCCGAGCGGCGACGGTTTCAGCCCTTCGGCCCGCATCGCCCATTGCTGGAACGGCAGATAGGGCCGGTCTGAAGGCGACACGGCGCGGGCGCCGCAGCGTTGCGCGACCGAGCCGATCACCGCGCGCGACCAAGAGTCGAGCGGATTGGCGATGTCCCTCGCCTGCTGTTCCAGCCAGCGCTGAAAATACGGCCATGGCGCCGCGCCTGCTTGCCCGACCAAAAGCATCGATTTGGCCGGAGCGCCAGAAGGTCCGGCCGGTGCAACCGCGTCATCGCCAAAGCTGAAACCGCCGCGAAGGATCAGGCCACTGGCCGCGAGCACGGCCGCAATCTCCTCGACCGTGCCGCGGGAAAAAGTCATCCCTTCCGGTCCGGGCCGGAGAACGCGCTCCGCCAGACTTCCTTATGGATGATGTCGGCCACTTTAGCCCGGCCTGACTCGGGCTCCTTTCACGTGAAAGCGTCGGCCATCGAGCCCTTCTTCTTGGCGATGAAATCCTTCAGCGCCTCGTCGATGGCCGGATCGAGATGCGGCGCCTCGTAGCTCTCCAGCCAGCGGCGGGCGAGCTCGTTGGCGCGCTGCGGGGCGGTCTTCTCGCCTTCGGCCAGCCACTGCTCGTAGGAATTGTTGTCGGCGATGTTGGAGCGGTAGAAGGCCGTCTGGAAATTCGCCTGCGTGTGGTCGCAGCCGAGATAATGGCTGCCCGGACCGACCTGGCGGATCGCGTCCATCGCCTGGCCGTTTTCCGACAGGTCGACGCCCTCGGCAAACTTCTGCTGCATGCCGAGCTGGTCGATATCCATCATGAATTTTTCATAGCAGGAGGCGAGACCGCCCTCGAGCCAGCCGGCCGAATGCAGCACGAAATTGGTGCCGGCAAGGATCGTCGAGTTGAGCGTGTTGGCGCTCTCATAAGCTGCCTGCGCGTCCGGGACCTTTGAGGCGCAGAGCGAGCCGCCGGTGCGGAACGGCAAGCCGAGCCGGCGTGCAAGCTGCGCCGCGCCATAGGACACCAGCGACGGCTCCGGCGTGCCGAAGGTCGGCGCGCCCGACTGCATCGAGATCGACGAGGCGAAGGTGCCGAACAGCACCGGCGCGCCGGGCCTGATCAGCTGGGTGAACGAAGCGCCGGCGAGCACCTCGGCGAGCACCTGCGTCAGCGTGCCGGCAACCGTCACCGGGCTCATCGCGCCGGCCAGGATGAAGGGCGTGACGATGCAGGCCTGGTTGTGGCGCGAATAGACTTTCAGGGCGCCGAGCATGGTCTCGTCGAACACCATCGGCGAGTTGGCGTTGATCAGGCTGGTCAGCACCGTATTGTTCTCGACGAAGTCGTCGCCGAACACGAGCTTGGCCATCGCCACCGTGTCCTCGGCCCGCTCCGGCGCCGTCACCGAGCCCATGAACGGTTTGTCCGAGTAACGGATGTGCGCGTAGATCATGTCGAGATGGCGCTTGTTGACCGGCACGTCGACCGGCTCGCACACCGTGCCCCCCGAATGGTGGATCGACGGCGCCATATAGGCGAGCTTCACGAAATTCTGGAAATCCTCGATGGTCGCGTAGCGGCGGTTGCCGTCGAGGTCGCGCACGAAAGGCGGGCCGTAGACCGGCGCGAACACCGTCGCATTGCCGCCGATCTGCACCGAGCGCTCCGGGTTGCGCGCATGCTGGGTGTAGATAGAGGGGGCGGTCTTCAACAGCGAGCGGCAGAGGCCCTTGGGGAAGTGCACGCGTTCGCCCTTGACGTCGGCACCCGCTTCTTTCCACAGCGCCAGCGCTTCGGCGTCGTCGCGAAAGATGATGCCGATTTCTTCCAGCACCGTGTCGGTGTTCTTCTCGATCAGCGCCAGGCCTTCCTCGTTGAGGACCTCGTAGACGTTGATCTTGCGCTTGATGTAGGTGAGCTGCGTGCCCGGACCGCCGCCCGAACGGGCAGCCCGGCGTGCCGCCGCGCCGCCGCTGGCGCCGCGTCCGCGCCGTCCGCCCGACGCTTCCTGCTCGACTGCCGCGTTATCGCTCATGATCGTTCTTCCTATAAATCTGGCCTGAACTGGCCCGCGGCCCATCGCTGCCGCTTCTTGCCCGGATCGTAGCCATGCACCCTATTGGAAACGGCCAGCCAGCGCCAACGCCTGTCGCAAAATCGACAAGAAAAGCGCCAATTTTTCAGTCGCTTTCCTTTTGCGGAAAGTCGCAAATCAGCTATGGATGCCCTGCCCTCGCGGGTTAGGTATTGGCGCATCGATTTTAAGGCTGCCGCAGTCATTCCGAGCAGCAAGGAGCCCGAGAGAAATGTCCGACGACGAGATCATCCTTTCCGAGCTTTCCGACGACGAGCTCGTGCAGCAGATGCACGACGACCTTTATGATGGGCTGAAGGAAGAGATCGAGGAAGGCACGCGAATCCTGCTCGAGCGCGGCTGGGCGCCCTACAAGGTGCTGACCGAGGCACTGGTCGAAGGCATGCGCATCGTCGGCGAGGATTTCCGCGACGGCATCCTGTTCGTGCCGGAAGTGCTGCTCTCGGCCAACGCCATGAAGGCCGGCATGTTCATCCTGCGTCCGCTGCTCGCCGCCACCGGCGCGCCGAAGCAGGGCAAGATGGTGATCGGCACCGTCAAGGGCGACATCCACGACATCGGCAAGAACCTCGTCGGCATGATGATGGAAGGTGCCGGCTTCGATGTCATCGATCTCGGCATCAACAACGCCGTCGAGAAGTACCTGGACGCGATCGAGCAGCACCAGCCTGACATCATCGGCATGTCGGCGCTGCTCACCACCACCATGCCCTATATGAAGGTCGTTATCGATACGATGAAGGAAAAGGGCATCCGCGACGACTATGTCGTGCTGGTCGGCGGCGCGCCGCTCAACGAGGAATTCGGCAAGGCCGTCGGCGCCGATGCCTATTGCCGCGATGCCGCGGTGGCCGTCGAGACCGCCAAGGACTACATGAAGCGCAAGCACAACGTTCGCGCTTCCGCCTGATCCAAGGCATCAGGATGGATCGACAAGAAAAGCCGCGCCTTGCAGCGCGGCTTTTTTGTTCCCAGATGATGGGAGAGGCTGCCGATCAGTTGACAGTGTCTTTGACCGCCCTTGCCGTCGATTTGACGTCCTTGCCGACGCCTCGGATGGTGTTCGCGCAGGCCGTGAGGGCAAGCGCGCAGGCCAGGATGGCGATCGGCGCGATGCGTAGCAGTTTCATGGACGGTGTCTCCCTCGACAGGTATTAAGCCCCGCAGCGAAAGCCGGCCCGACTTGGTCAAGACGCAAAAAACGAAATCGAATCAAACGGACAGGCTGCTCGTCATCGCCTGCGGGATGATTGCGCGCGAAGTTTTGGCCGTCAAGCAACAGCTAAAGCTCGACCATCTCGAGCTGACCTGCCTGCCGGCCGAGTTCCATTTCTATCCGGACCGCATCGCGCCGGCGATGGATAAGGCGATCGAGAAGGCCAAGGCGGAAGGCTACCAGCACATCTTCGTCGGCTACGCCGATTGCGGCACCGGCGGCCTGCTCGACCGCGTCATCGAGAAGCATGGCGTCGAGCGCATGGCCGGGCCGCATTGCTTTGCCTTCTACCAAGGCATGGATGCCTACGCGAAGGTCGCCGACGACGACATGATGTCGTTTTATATGACCGACTTCCTCTGCCGCCAGTTCGAGGCTTTCTTCATCAAGCCGCTCGGCCTCGACAGGCATCCCGAACTGATCAAGGACTATTTCGGTAATTACGAGAAGCTGATCTATCTCGCCCAGACCGACGATCCGGAGCTCGACAAGGTCGCCGAGAAAGCCGCCGTCATGCTCGGCCTCGCCTATGAGCGCCGGCCGACGGGATATGGCGATTTGACAAGCGAACTGGCGCGGGCGGCACAGGGCGCCTGAAGGTCGGTCTTCACGCCTCCGCTTCCAACGTCCTCAACACATCGGCAAAACTCGTTCTGCACACAAAGCCCAGTCGCTCTCGCGCCCGCGACGGATCGTAAACGCGGTCGATCGAGGAGAACATCGTCCAGCCCTTCCTCGCATAGAGCCTCGAATAGTCCGGGAAATAGCGCGCGACGACCGTCGGCGCATCGGCGATCAACTCGACGCAATCCTGCGGCCGGAACGGCGTCGGCGCCGAGATGATGAAGACGTCGAAGCCAAGGCTCGGCGCTTTCTCCAGGGCCGCCACATGGGCCTCGGCCGCGTCCTCCACCGTCAGCCGCCGGAACAGCAATTCGTTGGCCTTGGTGTTGGCATCGGACTGTTCGATGGCATGTGCCATGTCGTCGGTCTCGGGAAAGAAGCGCGCGGTGCGCAGCACCACCACCGGCAGCCCATGCTCGATGTGGTAGAGGCGACAGAGATGCTCGGCGGAAAGTTTCGTCACGCCATAGATGTTGCGCGGCTCCGGCGACATCTCTTCGGTCAGCCAGGCCGCCTTGCGCGCGCCACCCTGGAAACCGGCGCGGATCGCCTGCGAGATCATCAGCGAAGTCGTCGAGGTGAAGACGAAGCGCTGCACGCCGCAGGCCACGGCCGCGTCGAGCAGGTTGAGCGTGCCTTGCACATTCGTGGCGACGAAGGCGCTAGTCTCATGATGCTCGATGTTCGGCTTGTGCAGCGCCCCGCTGTGAATGATCGCCTCGATGCTGTTCTCGCGGACGGTCTTCAGGACAAGATCGCGATCCGTGATCGAGCCGACGACTTGGGTGCGCGCCGAGAGAACCGGATCAAGTCCGACGACGTGATGGCCCAGCGCTTCGAGCCTCGGCCTGAGCGCGCTGCCCAGCCAGCCGGACGATCCCGTGAGCAAGATCCGCATCGATCGAAACGCCATTTTTTCGGAACTGCTGTTGTTAAGCACGGATGACAGACGATCGCGAACCGGTAAGTTGTGCGCCAGTGATAGAAAGAACTTTGTTCCAGCCATTGATTTGAGGAAACACGTTCATGATGCCTCGCCTGCTCCTTGCCGCCCTCGGTCTCGTCGCCCTCACTTTGCCGTCCCTTGCCGATGGCGAAGTGCAGAAGCTGATCACGGCTGCCGACAAGGCGCGATTGGACAAATATGGCGAGACGCGCAAGGCGGCCCTCGAAGAGGCAAAGGCCGGCGATCCGGCCGAGGTCAAGCAGTTGGATGAACTGCTCGCCAAACCACTTGTCGCCTTCTCCGACAAAGACCTCACCGGAAACTGGAAGTGCCGCACCATCAAGGCGGGCGGCATCAGCCCGCTCGTCATCTATGGCTGGTTCAAGTGCAAGGTGACCGACGACGGCTCAGGCTGGCGGCTTGCGAAGATCAGCGGTTCGCAGCGCACCGCCGGCCGTTTCTTCGACGATGGCGACAAGCGCGCCATCTATCTCGGCTCGTTCTCGGTCAATGACGGCAAGGCCAAGCCCTATGGCAGCGGCCCCGAAAGCGACCAGGTCGGCTATGCCTTCCGCAACAGCGCCACCGAATGGCGGATCGAATTCCCCGCGCCCTATTACGAATCGAAGCTCGACATCATGGAATTGAAGCGCTGAACCGGCCCTTCGACGCCGGCTGAAACGCCTCCGCCACACCAAGGATTAACCCGCTGCGCATAGCATGCGCCCGATCTTCAGAGCGGGTGCTTGCCGTGGCAGCGTCGGAATCGATTACGCGACCGATCGTGGTCGTCACCGAAGGTGGTCCGCATATCTGGGCCATCGTCAATGCGCTTGCCGATCGCGTCGGCCCCGTCAGCGTCATCCTCGAATCCCCTGAATCCAAAAAGCGCCTGCTCATGGGCCGCGCCCGCCGGCAAGGCTGGATCTCGGCAATCGGCCAGCTCGGCACCATGGTACTGACCAGGCTCGGCAAGCGCTTCCTGGCCCGTCATGCCGCGCGACTGATCGCCGAGGAGAAGCTTGCAACCGAGCCGAGGCAAGGCCAGGCGATCATCCATGTCCCTTCAGCCAACGGGCCGGAATGCCTGAAGGGGATCGTGAGCATCAATCCTGGCGTTGTGCTGCTTGCCGGCTGCAGGCTGCTGTCGAAGGCTACGCTGGCCAAGATGCCTTGCCCGGTGCTCAACTATCACGCCGGCATCGCGCCAAAATATCGCGGCATGAATGGCGGCTACTGGGCGCTGGCCTCCGGCGATCACGGGAATTTCGGCACCACAGTGCATCTGGTCGATGCCGGCGTCGACACCGGCGGCGTGCTGAAGCAGGCGCGCGGCAAGCCCAAGACCGGCGATACGATCGCCAGCTACGCGCTGCGGCAGGCAGCATTTTCGCGCGATATCTGCGTCGAGGCGGTCGGCAATGCGCTGGCCGGCAGACTGGAAACGATCGACCCTGGCCTGCCGTCGAAGCAGTGGTATCACCCGACGATCTGGTTCTACCTCTGGACCGGCCTGACCAAGCGCGTCTGGTAGTCAGCCGGCCACGGATTTCGGCATTCGCTTTGCGTCATCGCCAGCGTCGCTTTTGAAGGCGCGCGCGTCGTCCCATAACAAGCAGCCCAACAGCGCATGCGGCAATGCTCCAAGACTTCGAGGAGTGAGAATTCATGGCCGATCTGATCGTCGTCTACTGGCGCGACATCCCCGCCCAGGTCATCGTCAAGAAGGGCCGGCAGAACGCCAAGCGCGAGCTGCCGCTGCGTTTCACCGAGGCGATCGACATGTGCGCCATGCGCACCGGCGCCGGCGGCACCGACGACTATCTGGCGGAGTGGCGCAAGGCCGACCCGATCCCGGTCGGCGACGACATCGAGGCCGAGGTCGAGAAGGCCTATCAGGAACTCGACGCGAAATATGACCGCGAGCGGCTAGTCGCTCTGGTCAAGGCTGGCGGGAAAGAAAATGTCTGACACAACTCCTGTCAAGGAAGGGCCGGCGGTTACCCAGGCCACCTTGGTCAAGAAGGCAGCGCCGAAATCCGACTACAAGCCTGCCGACGTGTCGCCGCAGCGGCGCGTCCAGCGCACTTTCGCTGTGCGCCTGTGGTCCATCCGGCATTCGCGATTGCTCGAATGGTTCTACAGCCGGTTCGCCGACATTTTCCTGCTCTTGCATCCTTTGTGGAAGGGCATCGGCTACGGCCGCGTCGAAGCCCCGGTGAAATTCGTCGAGAAGCGCGTCAAGGGCTTCATGTTCGACTGCCGCATGTGCGGCCAGTGCGTGCTCTCCTCCACCGGCATGTCGTGCCCGATGAACTGCCCGAAGCAGCTGCGCAACGGCCCGTGCGGCGGCGTGCGCGCCAACGGCAATTGCGAGGTCGAGCCGGACATGCCTTGCGTCTGGGTCAAGGCCTGGGAAGGCTCGCGCAACATGGTGCATGGCGACAATATCCTCACCGTGCAGAAGCCGGTCGATCAGTCGCTGCGCGAAACCTCGGCGTGGCTGCGGGTGACCGCGCAGGCCGCCGCCGCGCGTGAAATGACCCAGAACCCCGGAGCTTCGGCATGACCGCCCGCCAGGTCGACGAGAACCCGGCCGGCATCCACCTGCCGCTTGAGCCCCTGCCCGGCCACACATCGCGCGGCCGGCTGGAGCGCGTGCTGCGCCGCGGTGAGTTTGCTGTAACGACCGAGCTCAATCCACCCGACAGCGCCGATCCCGAAGACGTCTACAACCGCGCCAAGATTTTTGACGGCTGGGTCGATGCCATCAATGCCGTCGATGCCTCGGGCGCCAACTGCCATATGTCGTCCGTCGGCATCTGCGCGCTGCTCACCCGCATGGGCTATGCGCCGATCATGCAGATCGCCTGCCGCGACAAGAACCGCATCGCCATCCAGGGCGACGTGCTGGGCGGCGCCGCCATGGGCGTCGCCAACATGCTGTGCCTCACCGGCGACGGCGTGCAGGCCGGCGACCAGCCCGGCGCCAAGCCGGTGTTCGACCTCGATTCCATGTCGCTGCTCGAAACCATCCGCATCATGCGCGACAATGGCAAGTTCCTGTCCGGCCGCAAGCTGACGACGCCGCCGCAGGTCTTCCTGGGTGCCGCCGTCAACCCCTTCGCGCCGCCCTACGACTTCCGCCCGATCCATCTCGGCAAGAAGATCGCCGCCGGCGCGCAGTTCGCGCAGACGCAGTACTGCTTCGACGTGCCGATGTTCAGAACCTTCATGCAGAAGGCCCGCGACCTCGGCCACACTGAAAAGCTCTTCCTGCTTTGCGGTGTCGGACCGCTCGCTTCCGCCAAGACGGCGAAGTGGATCCGTTCCAACGTGCCGGGCATCCATATCCCCGACGCGGTGATCAAGCGGCTGGAAGGCGCGCAGGACCAGAAGAAGGAAGGCAAGCAGCTCTGCATCGACATCATCAACGAGGTGAAGGAAATCCCCGGCGTCGCCGGCATCCATGTGATGGCCTACCGCCAGGAGGAATATGTCGCCGAGATCGTCGATGAATCCGGCGTGCTGAAAGGCCGCCAGCCCTGGAAGCGGGAGCGCCGGCGCGACGACCAACTGGTCGCCGACCGACTCGACCACCTGCTGCACGACGAGATTACCGAAACCCAGGTGGATATGGTGAAGACCGCGCATTGACAGCGTGACAGTCACCATCCGCTTGAACGAGATCAGATAACGATATAAAGAACTCTTTATATCCCGACGGAGAGATTTCATGACCCGCACCATCGTCGCCTCGGCGACCCGAGAAATCGTCATCGGCTTCGATCAGCCCTTCTGCGTGATCGGCGAACGCATCAACCCGACCGGCCGCAAGAAGCTCGCCGCCGAGATGGTGGCTGGCAATTTCGAGACCGTCATCAAGGACGCGCTGGAACAGGCCGCCTGCGGCGCCACCATGCTCGACGTCAATGCCGGCGTCACCGCCGTCGACCCCAATGCGACCGAGCCGGCGCTTCTGGTGCAGACGCTGGAGATCGTGCAAGGCCTGGTCGACCTGCCACTGTCGATCGATAGCTCGGTGACCGCCGCGATCGAGGCCGCGCTGAAGGTCGCCAAGGGCCGTCCGCTGGTCAACTCCGTCACCGGCGAGGAAGAAAAGCTCGAGGCCATCCTGCCGCTGATCAAGAAATACAACGTCCCGGTCGTCGCAATCTCCAACGACGAGACCGGCATCTCGATGGACCCGGACGTCCGCTTCGCCGTCGCCAAGAAGATCGTCCAGCGCTGCGCCGATTTCGGCATCCCGGCGCATGACGTCGTCGTCGACCCGCTGGTGATGCCGATCGGCGCACTGGGCGATGCCGGACGCCAGGTGTTCGCGCTGCTGCGCCGGCTGCGCGAAGAGCTCAAGGTCAACACCACTTGCGGCCTCTCCAACATCTCCTTCGGCCTGCCGCACCGCCACGGCATCAACGCCGCCTTCATCCCGATGGTGATCGGCGCCGGCATGACCAGCGCCATCATGAACCCGGTCCGTCCGCAGGAAATGGAAGCCGTGCGCGGCGCCAATGTGCTCAACGGCACGGACGAGAACTGCACCAACTGGATCCGCACCTACAAGGATTATAAGCCGGCCGAAGGCGGTCAAGCCGTTGCGGCTCCAACGGCCGTCAATGCGCCGGGCGAAGGCAGCGGCAATGGCGGCCGTCGCCGCGGCGGCCGTGAAGCCCGGATGGCCAGGGGATAAGCGCGCAATCGTGAGCCGCACCGCAAACAACGCTGGTCCGATCGCATCGTGGATGCGGCCGGACAGCTCTGCTTTGCGTTCAGGCCATGCCCAATATGGCGTCGAACAGCGCCATTCCCGCCCACGATCCGAAGATGCCTGTTACGCCGCCGACGATGAAATCATCGTCATAGGCGGGCCAGAACGCGTGCAGCAGCAGCGCGACGACGATCGCGCCGAGGATCCCAGTGGCGAGGTATTGCGGATTGCGCAGCCACGAGCCCTTGATCACGCGCACCATGGTGAACGCGGTGAAGACGGCGGAAAGCAGCAGATCCGACATGGTTGGCCTCTGGACCAGCAGACTCTCCACCCAACAGTAAAACGATCCGTTAAACGGCATCGACAATTGCCATCGAGACACGTGCCAGCATGAACCCTCCGCCCAACATCACCGATCCGCTCGTGCTGTTCATGCCGTCGGGCAAGCGCGGCCGGTTCCCCGTTGGAACGCCCGTGCTCGATGCGGCGCGCCAGCTCGGCGTCTATGTCGAAAGCGTGTGCGGCGGCCGCGCCACTTGCGGGCGCTGCCAGATCGAGGTGCAGGAAGGCAATTTCGCCAAGCACAAGATCGTCTCGTCCAACGATCACATCTCGCCCAAGGGCGCCAAGGAAGAGCGCTACGAGCGCGTGCGCGGCCTGCCCGAGCGGCGCCGCCTCTCCTGCTCGGCGCAGATCCTCGGCGACCTCGTCATCGACGTGCCGCAGGACACGGTCATCAACGCCCAGACCATCCGCAAGGACGCCGACACCAGGGTGATCGCCCGCGATACGGCGATCCGCATGTGCTATGTCGAGATCGAGGAGCCCGACATGCACAAGCCGCTCGGCGATCTCGACCGGCTCAAGATCGCCCTGATGAAGGACTGGGGTCTCAAGAACCTCGAATTCGATTTCTATCTCCTGCCGCAGGTGCAAGGCATCCTGCGCAAGGGCAACTGGACCGCGACGGCCGCCATCCACAAGGATGCCGAGAGCGATATCGCGCGTGTCATCGCATTGTGGCCCGGCCTCAAGAACGAAGCCTATGGCCTTGCCTGCGACATCGGCTCGACCACCATCGCCATGCATCTGGTGTCGCTGCTGTCGGGCCGGGTCGCCGC
This sequence comes from Mesorhizobium sp. B2-4-6, assembly GCF_006442775.1. Taxonomy (NCBI): domain Bacteria; kingdom Pseudomonadati; phylum Pseudomonadota; class Alphaproteobacteria; order Hyphomicrobiales; family Phyllobacteriaceae; genus Mesorhizobium; species Mesorhizobium sp. B2-4-6. The sequence continues at coordinate 77,366 of NZ_VFVI01000018.1, forward strand.
ATCTTCCGGCACGTCCAATCCGCAGATCCGCTTCGGCGAGGATCTGATGAGCCGCGTCTCCTATGTGATGATGAATCCGGACGGACGCGAAGGCATGACGGTCGCCGTGCGCGAGGCGGTTTCCGGCCTCGTCGACAAGGTCTGCACCGAAGGCAATGTCCAGCGCGCCGACATCCTGGATTCCGTCTTCGTCGGCAATCCGATCATGCATCACTTGTTCCTCGGCATCGATCCGACCGAATTGGGCGGTGCGCCTTTCGCGCTTGCCGTCTCCGGCGCGGTGCGCATCAAGGCATCCGACATCGGCCTGAAGCTGAACCAGGGCGCCCGCCTTTATATGCTGCCTTGCATTGCCGGCCATGTCGGCGCCGACGCCGCCGCCGTCACCCTGTCGGAAGGCCCGCACCGCCAGGACGAGATGATGCTGATCGTCGACGTCGGCACCAATGCCGAGATCGTGCTCGGCAACTCCACGCGTGTGGTCGCGGCCTCCTCCCCGACCGGCCCGGCCTTCGAAGGGGCTGAAATCTCCGGCGGCCAGCGCGCGGCGCCTGGCGCCATCGAGCGCGTTCGCATCGACCCCGAAACGCTGGAACCGAAATATCGAGTCATCGGCTCGGAGTTGTGGTCCGATCAGCCGGGCTTCACCGACAGCGTGCAGGCGACCGGCGTCACCGGTATCTGCGGCTCCGGCATCATCGAGGTGGTGGCGGAGATGTATCTCGCTGGCATCATCTCGGAGGATGGCGTCGTCGATGGATCGCTCGGCATGCGCTCGCCACGCATCGTGCCGAACGGCCGCACCTTCTCCTACGTGCTGAAGGAGGGCGAGCCGAAGATCACGATCACGCAGAACGACGTGCGCGCCATCCAGCTTGCCAAGGCAGCACTCTATGCCGGCACCAAGCTTCTGATGGAAAAGCAGCACACCGACCATGTCGACCGCATCCATTTCGCCGGTGCCTTCGGCTCCTTCATCGATCCGAAATACGCCATGGTGCTCGGCCTGATCCCGGATTGCGACTTGGACAAGGTCTCGGCAGTCGGCAACGCCGCCGGCGCCGGCGCGCGCATGGCGCTGCTCAATCGCGGCTACCGGCGCGAGATCGAGGAGACGGTAAGCCGGATCGAGAAGATCGAGACGGCGCTGGAACCGAAATTCCAGGAGCACTTCGTCTACGCCATGGCGCTGCCGAACAAGGTCGACCCCTTCCCGAAGCTGGCGGCCGCGGTGAAGCTGCCGCCGCGCAAGGCGATGAGCGAGGACGGCACCGCCAGCGATGCTACGCCGCGCCGACGCTCGCGCGAGGAGCGCGCGGCACGCCGGGGCCGCGACTAATTTTGCGATGTCATTCCGCGGCCCCTGCGGCCGCGGCATTGCTTGCCTTGACGGCGCCCTTGGGACGTTGCGGGCGCAGCAGCCCGATCAATGGCTTTTCGACGATCAGGTAAAGCACTGCCGAGAGCGCCAGCGTGATGGCCAGGATCGTTGCCGGCTGCACGACCGCCGGGAGGCCGGCCCTCAAGACGACACCCGTCGCCAGGACGCCGGCCACGACATGCCATAGGTAGATCGAATAGGACGCATCGCCGAGAAAACTGGGCAAGGCTGCGGACTTGAACGGCCGCGCCCGCTCGGCAAACACCGCGCCCGCCACGATCAGCGTGGCCGGAAGCCCCCAGCGCAAGGCGCGAGCCGTGTCGGCATCGAGCAGCGGACTGGCCGCAAGCAGAAGAAATCCCATGCCGGCCATTGCCAGCCCCGCCCAGAGCGGCAGCCTGGCGCCCCGGAGCCACACGCGCCCCACGACGACCCCGGCCGCGAACTCGAGCACGACAGGATCGGAGAAGGCATGCGCATATCCCGCCGGCAAGACGAAATGCAGCGCGACGATGGCCACAAGGGCGCCGACGAGAACGCCGAACCGCCAGCGCTCCCCAAGGAACAGGACCAGGGTGAAAACGAGATAGAACATCATCTCATAGCAAAGCGTCCAACCCTGTATGACGATGGGATGCAGCGCCCCTTCCTGCAAGACAGGCAGGAAGAACAGCGAGCCGACGAAATTCGCCGCACTGAAGAAATGGCCATAGAAGAATTGTGGCTTGATCAGGATGCCTGCCGCGGTCAGCAGCGTGACGATCCAGTAGAGAGGCACGATGCGGGTGATCCGGCGACCCATGAAACGCCAGGGATCGGCCGGCCTGCCGGCCGTCGTCACCCACATGATGAAACCGCTGATGACGAAGAAAACGTCGACGCCGGCTGCTCCGACGTGGAACGGACCGCCGAACTGTTCGCTGACATGGAAGCAGACCACCGCGCAGGCGGCGAGGCCCCGCAGATACTGAACACTGTGGATGCTCGTCACGATGCTCTGGTCCAGATCGCGCTATGCTGCAGTGCATACAGTCGATATCGCATCGCACAATAACAAAGCAGGCGAGCGCTGCTGTCAACCCGCGCATGGCTTCTATCCGGAGAGAAGCCGGAATGCCCGCCGGTCCAATTCGTTTGTATGCAAATGTTTCCGGATTCGCGCCATCCGGAAACCGAAACGCTGTTTTCGCGAAATCGATCCGATACATGCGTGAGCGATTTACCCGACATCGAACGGCGGCTGCGGACAATCCTCGGCCGCCGCTACTCTTCAAGGGAGATGAAAAAAATGTCGATGTACGACAACCTCAGCCGTTTTGGTGTGACCATCAGGCAGGCTCACGCCAGGAACAAGGCGATCCGCGCCCTGAACAGCCTGCCGGCGCACGTCCAGAAGGATATCGGCTGGCCGGCTTCACCGCCGAGCGACCCGCAGGCAGCCCTTCATGCGCTGCTTCTCGGCACGCCCCGCTGATGACCTTCGCCGACAAATGCAAACTGCTCGGCAAGCACCGGGGCCGCAACGCGGCCTCGGCGACCGATGACTACAAACTGCGCGCGGCACTGCTGCCGAAGTCGCGCTAGGGCAATCCGGGAAAGTGTGACGCGTTCAGGCTCCCCACTTGCCGTGGCCTTCCGTGCGGAATTGCGCAAACAAAGAACTGGCACCATCGGATCACGCCGATGTGCCAGCGTGATTCCTTGACATTTCAAACTGAGGTACAATCTTCGCAGAGCAGGGAAATTCTCTTAGTCGGCTCTGCCGAAGTCCGTGTATCCGCATGCCCAGTTTGAAAAGCCATCTCGTTTCGTTCGTTCTCAGGCACAGCCGCAAGAAGGCTTTTTCCAGCCCGGAAAACCTGCAGCGCTGGATCGCTTACGCCCGCAAGACCGAGGACTATCATCCGCCGGCCTTGCTCAAGGCGCGGCTGGACATCACCGAGACCGAAATCGACGGCTTTCCCGTGTATGAGGTCGCGCCGAAGGCGGGCGAACGCCGGCGCATCCTTTACATGCATGGGGGCGCCTACGTTTTTCAGATCACGTCCTACCATTGGGGGCTGATCGCCGAGATGGCCGAGCGTCTCGGCTTCGGCATAACCGTGCCGATCTATCCCATCGCGCCCGAGCACGATTTCCATGTCATGTTCGGCATGGTCGGCGACGTCTACCGTCGCATGCTCGAGGAGACCGACGCCGGGGACATCGTCTTCATGGGCGATTCCGCCGGCGGCAACATGGCCGTCGTGCTCACCATGATGGCAGCCGAGGACGGCCTGCCGGCACCGTCGCGCCATGTGCTGATCTCGCCCGGTCTCGACGTTTCGCTTGCAAATCCCGAAGTCTTCGAGGCCGAGCGGCAGGATCCGTGGCTGGGTATTCCGGGTGGGCTGGAAGCGGTGCGGCTCTACAGCGCCGGTTTCGACCGCACCGACTGGCACATCAGCCCGCTTTACGGCGACCTGTCCGTGCTGCCGAAGACACTGCTGCTGACCGGTTCACACGACATGCTGACACCAGATAATCTCATCTTCGCCGAACGCGCGCGCGCCGCCGGCGTCGAGGTCGACGTGGTCTACGAGGAGGGCATGTTCCACGTCTGGCCGCTGATCGAGATGCCCGAAGCACGCCGCGCGCGCGACAGCATCGTGGCATTCCTCGATAATGTTCCAGCAGCGCGCCAGACTCGTGCGCGACGCAGGACGAAAGCCGCTTTCGCGGAGCGCCCGGCGCCGGCGGCCGAATAGCTCAGAACTTGCCGGTCTCGCGGAACAGTTCGAACGTCGCGCGGATATGGTCGGCGACGGCCTTCACCGGCGCGCTTGCATCGGGCGCCACCACCATGGCGAGATTGTAGGTGCCGATCTCGGGCATGCCGTCCTTGGCGCCCAGCGAGACCATCTCGTCGCCGAGGAACGACTTCGGCAGCGGCGCCACCGCGAGGTCGGCCATGATGGCGGCGCGCTGGCCGGCCGTGTGGGCGCTCATATAGGCGATGCGGTAGTTGCGGCCCTCGCGGCCAAGCGCTTCCAACGCCCCTGCCCGCCATGCGCAGCCTTCTTCCCATAGCGACACCGGCAGCGGCTCGCGCAGGTGGGCGCAGCCGCCCTTGGCGCCCGCCCACACGATCGGTTCGGTCAAAAGCACCTCGGCGCCGATCGCGCTGGTCTTGTAGGAATTGGTGAGCAGCGTGATGTCGAGCGCGCGGTCGTCCATGCGGCGGCGCAGATTGATGCTCTGGTCGATGGTGACGTCGACGGCAATCGACGGATGCGACTGGGCAAAACGCTTCAGCACATGCGGCAGCACGCGCTCGCCATAGTCGTCCGGGGAACCGAGCCGCACCACGCCGACGATGTCGGGGATGATGAATTTCGACACCACCTCGCGGTTGATCGACAAAAGCCGGCGCGCATAGCCGAGCAGCATCTCGCCATCCGTGGTCAGCGTCACCGAGCGCGCGTCGCGCGCGAAGACGGAACGGCCGAGGATGTCCTCCAACTTCTTGATCTGCATGGAAACGGCCGATGGCGTGCGGAACACCGCGTTGGCGGCGGTGGTGAAGCTGCCGGTCTCGGCAATCGCCACGAAAGTGCGCAGCACATCGAGGTCAAGCAGCGGCAAAGGGTGATTGAGCGGGGCGTTCATGGCAGGCTGCCTTCAATTTTTCTGATGCAATCCATCATTCCATTTCGTTTGATTGAACATCACTCCAGGCGCATAGTCAACTCGATCGATAACAGGATGCTGCCAAAAGCAGCCATGAAACGACTCTGACACAGTCCTGCAATCGACATGAAATGAAGCTGAAACAGACCTGACTTAACGCAAGTGACGGGCACCTGCCTGCCCGCATAGAGGAGAAGAAATGTCTATCCTGTCGTCCATCGGTCGGCTTGCGACCGAATTCAGCGCGGCCCGCGCCCGCTACCAGACCGAACGCGCCATCCATGCGCTGCCGATCGAACTGCAGAAGGATATCGGCTGGCCGGAAGCCGCCGATGCCAAGACCGGCTTGCGCTTCGGCGTCGGAAGTTGGGCCGGAGCGAAGTAATCAAGTGTGTATGGAGATCTGAAGGCCTGCCGCGTCAGCTCGGCAGGCCTTTGTTGTTAAGCCCTTTTGTTTGCATTCAAACGACTTTTCCAGCCATGCGGCAGCTGCATGACGCATATGAACCACCCGCATAGCGGGTTAACAAGCCGATTAAAGCCCTGTAAATAATAGGAAATCTTGGGCGGACTACCCAAAGACGTCGCAAATCATGTCGCATTTCATATCAAGCGCTTCGTTTTTGCGATTTAGTTTTTGCTGAAGTGAGCATATATCCACGTCAGCAAACGAGCTGCCCCACTCCATCAAGCGAAGGCGACCCGTCTGAGCAACCCAATGGAGATGACAATGAAGCTTTTTGCCCGCCTGTTCGCCCGCCGCGAAATGAACCTGACCACCGCTTTGGAGCGTCAGCGCCTCGCCAAGACCATGCCCGGCCAGACCGGCGCGGTGGCTGCTGCCCGTCTCGGCTTCATTGCCTGAGACAATCCGGCATACCGAATTCAACGCCGCCCGGCTCCGCCGAGGCGGCGTTTTCGTTTGGGCGTTGCCACCTGACGTCGGCACAGAGACGCCCTGCAGTTGCACCAATTGCCCATTTGCGACCCGTGTCGCAAATTTAATCTTCACTTAGCCGCCTACCCGATTGACAGGAATGACTTTTCCTGTTGTCGCTATGCTGTTCGCGACATCCTGTTCGCGTCATGGCTGCGTGAGGTTTCCCCGTGAATGCCGTAAAGCATCCGATCAAGAGATCGTTTGTATTCTTCCTCATTCCCGATTTCACCATGATCGCCTTCGCGACGGCGCTCGATCCGCTGCGCTCGGCAAACCGGATGCTCGGCTACGAAGCCTATCGTTGGCGGCTGGCCAGCATTGACGGCAAGCCGGTGCGCGCCTCGAACGGCGTCGAATGCGCCGTCAACACCTCGCTCGAGGAAGAGCGCAAGAAGATGGCCGGGCCGGATCGGCCGAACATGGCGATCGTCTGCAGCGGCATCAATGTCGAGCGCTACCAGAACAAGTCAGCCTTCGCCTGGCTGCGCGAGGAATATAATCGCGGCGTCGCCGTCGGCGGCCTGTGCACCGGCGCGCATATCCTGGCCGCCGCCGGCCTGTTGTCCAACAAGCGCTGCGCCATCCATTGGGAGAACCTGCCGGGCTTTTCCGAGGCATTCCCGAAGGCCAATGTCTTTGCCGACCTCTTCGAGGTGGACCAGAACGTCTACACCTGCGCCGGTGGCACCGCCGCGCTCGACATGATGCTGAAGCTGATCGGCGACGATTTCGACGAAAGCCTCGTCAACCGCGTCTGCGAGCAGGTGCTGACCGACCGGGTGCGCAGCCCGACCGACCGCCAGCGCCTGCCGCTGCGCGCCCGCCTTGGCGTGCAGAACTCCAAGGTGCTGACCATCATCGAGCTGATGGAGGCCAACCTTTCCGAGCCGCTGTCGCTGATCGAGATCGCCGACCATGTCGACCTGTCCCGGCGGCAGATCGAGCGCCTGTTCCGCACCGAGATGGGCCGTTCCCCTGCCCGCTACTATCTGGAAATCCGGCTCGACCGCGCCCGGCACCTGCTGATCCAGTCGTCGATGCCGGTGGTCGAAGTGGCGGTCGCCTGCGGCTTTGTCTCCGCCTCGCATTTCTCCAAATGCTACCGCGAGCTCTACGCCCGTTCGCCCCAGCAGGAGCGCGTCGACCGCAAGCAACTCTTGGCTGCTTGATCCGAAGGTTCCGGATCAAGCCCCGACTGACTGCCCTTGCGCCGTCCGCATCGCCTCGACGCGGATGTCTTCGGTAAGTTGCGCCTTGAGCGCCGAGAATTCGGGGCTGGTCTTCAGCGTGTAATGGCGCGGGTGCGGCAGGTCGACCGGCACGTCCGACTTGATGCGGCCGGGCCGGGCGCTCATCACGATCACTCGCGATGCCATGAAGATCGCCTCCTCGATGTCGTGGGTGACGAACAGCACCGTCTTCTTGCGCCGCTCCCAGATGCCGAGCAGCAGTTCCTGCATCAGACCGCGCGTCTGGTTGTCCAGCGCGCCGAACGGCTCGTCGAGCAACAGAATCGCGGGGTCGTTGGCCAAAGCGCGCGCGATCGCCGTGCGCTGCTGCATGCCGCCCGACAGTTGCTTGGGCCAATGATTCTCGAAACCCTTCAGGCCGACGAGATCGACATAGGAAGCGACGACCTCGTTGCGCTCTCGCTCTGGCCTGCCTTGCTCGCGCAGTCCGAAGCCGATGTTTTCTGCGACCGTCAGCCAGGGAAACAGCGTGTAGGACTGGAACACCATGCCGCGGTCCGGTCCCGGCCTTGTGACTGCCTTGCCGTCGAGCAGCACGCGGCCGGTGCTCGGGGCCTCCAGCCCGGCGACGATCCTCAGCAGGGTAGATTTCCCACAACCGGACGGCCCCAGGATGGTGATGAAATCATTGGCCGCGACCGCGAGGTCGACCGGCTGCAGCGCCCGCACCGGCTCGCCGCCCCCGACCCCGGCAAAGGTCCGCGAAACGCCTTCGATGAGAAGCTTGCTCACGCCAGGCTCCATGGATAGAGCCAGCGGTTGAGCGCCTTGAAGGCGAAGTCGGACAAAAGCCCGATCAGCCCGATGACGATGATGCCGAAGATGATCTGTCCCGTCGCCAGCCGCGACTGGCTGTTGATGATCATGTAGCCGATGCCCGACGACGAGCCGATCAGCTCGGCGACGATGACGTAGGTCCAGGCCCAACCGAGCACCAGCCGCAGCGTCTCGGCGATTTCCGGCGCATTGGCCGGCATGATGACACGCCTGACGATGCCATTGTCGGTCGCCCCCAGCGTATAGGCGGCCTCGACCAGATCCCGCCTCGTGCCGCCGACCTTGACCGCGATGATCAGAATGATCTGGAACACCGAGCCGACGAAGATAACCAGGAGCTTTTCCAGTTCGCCGATGCCGGCCCACAGGATGAGCAGCGGGATGAAGGCCGACGCCGGTAGGTAGCGCGCAAACGACACGAACGGCTCGAGGAAGGCTTCGACCGGCTTCCAGGCGCCCATGGCGATGCCGATCGGCACTGCGACGATAGAGGCCAGCACAAAGCCGCCGAAGACGCGCCAGATGGTGATCAATATATCGAGCCAGAACCGGTCTTCGACGAGCAGCCGCCAGCCGTCCTTCAGCATCGACAGCGGATCGGCAAGAAAGATCCGGTTCACATGGCCGCCGAGCGTGATCCACGCCCAGAAGGCCACGAACAGCACGAAGAAGGCGATGCCGAGCACGGTTCGCGTGCCCGGCGCAACGGGGTGCAAGGGACGCAGCATCAGGCCCTGTCCTTGAAGAGGAAGAACGGCGGCTTGTCGCCGCCGTCGATCGAAAAATGCGCGGTCAGTTGGCCACCGCGCTGGTGTCGGCAAGCGTCGTCACATCTGGCGCTTCCTTGATCAGCCCCATCTGCAGCAGGAGCTCTGCCGCGGTCTTGGAAAAATCCTGGAAATCCTTGGTGAAGAACTGCTTGTTCTCCGCCTTGTCGGCCCATTTCAGGTACTTGGCCGAATCCTCGAACTCCTTGGCCGACTGCTTCACGTCGGCGCCCATGATCTCATAGGATTTCTGCGGGTCCTTCTTGATCATTTCGAGCGCGTCGAAATAGCTGTCGGCGAGCGCCTTGGCGGCATCGGGATTGGCCTTGAGGAAGTCCGGCGTGCAACCGACTGTATCCAGCACCATCGGATAGTCGAGGGTGGTCGCCAGGATGTGGCCCTGGTCGGCCTTGTCGCGCACGGCCGAGATGAAGGGCTCGTAAGTGACGGCGGCATCGTTCTGGCCGGCGAGGAAGGCCTGCGCCGCCGCATCCGGCTCCAGGTTGACGACGGTGACGTCCTTGGTCGACATGCCGTTCTTGTTGAGCACCCAGGCGAGCAGGAAATAGGGCGAGGTTCCGGGCGCGGACGAGGCGACAGTCTTGCCCTTGAGATCGGCGACGGTCTTGATGTCGTTGCGCACGACGATGCCGTCGGCGCCATAGGATTTGTCGAGCTGGAAGATCTGCTTGGTGGTGACGCCGCTGGCGTTCCACACCATCCAGGTCTCGACCGTGGTCGCCGCGCATTGCAAGTCGCCGCTGGCGATGGCCAGCGGGCGACTCGCCTGCGGCACTTTCTTGAGCGTGACGTCGAGCCCGTGCTTTTCGAAGAGCCCGGCCTGCTGGGCCAAAGTCAGCGGCGCGAAACCGGTCCAGCCACTGATGCCGATGGTAAGCGACGTCCCGGCCATCGCCGGCGCGCTAAGCACCGCGGCCGCTGTCAGCGCCGCCGCGAAAATGGTGATTCTGTTCATTGTGGTTCCCCTTTTTTGTGGTGAGCGCGAATTGTCTCACAGACCCCAAAAGGCTTGTCAATGAAGCAGAAGCCGCACCCGACGATGGTCCAATCCGACGCCAGCCGGCCGACATGGAAGGGCTTCTCGATCCGTTACGGCTGCCCCCAGCCGCGGTTACGCCACATCTCCTCGCCTACTAGGTGTTTGATCCCAGGCTTTGATGGGGCATCCTTATCTTCCGAATCAAAGGATGCGCTATGGGCCAGGTTCTG
>NZ_VFVI01000019.1:0-81750 GCF_006442775.1 Mesorhizobium sp. B2-4-6
CCCATGCAGAACCTGGCCCATAGCGCATCCTTTGATTCGGAAGATAAGGATGCCCCATCAAAGCCTGGGATCAAACAACTAGTAGTCCAGGTCCGATGGGAGAAGCGGGTAATCTGGCGCGATGAGTGAGCATCGAGCCTACCTAATTGGGGTCGGCGTCGACAAGCTATGAAACTCTTCGAATTGGTCTGGGAAGTTGTGTGCTAGGTAGCGCACCACCTTGGAATTATCCATCAGCCGGTCCAAATAGCGACCGGCCGCCAGCAGTTTCAGGCTCACGGAGCCACGTCGCTCCACAGCGCTCAAAAACTCACTGCTTAGCCTGCCAAGTTCTGGCGTCATCGCGCCGAGTTGATCTTCAGACACGTTGGCTATCGTCGTTGGATCGAAACCCTTGGCCAGCAGAGGGCGCGGCGTAAAGGCGACAAGGATCTTCGTGTATGTGAATGTGACCCGCTCCATACCGACCATCAGTCGGGCAATTTCCATTTGCCTGGCCGGGAGCACATGCCGCAGCAAACCGAAGATCTTCACTTTCACAAAGCAGTCCTGGAGGAAAGCGAGGACGTCCGGGCAAATCCCGCTGACAGGTTGCCCGCCCGCGCTGCTGTCTGCAGGCAACATGCCGGCATGCTTTGCTGTTGCCGCCTCTAACGGAGCGTCGTCGTGTAACCTCTGCACCAGGCAGTTTGGGATGGTGGCAAACCCCTCTGACTTGAGCAACGAGAGAAACTCTTTGTCATTCATTATCACGTGAAGCGCTTCGGCCAGACGGACCAGGCAGCGTTCCGCTTCCTCGGTTTCTCGTATGAAATCGCGCTTGCGGCCGCACGCCGCCTTGTAGGCCGGCAACAGCTTGGGCGCGAATAGCTTCTCCTTCGACCCAGGTTGATCGGCAGCAATTTCGCGGGCGTGTCTCTGGGCGCTGTCGTGCAAAGCCTTGTAGGCAGCCTCTCGGGTCAAACGACGCTTCAACCGCACCATAGGGTCTCCGCACCGGCTCGCGCTGAGAGCTTGACGAGAGGGTCGAGCGTGGAAAAGAGGTAGGTGTCCAGCTGCGCTCCATTGTTCGCGGCCAATTGCGATCTGCCGACGATTTCAGAAGCGGGGGCAATGAGGTAGTCCCGAATGACCAGGTCACCCGGGCGCATCCTGATCAGGGTGAAAATGTCGACCACCGACTGGCGTTGGGTGTCCATGGACCAGAAAGGGTAGCCGTGGTCGGAAGCGCGGCAGCGTGCGATTTCGACCGCAACCGTGAACTCATCGTTGATCCGCAGGAGGTCGGCCTCTCTGTCGTAGGTGGCCTTTCCGCCAACGCATCCGATCGCGGCCAGTAGGTCCCCGATCGCCTGTGTGCGCAGCGACGCCAGTCGCTCTCGCGATGTGATAAATTGCCAGTTCTTGGGTGGCTGATACCCAATCAATTCGTAGGCCTTCAGAAGGCTCCCGAAACGATGATGATACAAGCTGGCCTTAGGACAATCAGGCGCAGCCTCGATGATCGAGCTGGACAGGGCGCCGTGACGCACCAGGACTTTCTTCAGTGCAGCCAGAATCGCATCATTGCTCACGCGCAGATGCGAATAGAGCTCTCTGTGGATGGCTTGAGCCCGATCGAACAGCTTGCGATCTACAATCGGCTCGAATGCACCTTCCGCGCGCACCCACTGTTCAGGAGGGTTGCTCACTGCCTTTGCTTTCAGCTTGCGGGAGCGCCTGTTCCAGACATTGGTGCCGACGTATTTTTCATTGGTCAGGACGCCGCGCACGGTTTCCCGCTTCCATGGTCGCTCAAGGTCCGTCAACACGCCGCGCTTGTTCAGGAGCCTTGCCATCTCGAGTTCTGTCATGTGCGTTTTGACGAACTGACGGAAGATCCACCGAACCGTTGCAACTTCTTCGGACGGCCCTGGCACCAGGATCGTCCTGTCGGTGTGCACGCTCTTTTGCTCGTGCTCAGAGAGGATAAGTTTGGGGCGTCCCGAATGGTCGATAATCTGGCGTCTCAAGCCGAGACCTGGCTTACCACCCTGGCGGAATCCCAACCGGATCAGCCTTGCCTGCCCTATGAATGTCTTCTGCGAGAGCATGCGGCTGTGCTCGGCCGCCATGCTGCGTTTGATAGCCTTGAGCACGTCCGAGCCGATACTGCCGTCGTTCAAGAACTGCTCGGCGCAGAATTCGATCCGCACGCCGGCCAGATGGCACCGGTACTCGTAGGACGCGCTTTCATCGACGTTCTGAAAGCGGCCCCAGCGGCTAACATCATAGACAACGATGGTTTCGAAATCGGCGCGCCCGCTCTCCACGTCGGCGAGCAAACTTTGCAGGCCGGGGCGCCCTTCCAACATGAGGCCGCTGCGACCGGCGTCCTCGTAAGTGGCGACGATCTCGTAGCCCATGATATCGGCATAGTTGCGGATGGCGTCTTTCTGGTTTTCGATCGAGTAGGTCTGCTGCTCCTTCGACATGCGCACATACTGCGCAGCGCGAACCCTCCGCCTCCCTTCAGGAGTGGTGCGGGTCGATGTAGCTTTGTCCATCGTCTTGCGCCGTCGTATTGGCGCTTTAAACTAGCGGTCGATGACCGTGCGGCAAGAGGAACGGAATGCGCCAGTACGTCGGGCTGATCCACAAAGATGACGCCAGCGACTACGGAGTGTCCTTTCCCGACCTCCCGGGCGCTATTACGGCCGGGGCAACTCTCGAAGAGGCACGCGAGTTGGCCGAACAGGCTTTGGCCTTTCACGTTGAAGGTCTGATCGAGGACGGCGAGGCGGTTCCAGATCCCACTTCCCTTACGAAGGTCATGGCAGAAGCCGACCGTCGGGCGCTCACTCCGATCATGGTTCCGCTTGGCGCCTTCTGAACATCTTTCCCCTTTGGCAACCATGGCGATCAACTGCCGGGAAACCGTGATTCACTTCGTGAGCGAGCTCCGCCGCCGTTCCGCCGCAATGCGACCGCAGGTGGGCGAAATCGCCCCTGTTTTCAACCTGTTGCCATTTCCTGGGGCTTCAGAGGAGTTCTAGTGATGATCATCAAGAAGGCTATTCTGGCGGTGCTCATGACCGCAGCCCTTGCCGGCTGCGAGACGCAGACCGAGGGCCAGCAGCGGGCCACCACCGGTGCGTTGCTCGGCGGCGCCGGCGGCGCACTGGTCGGCCAGGCGATCGGCGGCAACACCAAGAGCACCGTAATTGGCGCAGCGAGCGGCGCGCTGCTCGGCGCCGTCGTTGGCTCGGCCACCACCCCGCAGGAGCCGCGCGGCGGTCAGCTCTGCCGCTACCAGGACCGCTACGGCCGCATCTACACCGCGCCCTGCGACGACCGCTATTACAACAGCAACTATTGATCGAAGTCTGATCCGCGGGAGGCCGGCGCCGACGACGCCGGCTCCTTTGCGCCGTCATTCTTTTGTACGGTTTGCAGAATAAGAAGGTTTGCGGCGGGCAGGAGGAGGTCGAGAATGACAAACCTTGCCGGCGCCCTGAAAAATCGTGGCAAACACGCGGTGAAGCGGCTGGTTCGCTATGATAGCCGCAACTGGCTGCGCATCCGCCAGATCGAAGCTTTCACAGTTTTCCTCGAAGCGGCCAACCGCAAGTCGCGCGACGTTGTCGAGATCTCGCCGGGCTGGAACCGCTATTGGCGAGCCCTATGCCCGGACTACCGCTCAGTCGACTTCCCCGACTTCGACATCTGCAAGGACCGCACCGACGAGCAATATTCGATCGTCATCGCCGACCAGGTGCTGGAGCATGTGCAACGCCCGCAAGTGGCCGCCGCCAACATCCACGCCATGGTGAAGCCCGGCGGCTGGGCGATGGTGGCGACGCCCTTCCTGTTCCGCGTACACGCCCGCCCGCACGACTACAACCGCTGGACGCCCTCGGGGCTCAAGCAGCTGATGGTCGAAGGAGGCTTTGGCGAAGACGACGTGCAGGCCTTCGGCTGGGGCAACAAGGCCTGCGCCAGGGCGCACATTGGAGGGCCAGTCCGCGCGTATGGCGTGTGGCGGGACCTGAGCAACGACGAGGAATATCCCTTGATGGTTTGGGCGTTTGCCAAAAAAGCCGACTAAACCGGCGGGTCATTCATGTTGATGGTATGGCTAATTAAACGGCCGGCAATAATCGAGATGCTACCTCTTTCGGCCGAAACGACCGTCCATTAGAGATCGCTTGTTTCGAACGGGCCGCGAACAGAATGAGCACACCGCACCTGGCTGCACAAAGACTGTCACCCGACCGATAATGGGACGCGTTTGTTGGCACCGCAATTGCACTGACCTGTTGGACAGCCAAGGCGGACAAAAAGATGCGTATATCGGTAGGACCAGCTAAGCGCGAGGGGTCGTCTCGAACGATATTTCATCGTCCGTTGACCGATGGAGACGTCCGACAAGGAACACCCGGAGCGGTCATCGTGTCGATCGACGCCGAGGGCCTATATACCGACGGGTCGCGGTATAGATACACAATGGAGTTCACACTAGACGATCTGCAGGTGGCGATAAGGGGGTTACAGCGCTAAGTCAGTTTAAGAGGCGGCCTCGCAGGGCGCGGGAATCGAAAGCCCGTCGCAGCTAATGAGCATAAAGCGACGGGCTTCTGGAGAGTAGACGACTGCATCCTGCCACTCGGAATCGACCGCTAGCCTACAACCGTTGAGCGATTGAATTGTTCCAATTCGGGACGGAAAGGCTGCTTCTGGACGTTCGCCTCTTTGATGATCCGCAAGGCTTCTTCGGTGGTGATCCCGCACCTGCGAGCATAATAGGCGGCTTCCGTTTGAAGTTCTTCATCAAACGGAAGCCGGCTAAGAAGAAGGTAGCCATCTGCAGCACCGATCCCTTCAATCGCTTTCAGATTTTGAAAATGCGGCGATGATTGCCTCGAGCGCGACGTTCAATGCATTGGAGAAGGTGCGCCCCTTCTGCCACACCGCGACGTAGTGATAAAGCGCCGAGGGTTCCACTGGCCGTGCTTCGAGTCGGAACGCTACGTACTCGCGCGCGATAATCTCGTTGGTTATCGCAATGCCGAGCCCTGCTGAAACATATCCGGCCTCGTGACCGTTGCAATCGAACTCGACCAGAATGTCGGGCTCCGCGCCGGCAAAGCGCAGGGCGTTGAAATTCATCTGGTGGGCAGCGAATTGCGGATCGATGTCGACGATCGTCTCGCCGGCGAGATCCTGGGCCTCGACTCGAGCCAGGCTCGAAAACCGGTGGCTGGGAGGAAAGATGCAGACGTTGCGCGCCGATCCGAGCGGCGCCCATTCGAACAGGCGCGCATCGAGCGGCAATCTCGAAATTCCGAGATCGGCGCGGCCCGCCAGGATGTGCTCGCCGATCTGTTCGTAGCTGCCCGAGATGGAGCGCACATTCGAGGCGGTCCTGGCATAGATGATGCCAACCACCTTCGGCAGGGTGACGAAACCGAACACAGATGGAGCGGCGATCGCGATGCGCTGCTTTTCTTCATTCCTCATCGCGAAGATGGATGCTTCCAGCCGTCCGAGCGACGTCAGCGCCATTTCGACGTTCCGCAGCAATTCCCAGGCCTCGAGCAGCGGCACGATGCGGTTGGCGGACCGCTTGAAGAGCGTGAGGCCGACGGTCGCCTCGAGCTGCTTGATATGCTGACTGACGGCCGGCTGGCTGATGCCGAGCTCGACCGCGGCCCGCCGTGTCGAGCCGGTGCGAAGCACGGCGCGAAAGACTTGCAACTGACGGACCTTGAAGCCGCCTGGCAGCAGTTCCATTGCCTGCGCTCCTTCCAACGGACGGGCCGATGCCCTTTGCGGTCGCTGCTGGCAGACGCCGGGGCAAAATCTGCAGGGTCCGCCCCCAAGATCACGGGCGATCTCGGGACACACTATAATATGGTCACTATAGTGACTGGTAAAGCTGAAGGTTTGCTTATCGCTATGCGCGCATGCGCCTGGCGGAGATTTTTGGAGCGAACGTTCGCACGGTCCGCCTGAAGCGCGGAATGACCCTGGAATCGCTCGCGACCGAGGCGGGCCTTGCCTACAGCTACATGGGCGGGATCGAACGCGGCCAGAAAAATCCCAGCCTGAACGTGGCCGAGAGGATCGCCAAGGCGCTGGAGTGCGATCCCGTTGTCCTCTTCCGCGTGAGTTCAGCAGACAAATAGCCGGCTCCAAGATCAGGAGTCCGCCCCTCGATCGCCTCCATCCCCAAATAGCCGGAACCAGCGCTCGGGCCGGGCTGGCGGATGGGCTTGGCTGGTCAGGCTTGCAAAGCGCCGGCTGCCTTCTTTGTGGCGCAATGCCAGTCGAGCGATGCGGCCGTCACCAAACGACGATTTCCCTCTAGATTAAATCTCGCATTATAAGGATTTCTTATAGCAAAAATTATGAAAATTATAGATTGAATGCCAATAATCCAGATCTTATCCTAATACAAGTCAGACAGTTAACTCAGAGTTATTTACAATACAAGGCGCAACCTAAGGTTTCCCGCCGGCTATGATCTTCACGCGGCCGGCTCTTTTTAGCGTATTGTGCTTCAAGGAAACGCTCAATGGGTGGTTTTACTGCTCAATTTGCTGCCGCCTTCACCATAACCGTCAGCCTTGGGCTGATCAGCGGCTGCTTGGGGACAGCCGCCGGATTGCTTCTGGCGATCTCGAAAGGCTCGGCGCACCCGCCGCTCGCCCGCATCGTGACTGCCTACACCACGGTTGTGCGCGGCGTGCCTGAACTTCTCATCATCCTGCTCATCTATTTCGGCGGGACCACGCTCGCCAGTAGGCTGGCCGGGCGCTATGTCGAGGTGAACGCCTTCAATGCCGGCATCATCGCGCTTTCGGTGGTTTTCAGCGGCTATGCGACCGAAGTATTCCGCGGTGCGATCGCCGCGGTGCCCGCCGGTCAGACCGAAGCGGCCAAGGCGCTTGGCCTGGGCGCCTGGCAGCGCTGGCTCCTCGTCATCGGACCGCAGATGCTGCGGCTGGCGCTGCCGGCCTATGGCAACCTCTGGATCTCGCTGTTCAAGGACACCGCGCTGGTCTCGATCGTCGGCCTGACCGACATCATGCGCGTCGCCTATGTCGGGGCCGGGTCGCTGCGCGCCCCATTGACCTTCTATCTCGCGGCATCAGCCATCTACCTGTCGCTGACCACCCTCACCCTTCTGTCGATCCGCTTCGCGGAGCGGCGCTATCCCGCTCTTGGCCATTAGGAGCGAGCGCCCATGAACTTTGGTCTGATGCTCGACGCGGTCGCTGTCCTGCCTTCCGGCATTGCGCTGACCCTGACCCTGACCGTGCTGTCGCTGACCGCCGGATTTCTCCTCTCGGTGCCGCTTGCCTTCGTGCGCGCTTTCGCGCATCCCGGCTTCTCGCGCGCGGCGCTCGCCTATACCTATGTCGTTCGCGGCACGCCGATGCTGGTGCAGCTCTTCCTGATCTACTACGGCCTCGGCCAGATCGAGGCGGTGCGGGCAAGCGTCTTCTGGGTGGTGCTGCGCGATCCCTTCTGGTGCGCACTGCTTGCCTTCTCGCTGAACAGCGCCGCGCACACCACTGAGATCCTGTGCCGCGGTCTCCAGTCGGTGCCTAGGGGCGTCATCGAGGCGGCTGCCTCGCTCGGCCTGAAGCGCTTCCAGACCGCCCGCCTGGTCACCTTCCCAATCGCTTTCCGGATCTCGCTCCCGGCCTATGGCAACGAGGTTGTGGGCATGATCAAGGGCTCGTCGTTGGCGAGCACTGTGACGCTGCTCGAAGTCACCGGCATGGCCAGGCAGATGGTTTCGACGACCTTCGCGCCCTACGAGATCTTCATCGTTGCCGGAGCGATCTACCTGCTGTTGACGTCGATTGCTGTCAAAGCCACGCAATTCCTCGAACGCAGGCTTTCGACCGATCGCCCGCCAGCACAGCGGTCGAGATCACGATGGCGCACGCCGCTGCCAGGCCAAGGCATCACGACGCCGATGCCCTGACGGCGCGCCGCTCCAGAAGCTCCTTCCAACCCAGACCAAACAAGAGGTGCATCATGCGCATACCCCTGGCTATTGCTGTCGCTATCGCGGCGCTGACGCCGGCCTTCCCGGCCGGCGCCGAAGGCGAACGCGTCGTAACCATCGCCTCCGAAGGCGCCTCGCCGCCCTGGGACGGCACGGACGACAAGGGCGAGCTTTATGGCTATGACATCGACGTCGGCCGTGAGCTTTGCCGCCGCATCGCGATCAAATGCACCTTCGTCCCGCAGGACTGGGACGGGATCATTCCGGCGCTGCTGGTGGGCAAGTTCGACGTCATCATGTCGGGCATGGCGATCACCGAGAAGCGCAAGCAGTCGATCGCCTTCTCTGTCCCCTACGCCAGCGGCTTCAACCAGTTCGTGGTGCGCAAGGAGCTCGGTCTCGACCCGGGCGATACCGGTCAGAAGGTCAATCTGTCGACAATCGGGGACAAGGAGAATGCTGCCATCGAACGCCTGCGCTCGACCCTCGGTGGCAAGGCGATCGCGGTGCTGCGCTCGTCGAATTCCGAAGCGGTGGTGAAGCAGCTCATGGGCGATGTCGTGACGATCCGCAGCTATGACAGCCTGGACAACATGAAGCTCGACCTTGCCGCCGGCCGCGTCGACGGCGGCCTTGCCGACTATTTCACGTGGAGGGATTTCCTGGAGACGCCGTCGGGATCGGGAGCCGTGTTCTTCGGCCCTGAACTGAAGGGCGGGCTCTGGGGGCCGGGCGTCGGCGCCGGCATGCGCAAGGACGATACCGAGCTCCTGACCAAGTTCAACGCGGCGATAGAGGCCGCCATCAAGGACGGGACGATCAAGGCGCTCAGCCTGAAATGGTTCAAGACCGACATCTCGCCGGCCGTCTCGAACTGAGCCAGTTCCTCGTACCCGGCGCGGCGCCGGTCTCAAACCCGGCCCGCCCTCCCCTCCTTGAAGGTAAATTCCATGAAAGACCAGTTCTGCGCCGTCGTGACCGGCCAATCCCTCATCACGCGTGACGTCCGCGACATCAAAGACGAGCGCTTCGCCGCCGTCATCGACTTCTTGCGCCAGGGCGATGTCGTCTTCACCAATTTCGAGTCGACGATCCTCGGACGTCATGGCGGCTGGGCGACCAAGGGCAGGTATTTCGGCTATTCCACCGCCGAGGTGCTCGACGCATTGCAGGCGATAGGCTTCAACGCACTCGCGCTTGCCAACAACCACGCTTTCGATCTCGGCGCCGGCGGCATTCTTTCGACGCTTGAGGAAGTGAACCGCCGCGGCTTCCTCCATGCCGGCATCGGCACCGACGAGGCCAGTGCCAGCAAACCGGGCCGCCAGCGGCTGGGCGGGCGAGAGGTCGCGCTTCTTGCGTTCGATGCGGGGCCCGGCCCCGCGAGCATGTATGCCGAGGACCGCACCGCGTTCCGCCCTGCCCGCCCGGGCGTAAACAGGCTCAAGACCGTTCGCAAGATCGGGGTGCCGGACGGGCATCTGCGCAGACTGGCAAGGCTTGGCGAACATCTGCAGTGCTCGGCCTTCGAGCTCACCAACTACGCGCAGCCGGAGGATCCGTTGGAGGTGACGGCCGGCAAGGAGATCAATTTCTACGGCACCGTGTTCACGCAAGCCGCCGACTTCGGTCGGCTCATCGAGATCGATCCGGAGAGCGCGGACGCCCATTTGTCGACCATCCGGCGCGCGGCAGCGCAAGGCGATTTCGTGATCGCCTACCTGCATCACCATCATTGGGAGCCGGGCTGGCAGGACGTGCCGCGCTGGGTGCGAAGCTTCGCCCGGACCTGCATCGACGCAGGCGCCAGCCTCTTCGTCAGCCACGGCGCTCCGGTTCTGCAGGCGATGGAAATCTACAACGGCTCGGGGATCTTCTATGGCCTGGGCAACTTCCTCTTCCATGTGCACGCCGACGAGACGGAGTGGGACCCGCCGGAGGTCTGGCAAAGCATCGTCGCCGCCTGCCGCTATGATGCGGGCAAAGAGCTAGCAGAGATCGATCTTCTGCCCGTCACGATCGGCACCGAGCCTCAGTCTCTCGGATCAGCGACAGGCAGGCTGGTACCAGTCGCTGCCATGGGTGGCACAGCTCGGGAAATCCTCGAGGGATTCGCCAGGCGCTCGCGGGCATTCGGCGTCGAGATCGACATACACTCGGCCCGTGGCCGCATCGAACTCCCTGCCGCCAGAAAATTCGCCTGACGGCGACAGCCGGAGTCACGACATTCGATTATCGGCCGGCGCAGCCTCGCCGGCCGCCTTGCCATCGCCCCTCCTGTCGGGCAACGCCAGCTCCTCCCCCAACGCCGCGATGAGCGAAACGACGCGGCCGCGAACGCGCGGGGGGAGGTTCATCAGCCCCTGGATCAGGTGCCTCCCCTCGGCGCTGGCGATGAACTCCAGGCGCTCATCGACAGGCAAGGGCCGCGCCCTGTCGCGGCTCTCGTCGTTTCCGGGCAGGCCTTCAAAGAAGCGGCTGACGGGGACGCGCAGGACAGTGGCGATCTCGTAGAGCATGGAGGCGCTGACGCGATTGCGCGCGTTCTCGTATTTCTGGAGCTGCTGGAAGCTGATGCCGATGGCCCGGGCGAGCTGGCCCTGCGAGACGTCCGACTGGACGCGAACCGTCGCAATCTGCCTGCCGACATGCCGATCGGCGGGATGAGGATCGTTCTCGACCGCGGGCTTTCGCGTTGTCCGAACCAGGACGGGATGTTGACGTTTCAACAATGCCTTCCGACGCTCCAAGGATTTCGGCCGGGAGGAGCTCTGCCGCGATAATTCAAGTCAGCTCTAGCAACCGGCGACCATTCAGCCACTTAATATACCTTACGAGGTTTAAAATAACCCTATAGGTGGCAAAGACCATGTGCCTGCCGATTGTGGCCGCATGGTCAGTCCACGACAGATTCGAGCCGCGCGGGCTTTGCTTGGTTGGTCGCAGCAGGAGCTTGCCGACAAGGCGATCGTCTCGGTCAACGCGCTGGCCCGTCTGGAGAACGGCAAGGTCGATTCCCGGATCAGCACGGTGCAGGCCATCGAAGCAGCCCTGACCAGGGCCGGCATCGAGTTCTTGGCTGTCGGCCAGAAGGGCGAGGGTGTTCGCCTCCTCGATCCTCAGGCTTGAGTGCCCAGCCTGACAATGTCCTCAAGTACCGAACGGATCTGAGGCCATGGAAATTCGGGATCGTCCTCTGAAGGCTGCCCTTCCCTCAGGACCGCATCGAGCTTGGCCGCCACTCCCGCGAGAGACGTGGCCGGAGTCCGGGACAGCAGATCGAGCAAATCCGCTGCTCGATCCGCAGCCTCGCGTTCAGCCTTCAACGTCGTGGAGTATCCAAGCTCGCCGTCGGCGGCATCCCAGCGATCCTGATGAGCACCTTCCAACTTCTCACCATCAAGCGATTGAACCTTCGCGTAAGAAAGCCCAACCGTTTCGATCAGCTTCTGCTCCAGGCAATGCTGCTGACGGCATAATCTCTGGGATTCGTCGTAGGCATCCTGCCATCTGCGCCACAGGGTCTCCACTGAGTCACTATGCTTGAATGCACGCAGATTTCTGCCGACGAAGGAGTTTCGGTCTGATCTTGTATCTGCACTTGCCATGCCTACGACGGCTCTCCTGTGCGTGACGAGAGGCAAAGTCGTGGTATTGTCGGAATCAGCCATGATCCGAGCTCCAAACAGCTTGGGTTGTGGTTAGGCCGAGCGATGTGTTGCAGCACGTCGTTCGGCTGCGCAAAGGCAACCACGAATTACGTACATACCGTACATTACGGACATCACCCTTGTCAAACACTCCTGAACCGGTCGAGACTAAAACCGAACGCTTCGAGTTGCGGCTCTCGATCGACTTGCTCAGTCGCATAGACGAATGGCGTCGCGCTCAGCCCGATCTTCCGAGCCGATCTGAAGCGTTCCGGCGGCTTGTGGAGGCTGGTCTAACTGCAAAATAGGCTAGCCGCACAAAAGCGCAGCATGGAGGCGGACGCTTCGCAGCCGGCGCGGAGGAAGTAAATCTCCCGAACTGGGATGCAGGTTAATGCGCCGGTCGCCAGCTTAAACCCGCAGATGCGCTGTTGGCCGCGGGCGCTTTCTGGTCGGTTCCAGTCTGTTGATTATGCGACCTGATATAACATTTCCAACATAAGCCGCGCTATCGATATGCCGGATTTCGGGTGCGCGTGGCTCGTGCATCGGCGGAATTGTCGGAGCTAGCAAAATTCTCGTCTTTCTCTGAGGGGCTTGGATCCTGGAGATGTCGCATGTTCAAATACGTCGCCAGGCATTCGTGCCGCTCCCGCGTGCCGACTGGGTGGTGGAAAGGACCTGCGACAAATCTCGCGATTTCTGCCAGTCGATCAGCGCAACAGGCGCCGATAAATTGCTCGACTTCGGCGACGCCCGCGCGATCCTGCGGCCCACTGCCGAGAGGCTGCATTTGCGCGTAGACGCGCAGGACCTGGCCACTTTCTACGGCGTTCGGACGTTGTTGCAAGCAAGCCTGTCGGCATTCACGACCGTTCCCGGCACCGCCGTCGAATGGTACCAGGCTGTGAGCGTGCCTTTCAGGCAAATCCGCCAGCACGCAGGAAACGGCAAGGGATGACTCCCAACTGCAAGTCCACCCCAATTCACTCTGCTTGCCTCAAACACTCAGGCGCCACGGCTACTCGCCTGGTTGACTGGAGCATGGTGTGGCTGAAGATATAAATCTGGTGAATTAGCACGGCATCCGAAAGGTTCTTCCGGCTCTACCACGCGCACTGCGTCCCACCAGATCGAGACACACGGTTTTCTCTGCTGGAGGCGCGACACAGGCTGAACGATCGGCTGAAGGTTGGAGCCGACCTTGATGGATATCGGCACGTCGAACCGCTCTGGGACACGTCTTGGACCGCGCCAGATCCGCGATGAAAGCCGGATGATCCGGCCCTACAACATGGCCACCCGCGCTGCGCCTTTCGAGACGCTTCAGGTGGCCGATATCGGCGACATCCCGATCAACACCTTCGATCTGAAGAAATCGGTCGAGATCATCGCCGCCTTTTATCGCGAGATCGTGGCCCATGATGTCGTGCCGTTGGCGCTTGGCGGTGACCACACGCTCACCTGGCCAATCCTGCGCGCCATGAGGGAAAAATACGGGCCGGTGGCGCTGATCCATGTCGACGCCCATTCTGATACCAACGAGACGATGTTCGGCGAGACGGTGGCCCATGGCTGCCCGTTCCGCCGTGCCTGGGAAGAGGGTTGCCTTGTCAACGATAAGGTCTTTCAGATTGGTCTACGTGGCTCTGGCTATGCCGCGGACGATTTCGACTGGGGGCGCAAGAAGGGCTGGACCGTCATCCAGGCCGAGGAGTGCTGGTACAAGTCGCTAGCCCCACTGATGGTCGACATCCGCGCCAAGATCGGCGACACGCCGGTCTATCTTAGCTTTGATATCGACAGTCTCGATCCGGCCTTCGCGCCCGGAACCGGAACCGTCGAAGTCGGCGGGCTCACCACATGGCAAGCCCTCGAAATCGTGCGCGGAACATCCGGCCTGAACCTTGTCGGCGGCGATCTGGTCGAAGTCTCGCCGCCTTACGACCCTTCGGGTAACACGGCGCTGATCGCCGCCAACCTGCTTTTCGAAATGCTCTGCGCGGTATCTGCCCGGCGCCCTCGCATTGCTTGAAACCCAGCAGCTTCGCCGGCGCGGCGCGATTCAACGTGGCGTCGGCTCATTGCGCCCTTGGCGGTCGGCTCAGGCGGACTGAGAGCATCGTCAGCGCCAGCGACAACAAGAAGACTGCTGTGCCCACGACGGCGATCTGCGGCGGCAATTCGCGTCGCATCAGTCCGTAGAGCCAAGTCGGAAACAGTACCGTTCCGCCAGCCGTAAAGTTCGTCAAAACGAAATCGTCGAGAGAGACGGAAAAGACAAGCAGCGCTCCCGACACGATGCCGGGCAGGATGATCGGCAACCATATGGTGCGGAAAACCGTGAAGCCGGAAGCGCCGAGATCCTGTGCCGCCTGTTCAAGAACGACGCCCCCGACGATGACACGCGCACGCACATTGATGGTGACGAAGCTGATCCCAAGCGTGGTGTGGGCAACTATCACGCTTGGAAGCCCGAGTGGGAAAAAGAGCCCGCCGCTTAGCGTATGCAAGGCCGGAACGGTGGCGGTGGCTACGAACAAGGCAAGAAAACCTGCCCCAAGCACCACTTCCGGCGTTGCCAGAGGAATGAACGTCAGGACCGAGACTGCCCCTTGGCCGGCAAAATGACGGCGGCCGAGGATGAAGCCGAGAGGCGTACCCAGCAGCGCCGCAAGCAGCGCAGCACAAAAGGCCACCAGGAGACTGTTTGCGAGCGCGGTGGGAAGCTGTGATACGGCCAGCGGCGCGCGCCAGGCCGCCAGCGAGAAGCTGCCAAGCTCATAGTTGAAGCGGCCGCCAGGATCGTTGAAGGAGAAGACGATCATGGTGGCGACCGGCGCCACCATGAAGAGGAACACCAGTGCGATCGTCAGCTTCAGCCCAAGGGGCATCCTCCCTGCGGCGGGACTAGACGACATCGAGAATCTCCCGCCCGCGCATGATGCGAAGCAAGACGAGCAGCAGGGCCAGGGCGGTCACAAGAAGGACCGTGGCGGCAGCGGCGGCCCCGGCGTAGTCCAGCTCCACCAGGAACTTCGCCTGGATCACATTGCCGAGCAGCGATGCGTTGACATAGTCGCCAAGCGCCGGAATGAACGTAAGCACGGCCGCTGCCACGAACCCGTTGCGGCTGAGCGGCAAGATGATAAGGGCGAAACGCTCGGTCATGCGCCAGCCAACGAGTGCCGCCACAACCACGCACGCAGCCAGACCGCCGAGGGAGCCGCGGTCGAGGACCAATTGTCGTCCCGACACGATGAACAAGAGCAAGAGACCGACGACAAGGCCAGCCACCGCACCGCCGAACGCGCCGCGTGCGCCGCACCGTGCGGAATACAGATCGTCCGCGGCCGCACACAGCGTTCGGTCGACGCGGTTGAAGGCGGCATAGAGCGGCAGAAGCACGAAAGGGACAAGCTGATAGGAAAGCCCGGCGATCACTGCGAAAGGCGTTCCAAGAATCCGCACTTCAGCGCCGGTCAGATGCAGGAACGTGCCGAATATCGGTCCGTTGGCACCCAGTAGTGTCTGCCAAGATACGACGCGGATGAGGTAGCTGGTCAGGAACGGCGCAACAAACGCAAACAATAACACCGTGCGCTGCGAACCGCCGTAGAACGAGATGCCATAGGCCACGGGTGTGGCGATTGCGAAGGAGATGATAGTCGCGCCGAGGCCGATGAGTAGGGAGTTGACCAGATTGCCCCAATAGCCGGGCAACATGGTTGTATAATTCTCAAAGGACCAGCCGATGGCGGTAAGCGCGGACGGATCCGCGCTCATCGATGTCCTGGCCACGTAGACCAGGGGGACGACAAGGAAGACCGCCAGCCACGCAAGCGCCGGGGACATCACCAGCCAGTCCCCCATGGCGCCCGAAGGCCTGATGGCTGCTGGCAGTCTACCGTTCGCTGCTTCAGCCACTGGTGATCTCGGTCACCTCTTTGCCGACACGCATCGATTCGGCCAACGACGAACCCGGGGCCAGCGCCATATGGGCGAGGTAGTGGCCTTCCTTCAGGTCCGGAATGAAGTTGCCGCCGAAAAACGGCAGCGCGCCGAGCGCTGCGATGCAAAGTACCCCAATTGCCCAAATGATCAATCGGTAGCGCCGCTCGATAGCGGCAAGAATTGCAAGATAGCGTGCCTTCAGCGCCCGCACCAGCCTGGGTTCCTGCTCCTTCAGTGGCCTGCGCGTCAGCAGCAGGAATGCGAGCGCCGGCGTTACGGTTAGAGCCACGACCAGCGAGGCCAGGATCGCCAGGATGTACGAGACGCCCAGCGGCGCGAACAGCTTTCGGGCGATGCCGGACAGCGACATTACAGGCAGGAATACCAACACGACGACCAGGGTGGCGTAGACCACGGCGCTTCGTACCTCGAGCGAGGCGAGCAGTACGACCTTTGCAGGCGGCAGCGGGTGGGCCATCTGCTGGTTCTGGCGCAGGCGGCGGAAAATGTTCTCGACGTCGACGACCGCGTCGTCGACAACCTCGCCGAGCGCGATCGCCAGCCCGCCGAGCGTCATCGTGTTCAGGCTTATGCCGAAGTGGGAGAGCAGGATTACGGCCGTCAACAGCGACAGCGGGATCGCGGTGGCGGAGATGATTGCGGTGCGCACGTTGAGGAGGAACAGGAACAGCACGCCGATAACCAGCACGCCGCCAAGGAGAAGCGCGGTGCGCAGGTGGCCGATTGCGGTTTCGATGAAACGGGCCAGCCGAAAGATGTCCGGGTGCAGCGTTACCTGCTGTCCTGCCAGGACAGGCTGCAGCTCGCTCAGCACCTGTTCAACCCTGCGCGACACCGACATCATGTCCGCGCCGTACTGGCTTTCCACCATCAACGAGACGGCAGGCTTGCCGTCGACGGAGGCCGCGCCCACGGCCGGCGCTGGCCCGACCGCGACTTTTGGTGACATCGCCCAGGCGCAACGCGACGCCGTTCTGGTAGCGCAGCACCACCTGTGCCAATTGCTCTGGCGTAGGGGACTGGCCTTCGGTGTTCAGCACGATCCGCTGGTTGGCGTTTTCGACATAGCCAGCGCCGCGAACGCCCGTCGCGCGTTGGGCGACTGTCAGAAGATCCTGTAGCGCCACGCCATACTGGACCAGCTTCTGTGGGTCCGCCTGAACCTGGAACTGCTTGACGTCGCCGCCGAACACGATCACGTCGGCGACGCCCGGCACGCGCAGGAGCTGGGGCTTGACGGTCCAGTCCGCCAACGTTCGCAAGTCCATCAGCGAAAGACGGTCGGAGGTCAGGCCGGCCACCAGGGTCACGTTGGTCGAGGACGTAAGCGGCAGCAGGGATGGCGGCTTGACTCCGAGCGGTAACGTGCCGCCCAGTGCGTTGAGCCGTTCGACGGCCAGTTGCCGAGCCCTGTAGATATCGGTCCCGTCCTGGAAGGTATCGGTGCATCTCTTCTGGCCCGTTCTGTCACTGCTGCCGTTGCTCGCATTGTTCCTGTGGTACGGCATCGGCTACGGGCTGAAGCCACTCTACCAGATCACCTCCGAGTTGAAGCAGCGCGATGCCGAAGGCCTGGCGCCTATCGGGCCGGGTCCGTTGCCAAACGAGGTCAAGCCCTTGGTCGACAGCCTCAACGACTTGCTGCGGCGGCTGGACCACGCATTCACCATGCAAAAACACTTTATCACCGATGCGGCACATGAGCTACGCACGCCGATGATGGCTCTCAGTATCCAGACGCAGTTGGCGCAGACGGCCTCAACCGAAGAGGAAGTGGACAGGCGCTATCGCAGGTGCAATCCGGTGTCGTTCGGCTTGCCCACCTGGCGCAGCAATTGCTGACGCTCGCCAGGCTGGAACCGCAGGGACAAGCCGTTGCGCCGCGGTCGGTAGAGCTGTCCCGCCTTTGCAAATCGGTGATCCTGGATCAAATCCGGCTGGCCGAAGCCAAATACATCGACCTGGGACTCGTCACTCAGGACAAGGCCGAGATACAGGGTGACCCGGATGCTCTACGCATTCTGCTCGACAACCTGGTCGACAATGCGATCCGATATACCCCTGTGCACGGCAACGATCGACCTGGCGGTGCGGCGGAAAGGGAATGAAGTCGTGCTGGAGGTCTGTGACAACGGTCCCGGCATCCCGGAATCTGAACGGGAGCAGGTGCTGGAACGGTTCTACCGCGGCAGCAACCATGAGGTTCAGGGGAGCGGCTTGGGGCTCTCGATCGTCCAGCGTATCGCCGCGCAGCACAGTGCGCGCTTGTTGCTTGGCGGCGGGCCAGACAGTCGCGGGCTGCTGGCCCAGGTGCAGTTCCCTGTGAGATGACGCCATGAGCCAGATCCTGACTTCCCTAACGTCATTTGGCATCTTCGAGAACGGTGAAGCCGTCACGTTGCGCAACCTTGAAGAGACCGCTAGAAGATCGGGGAAGGTGTACCCAAAGACGCGCCGGTGTCTTGTTCCTTCCGGCTGAACGACCGACGGCAACCTGGCGATTCTCAGGGGCACCGTGCTCAGGCGCTCGGTACAGATGTCGCCTGGCACTTAATGAGGTTCTTCCTGTCGCTTGGTACTTGATGATGAGAATCACGCCTCAATGATGGGAGCGGGAAAAGGCGGGGGTCAAGCCGCAAGGGCAAACTTGGCTTGTTTGAGCCGGCCGTCGGCAACCGCGGCTCGGACCTGAAGGACCCGGTGAGCGCCGACTGGGGACACAGGCAATAATTACCTCTCGGTTGGTCTGGCTACCATCAATGACGATGTGATCTGGCCGTCCATGACGCTTCAATGCCTTTCGGGCGAAACGCATGGCCGCCACCAGATCGCGATGTTCGCTGAAGAAGAACTCGACCGTATCGCCGACGATCGCGCGATAGAGGTACATCCATCGACCGCGAGCGTGGATGTAAGTCTCATCGACATTCCACTTCCCAGTGACCGAGCGTTTCCGCTGATTGAACCGCTCCAGCAACAGTGGCGAGAAACGAACGACCCAACGGTGGATCGTGGAATGATCGACGTGAATGCCGCGTTCTGCCATCATCTCTTCCAGATCACGCAGGCTCAAATTGTTGGCCAGGTACCAGCGGACGCACAGCAAGATCACAGAACGGTCGAAATGGCGGCCTGAAAACACGAGAAACCCCTCTCCGAAACTGAGAGGCATTCATGCCACTTTCATCGTTGACGTCGAGTTTGCGACAGAGCCGTTCCAGGCGGGGCTCGATTTCGCCGTCACCCCCGGCGCCACGGTCGGCGTGTCCTACCACGGACAGTTCGCATCCGGTGTCTCCGATCAGTCGGTTCGGGCTGACTTCAGCATGAAATTCTGATTGCCCGCGCGACAGGTCCGGCGATCGTCCCGGGCGGCACTTAAAGCAGTTCACCCGCATCCTGCAGACCGATGCCTATGCCGCTACAACGGGCTGTACCTCCTGGACCGGAAGCCCGGACCGGTGACGGAGGCGCTGTGTTGGAGCCATGCGCGGCGCAAGTTCTTCGTCCTTGCCGAAATCGCCGCCAATGCGCATCGAGGGAGGATCTCGCCGATGGCCGTCAAACGCGTCGATCTCTGTTCGACATCGAGCGCGACATCTTTGCGCCTGAGGCACCCGTGTTGACAGTTAGTACCACGTTAATTATACATTAGCATTAGCTAAAAAAGGGGATTATAATGAAAACTGCTATCGTTTGCGCAGCAATTGTCCTTGCCGCGTCTAGCGCCGCTACAGCGCACGAAAAGAAGGCAAAGGTCACAGCCAACGCATGTGCTGGTATGTCGATCAAGGCGGCAGCGGCAGCAAAATTGGATTGTACTGCAACCGGCACCGCCACTTCATCACAGACTGACGAAGGTAATTCGAAGCCGCGCCTGGGATACGATACCAACCCCTGGATTTTCTCTTTCGGTATTTAATTCTTTCCGCTGCAACCGCCCAAGGAACCAATGCGGAGTGACTACAAACCTTGCCGTTCGAGCGACTTCAGCATGAAGTTCTGACAGTCCCCGGGAGAGGGAACTGTCCGGATGCCCTGAAGCGGCGCCGCGCCTGGTTCGATGGTCAACTCGATCTCGAATCGAGCGGCCAATACTTCTTGCGTTCGAGGTGTGCATGTATCTGCCTTTGCGCTCCTCGAGGATGATCGGCGGCAGATCGGGAGCTATGCCATAAATCGGATCGATATGGCGCATGCCGGCGAGCTAGCCGTCGGCGTTGAGGATCTGTTGAGTGGTCGTAGCTGCCTCATAAGTCAGTGATTACTTACCTAAAGCGAGCGACGATTTGGAGTGCTGCGGGATCGTCGCGGGAAAGATTGTATGCCACACGCAACAACTGTGGCTTCTATGCATCGCCCGAGGAAATAATCCCGCCTTCGAATTTGGGAGAGTTGACAACGGAAGGCGTTCCGCGACAACGCTTTATCCACTCGGGTGGTGACGTTGGGGCATTCATCCGACCTAAGCAGGCAACAAAGGGTTATTCCCGTGAAACAGCTTCTTCTTGCAACCGCTCTCGTCCTTGCCACCGGCACCGCCTATGCGGCTGACGTATTGCAGGAGGCGCCGGTTGCTGCTTCCTATGACTGGACCGGCGCATATATCGGCGTGAACGCCGGCGGTGGTTTCGGCACGTTTAAGCTTTCTCCTTCCGGCGGCGGACCTGGCAGTATCGACCTCAGTGCGAGTGGCTTCCTGGGAGGCGTTCAGGCCGGTTACAACTGGCAGTCCGGCCAGATGGTCTACGGCGTGGAAGCCGACTTCCAGGGTTCCGACGTTAAGGGCGAATTATCGGTCGGCGGCCCCTCTATCGAAACAAAGGTTGACTGGTTCGGCACGCTGCGTGCTCGCATTGGCTTTACACCCGTCGATCGCTTCATGGTCTATGGCACTGGCGGCTTGGCCTACGGTCACGAAAAGATCTCGGCCCCCGGGGTCGACTTGTCCAAGACCAAGGTCGGCTGGACCGTTGGCGCGGGTGCCGAATACGCCATCAACACGAATTGGACGCTCAAATCTGAGTATCTTTACACGGACCTGGGCAAAGCGACGTTCACAACTGGAGGGAGTGGTATCGACGTCAAAGTCCCCTTCCACACCGTTCGCGTCGGTCTGAACTACAAGTTCTGATTTATCGGCGGACCTAATAGAAAGCCCCGGCAGATTTTGTCCGGGGCTTTTTTTGCGCTCAGGGCTCTGCTCAACGCGCCGCCCCTAAGGTTCCCATCGGGCGAGGGTGGAGCGGGACCATCACAGATTCAGTGGGACTCGAACTTACGACGCGCTCTTGCGGAGCCGCTCTACCAACTGAGCTACAGGCCTTAGACCTCGCACCCCGCGCTTCTGCAGCCTTGGCCTTCGGCTGCCGTGCCCTTCCCGAGAGGTGGGTAACAGTTCCTTCCGGATAGATGGGTTACACTTTCGGCCCTTTGCGAGGAGAGCAAGGTGCCTTGGAAGGAGTGTAACGTCATGGAAGAGCGGCTGAAGTTCATCGCCCGGCTGCTGGACGGCGAGAAGATGGCTGTGCTTCGGCTTTCCGCTCCTGGAGCTACTTCACTTCGGGAGCCTGAGCTACCTCAACCTGTTTGACCGATCCGAGGGCCAATGATACCGCTACCGGACACGCGCCATTCTCATTTGCCGGGCTGTGGGCCTGCAACCAGACGCTGGACGTCCCGAGCTGCACGATAGTCACCGAACCGGCTGGGGCGACGATGCGGCAGCTTACGATCGGCAGCCGGTGATATTGGATCCGGCCTATTACGATGCCTGGCTGGACCCTAGCACGCCGGCAGGAGAGCTGAAGGGCGTGCTGTCTCACGATCTGGACCACCAGCTTCAGTTCAATCGTGTCGGCCGAGAGATAGACACATCGGCCATCAACAAGCAGCCGGACGACCATTCTAGGCTCGTCGGGCCCATCAACCCGCTATGAGCGACGAGCCAGCGCGCCCCCGGGGAGGCCGTCAGGCACGCGAACGCGGTTCTGTCGGCATGTCTGCGAGCACGCCGGCTGTGGCAACGATGCCGGATGGGGCTTTGCTCGGCCGCGTCCACCATCGCATTGGTTTTGCTTCGAGCACTGCGGCGAAGGAAGGAAATTTCTATGATCGAGCTGCTCCACACTGCCGAAGGCAGCCAGGACGAATTGGCCTCCTTCCGATCGTCACTGAATTAAGAGACCGCCTGGGCTATGCAGGATCGCCTCAAAGACGACCTGATACACTCCCTCCCGGTGCTGCCGATGCCGAGCTACTTGGCGTCAGCGAAAAGCTTCTGCACCAACTCGGCAACCGAGATGATGTCGGCGCTTCCGACGGACTCCAGGTTGTTAGCAATCCACTTGTGCAGGAAGTTGGTGCCGCGCGTGCTCATGCCCAACAAGGGCGCGGACTGGATTAGGTTCCGCTAGGATTGCCGCCAACTTTTCGCTTCTCCGGCATCATGGCAGGTGGTGAAGTGCAGCCAGAAAAAGGAAGGCCCGCCATCCTCCGATCGGTCAATAGGCGCACGATGCAACCTCTTTCGGCCGTGAACGACCGTCCATTAGAGATCGCTTGTTTCGAACGGGCCGCGAACAGAATGAACACACCGCCCCTGGCTGCACAAAGACTGTCACCTGACCGTTAATGGGACGCGTGTGTTGGCACCGCAATTGCACTGACCTGTTGGACAGCCAGGGCGGACAAATAGATGCGTATATCGGTAGGACCAGCTAAGCGCGAGGGGTCGTCTCGAACGATATTTCATCGTCCGTTGACCGATGGAGACGTCCGACAAGGAACACCCGGAGCGGTCATCGTGTCGATCGACGCCGAGGGCCTATATACCGACGGGTCGCGGTATAGATACACAATGGAGTTCACACTAGACGAACTGCAGGTGGCGATAAGGGGGTCACAGCGCTAAGTCAGTTTAAGAGGCGGCCTCGCAGGGCGCGGGATTCGAAAAGCCCGTCGCAGCTAATGAGCGTAAGCGACGGGCTTTTCGAGAGTAGACGACCGCATCCTGCCACTCGAAATCGACCGCTAGCCTACAACCGTTGAGCGATTGAATTGTTCCAATTCGGGACGGAAAGGCTGCTTCTGGACGTTCGCCTCTTTGATGATCCGCAAGGCTTCTTCGGTGGTGATACCGCACCTGCGAGCATAATAGGCGGCTTCCGTTTGAAGTTCTTCATCAAACGGAAGCGCAACGGCCTGCGTTGCCTCGCGCTTTGCCTTCTTGCCCATGTGACGAATCATACCACAATCTGCCAAGAATGTATTACCTTGCCGGGGTTGGGGTCGGAACCAATCCGAGCGGCCTGACGAGTCCAACCAACCCGGCGAGCCCCAAGTTGGCCAGCGCTGTCTCCGGCTTGTCAGCCACTCAGTTGGCTCGGATGAAGAAGCGTTGCGCCGACGTGCTGGGCAGTCAGGGCAGCTATGATCGGGATTTGCGCCAACTATGCCTGATGATTTCGCAGCGATAGTCTGGCCTGCAGGGCGGAAGTGTGAACAGGCAGGAGGCCCGTTGTGACACTCTCTGGCCTCCAGCCGGTTGGAAAGTCCCCGGCGACAACGCGGCGGGCTTTCCGCCATGCGCGGTTCGTTCCTATGATGATTTCATGATAAGAAGGCGAGGGCTCGAAGGTCGATCGGCGCCATGATTGCGCCTGGAGGAATCTGCGTTGCCGAACAAGGAACACCGTAGCGAACATCGGCAGCGTGTTCTCAAGGGCGCGACGATCATCACCAGCATTACGAACTCGGAAACCGCGTGCACGATCCGCAATCAACACGCGACTGGAGCAGAATTGAAGTGCCGGTTGAAACTAGGGTCCGGCAGAATTTCTACTCTCCGTCCCGGTCGATGGGATCGCTTACCGGTGCATTACGCGCTGGCGGAAGAACGACAGGATAGGCGTTCAATTTACCGGCACCGAAAGCAAGCCGAGGCTTCACTATGGCTGACGGATTGGCAATATTCCGCTTGGCAATTGACCTGATATTCGGAATGAACAAAGCCGTCTCATGGGTATGGGATCGGGGTGGCCCTGATCCTTCTGTATGTCCTCCATGTGATTAAGCGGGCAAGCCCCAGCCGTCGAAGGTGCCGCAGAGCAACTCCAAGCGCGGCCCTAAGCATCGGCAAAGCCTGCATCTGATCGTCGCGTTTGTAAGCCGGACGGTTACGCTCCTCAGGGGAGAACTTGCCGTGGTCCAGGAAGGATCCAAGGAACACGTCGTGCCGATTGGCGATTAGCCTCTCCGACACCCCGGGCACTTGCATGAAGCGGACGTGCCAAAGCGCGGGCCGGCGTCCAAGGCATTGGTTCCTTTCAGCCCAAGCAATGCTGCCTCAGAGATGATGGCACCGCGAACGTCTCCGCCGTACTGAAGCGCATAAGCATAAGCCACCTGACCACCGATGTCGTGGCCGACGATGTACGGATCAACTCTGCTAGCAGCGTACTGTGAGCGAGGTGCCGGCAATCATCTCGTAAGCGACTATAACTTCCGGGCTGCGCGCAGAGCCTACCCGGGTCAGTTGCTGTGGACGATCTCACGGGGGCATCCCGTATGGCGCGGAGCGGCTAGGACGAAGCAGATCCTATGGCAAAACCTGCAAGAGAGCCGGCCCGTTCCCGCCATTTTCCCGGCGTGATCCCGGTGACACGTTTGAACGCGCGATTGAATGCAGCCTCGGATTGATAGCCTACACCGGTGGAGATGCTGGACAGGCTTTCACGGCCGACACGCAGGCGCTCTCCCGCCAATTGGATACGCCAACTTGTAAGGTATTCGATCGGCGGGCGGCCGAGCAGCGTCTTGAACCGCTCCGCTACGACCGTGCGCGACGAGCCGGTCTTGTCGGCAATCCGGTCGACTGTCCAGTGGTGCGCCGGATCCGCGTGAAGAAGCTGCAGTGTCTTTAGGACAATAGGATCATTCAGCGCCGCGAACCACCCTTTTGCACCTGTTGGAAGCCGCGCCACGTGGCGTCTCAGGACTTCGACGAACAATAGCTCCATAAGTCGCCCCAGGACCGCCTGGGAACCTGGCATCGACGCTTCAATGTTTAAATTGATTTCGCGCACTGTCGCGGCGATCAACTCCCCGACCTTGTCCTGCGATGTGTGTTCAACGATCAGCGTCGGAAGCGTCCTGAAGACCGGAGCAAACAGAAATTCCGAAGATTCAAGAAAGCCGCAAACCATGCGAAGTTCGTCACCGCCTCCTCCATAGTTGACAGTCCACATCCCTTCGATCCGACTCGGCTGAACGATTTGCCCAGCCTCGGCCATCATGAGAGGTTCACCCTTCCAAAACCTGTGACGATCTGCGAATGGCAGAAATAACAGGTCGCCAGCCGCAATGTCTCGCCGCTCACCATTTGCTGCCTCGAATGTGCAGCTGCCAGTCACGATCAAATGAAAAATGCTGATATGGCGCAGGTGCGCCATCGGAGTGCCCGGCTCATAGTACTTTGGCGACACGATACCGAACGGAGCGCTAAAGCACCCGCTCAAGAAGACGGAACCTGTCAGTCGCAGGGACTTCAGCATTTCCGATAGAAGATCCGGCTCGGCGGGAGACCGGCGATCCGGCGTCCCTGCATATAAATCCGGTGTTGCAATCATTTAAATCCGGTGTTGCAATCATTGCTGTTCCTAAAGGTTGGCGTCTACACCTGCCAACGCAGCAGCTCGGCCAAATATTCCGGACAGCACCGGCAACGAACCGATTCATCGACCGTCGAGCTTAACGAAGAACTCAACCGTTCTGCCAACCAGATGGAAAGATATCATGCTCAAGCTCGCCTCCGCATTTGTACTTCTGCTTGTTGGAACAGCGCCCTTGCTGGCTGACGACATGCCGATCAATGCAGACGGTATCAAATGGGGAACCGCTCCTCCGGTCCTACCCGCCGGTGTGGAAATGGCGGTTATTGCCGGAGATCCCTCAAAGGACGGCATTTATGTGCTGAGGCTGAAGATGCCGGCAGGCTACAAAATTCCCGCGCACAATCATCCTACCTCGGAATATGTAACGGTGATTTCCGGCAACTTTCACATCGGAATGGGCGACAAGCTCGACGAGGCGAAAGGCATCGAATTGACTTCTGGCGGCTTCGGGGTAGCCCCGACCGGAATGAATCACTTCGCATGGACCACAAGTGACACAATTGTCCAGGTTCATGGCGAAGGGCCCTTTGCCATCACCTATGTGAACCCGGCGGACGATCCCAGCAAAAAGTGACCGGAACGGAGGCCAGACGGCAAATCCAGCGTCGATCTCAGTCGCTGAGCGACGCGTTCGGTTCGATATCAAAGTAGATTCTATTTGCTGACGCACAGTGGAACGGCAGCGATCGGTAGTATTGCCTCGCTTACCATTCCTATCCTTGAGCGTCGCTTCAATTTTACAGGATAAGCTACGATGAAGAAGACGATCTTGATCGCGTGCGCGATGATTTTTAAGACAGGCTCTGCCTTCGCGGCCGACGCAGTTATCAACAGAGAGCCAGTGCCGG
This sequence comes from Mesorhizobium sp. B2-4-6, assembly GCF_006442775.1. Lineage (NCBI taxonomy): Bacteria > Pseudomonadati > Pseudomonadota > Alphaproteobacteria > Hyphomicrobiales > Phyllobacteriaceae > Mesorhizobium > Mesorhizobium sp. B2-4-6. The sequence goes on from NZ_VFVI01000019.1 coordinate 26,150, forward strand.
TTGAAACGGGCTTTACCTGGTCTGGCCTCTATGCCGGCGTGGACTTCGGTTATGCGGTCGGACGATCCGAGCTTTTCGCGGGCGGTGGAGGTTCCGTCGATATCAATCCGGACGGTTTCATTGGCGGGATCCATATCGGTATCAACCAAGAAATGGCGAACCGTTTCGTGCTCGGTGCCGAGGCTGACGTTACGAACAATAATGTAGATGGACTGACGAACGTCACCAATGTGTTGGTTGAAAGCAAGCTTACGTGGTCGGGTTCAGCGCGGCTACGCGCCGGCTATGCTTTCGATCGGACTTTGCCGTACATTACCGCAGGCGTGGCAGCGGCCAAATATGAATTGACTGCGATCGGCGCCAGCGTCGGCGGTGAACTGCCACTCCACGACGAAACCCATATTGGCTGGACGGTTGGAGCTGGCGTCGAGCACGCCTTCACCAACGAGTGGATCGCTCGGGTCGAATATCGCTACTCCGACTTCGGCAGCAAGAACCTCTCGGCATCGGCCGGAGCGAGCGTCGATCTCCAGACGCACGATATCCGGGTCGGCCTTAGTTACAAGTTCTGATCTGCATTCCGGGAATGGGCCGGAATGGGAGCTGCGTTCACGCGGAAAATGATCAGGATTTGCCTGAGAAACAGAGAAAAGGGTCTGTAGGTCATGAAACATATTGCTATCGGCATTCTTGGCGCTGCGGCGCTCGGGTTTGCGGCGTCGGCCGCCTCGGCGACCACGCTCGACACCGTCAAGGCGAAGGGCTTTATCCAGTGTGGTGTCAACACTGGACTCGCCGGCTTTGCCGCCCCGAATGACAAGGGCGACTGGCAGGGTATCGATGTCGATTTCTGCCGCGCGGTGGCGGCTGCCGTCTTTGGTGACGGCACCAAGGTCAAGTTCACCCGCTCAGCGCCAAGGAGCGCTTTACCGCGCTGCAGTCCGGCGAGGTCGACATCCTCTCGCGCAACACCACCTGGACGATTAACCGCGATACAGCGCTTGGCCTGAATTTCATCGGCACGACCTACTATGACGGCCAGGGCTTCATGATCAACGCCAAGAAGCTGCCGGGCGTCAATTCGGCCCTGCAGCTTGCGGGCGCCACCGTCTGCGTGCAGAGCGGCACGACCACCGAGCTCAACCTCGCCGACTACTTCAAGGCGAACAAGATGGAATACACTCCAGTCGTCTTCGAGAAGATCGAGGAGACCAATGCCGCTTATGATGCCGGCCGCTGCGACGTCTACACGACCGACCAGTCCGGCCTTTACGGCATCCGCCTGACGCTGAGTTCGCCGGCCGATCACGTCGTGCTCCCCGAGATCATATCCAAGGAGCCTCTTGGCCCTGCCGTGCGCCAGGGCGACGACCAATGGTACCATATCGTCAAGTGGACCTATTTCGCCCTGCTCGACGCCGAGGAACTCGGCATCACCAAGGCCAACGTCGACGAGATGAAAAACTCCGCCAGCCCGGAGATCAAGCGTGTGCTCGGCCAGGAAGCAGACACCAAGATCGGCACCGACCTCGGCGTCTCCAACGACTGGGTCGTCAATATCGTCAAGGCCACCGGCAATTACGGCGAAATGTTCGACCGCAATGTCGGCTCCGGCAGCCCGCTGAAGATCGCCCGTGGCATCAATGCGCTATGGACCAAGGGCGGCCTGCAATACGCGCCGCCGATCCGCTGATCGAAATGTGAACCGGAAGGCAGGCTCCTGCCTTCCGGTTTCTCTTTCACAGGGGACGTGACATGGCATTGCAGGAAATCCTACGCGAGGAGCGCAAGCGATGAGCATCGTCATTCCGCCATTGTCGTGCGATGCGATGAACATGGGTGCCTGAACCTAGCAGCTAGGCGCTTGCCTGGCCGGGATAGGGTACTCGGCAAAGCCAAGTTTCGCGATTCGTTGCTGTCGACCAACGTCCGCCAGTATCCTTGGCGTTGCATCGTCCACAAAATGCCCTGCACCGTAGACGGGCGCTTCGTCGATGTTTCGGGATAACCGGTAGCGCCCTACATTGAACTTTGGGATGTCGGTCATTCTCCTTGGTCTAGAGAGGTCGGGCCGGGCGCACGGGATGTGAGAGGGTTATGCTTGCTGTTGGGGCGGCTGGACGCAACAGGAACCGCAACAATGTTGAGCAATGACGATAGCTTGAGCTTGTCCAGTGGTAGGCAAAGGAAACCCTTCGGCCTAAAATGTCGGACGTTTTACCGATGTTGTTGTTCGGCGAAGGCAGGATCGATCGCAACCCGGGCAAGCGACGACACGAATAGTCCTGCGCGTTAAGCATAGTTCACCCTGGCCGGAGAGAAGCAGATGGATCCATCGAATCAGGGCGTCAAGCCAAAGTTGGATGGCCTGATCACGGAGTTCTTTCGTGCAGTCTCCTTCGAGACTGGCGGAGTGCCCCCGTACGAGACCATTCGTGACTTGTTCATCGAACGCGCCTTGCTCATCAAGAACGTAGGCACGACACCAGAGATTTCGTCGGTTGACGAATTCATCCGACCACGAGAAGCACTGGTGCGATCCGGTACGCTGGCGCGGTTCCATGAAGCCGAGGTTTCGGAATCGACCTTGATCTTCGGCAACGTCGCCCACCGTTTCAGTGCTTACACGAAGTCTGGTACGTCCAGCGGCATTGCGTTCGAGGCACGAGGCATGATCACCACGCAGTTCATCAACACGCCAGCGGGCTGGAAGATGAGCGCGATGGCGTAGGATGACGAGCGGCCCGGTCTATCCATAGATGAAGCGGGCATGACCCGTCAGATCGTTTTCACGCCCAAGGCGGCCAAACCGCCGCCGGCTTACAGCCAGGCAGTCAAGGCCGCCGGACTGGTTTTCGTTTCAGGTACTGCTCCGCCGCAAGCTTCCGCAGTCGCGGCGGGGGAGCGCTGAAAATAACTTGGTTCGGAAGCCCGTTCCGAAAAGGAACCAGGTTCGTCGTCAAAGCGCCGCCGACGTGGCTCGCGATAGTCTCTCTGTTTGCCCATGCTCGTCCCGATTTGCGCGGAAATCGTATTGCGCTAGCGTCAGAATAATCTCCATCGGGCGACGCATTTGTGTCAAATGGCTCTGATGTCGCATTGCCGCGCTGCTGAAGACGCCTGCTCGGTGGCTCGGTCGACTCCCCGTAAATGATCTCGCATCGATAACCGCTCATGGATATGCCAACAGCAGCCGGATCAACACACGCGTCACCTCCAGGGGATACATGGCCATAGATTACGGCCGCGGCGTTGGCGCTTGGAGCACAAGCCCTGGTCCGCTCTCACCGGTCTTGTTGCAAAGAATTAGCTGACGGGCTGCTCCCACCCGCCCTCTCACAAGTCAAAAATGTTGCGGTTGCCATGTGCCGACGAGGAAACTATTACATGGACTTTCGTCGACTGTCCCTTCCGTTGTCCAGGAGCCGTCCGTGACAGAAGAAACCAACAATATCGATACGCTCATCGAGCTCACCGCGGATGTGGTGTCTGCCTACGTCTCGAATAACCCGGTTCCGGTCGGCGACCTTCCCGTTTTGATCGCCCAGGTCCACGCGGCCCTGAAGGGCACCGGGGGCATGATCGAGGAAAAAGCCGAAGTTCAAAAGCCCGCCGTCCCGATCAAGAAATCGGTGACCCCAGACTACATCATCAGCCTTGAGGACGGAAAGAAGTTCAAATCGCTGAAGCGGCATCTCGCAACCCACTATGGCCTATCGCCCGAAGATTATCGCGCCAAATGGGGCCTGCCGGCCGACTATCCGATGGTTGCGCCGAACTATGCCGCAACTCGCTCCGCTCTCGCAAAAACGATTGGGCTCGGCCGCAAGCCGAAGCAGTCGGAAAAATCTGTACCCGTGAAGCGGACGCGGAAGAAAGCGGTAGCCGCCTAATAAGCGCGCCTTCTCGTGATGGAGAGATGAAACCGTCCTCGAAGGCAGTTCCCCGGCTGCGGACAAATCATGATTGCGGCGAGGCTGTCGTCGGTTCACCTGCCTATTTCGAGCGAAGCTCGCCGCAGCAGACGCCGTCTTGCAATTGCCCAAGATCGACTTGCTCAGAGATGGTCGGCGCCTTGCCGTCCACGCTGATAAGCCATGGCGTCAAGCGACCGCTGGTGACCTATGCCGCCTCGATCCGTGACGCGCGGGCGCAGCTTAGTGGTAAACAGGAGCCGGAATAGCACCAGATTGCTGCCAGCGATATGCTCCTTCAAACCGCCGCTTCGATTGGCTCGGCAAGTTCCGGGTTTGCGCGCTGCGATCAAGCAGGTGACCAGCAGCTTGCAGCGAATTCGCCGCTATGACGAAGAGCGTTCGCGGGCAAGGCCGCGGACGATGTCCCGAGCAGCCCGTCCTTCAAGAGACGGAGCCGCTGGGACGCAACGTTATCAAGCACGAACGGCAGCACGGCGATCGCCGGCCTGTTGCGAGGCTTTGACTATCATGACCCTCGATTTCGCACTTAGCGAACTGAGTTGCCAGGGCGCTGCCAATCGAGCCGAACCCGACAATTGCGTGCGTCATTTCTCATTTCCTTGTCGGGCTTTGTTACGGGGATCCTCCCAACCAAGCTAGGTTGACTCGGCACGCCAAAACGTGAGTATTTGCCCTCTTAAATAGCAAATGCTCGTCGTCGTGTGCTGGGAGGAAATCGTATGCCTGATCCGGGAACGCCTACTTTCGACCAATTGCGGGTGTTTATTGCGGTCGTTGACGTTGGCAGCTTCGCCGGGGCAGCGCGACTGCTCAACCGGGCGACGTCGGTCATCAGCTACACGATCACCAATCTGGAGGCGCAACTGGGCGTCACGCTTTTCGAGCGGGATTCCACTCGCCGGCCCCAACTCACCAGCGATGGCCGTGCGTTGCTGGCGGCCGCCAGGGACGTAACCTTGGGCGTCAACCGATTGCGCGCGAAAGCCAAAGCCCTTCATCAAGGCATCGAGCCAGAAGTTCACGTCGCCCTCGACGTCATGTTGCCGGCTGCTCGTGTGGCCGAAGCCCTAAGGAACTTCCACGAGGAATTTCCCACCGTCCCGCTCCGGCTGAGAGCTGAGGCGCTTGGCGCCGTGACCCAACTCGTACTGGATCGGACTTCGATGATCGGCGTTCGCGGGCCCCCCGATATCGAAATCGACGGCTTGGAGCGCATCGGTGTCGGCTGTGTTCATCTTGTCCCGGTCGCCGCGCCCGCCCATCCGCTGGCGTTGGGCGTCAACGCACTCGGCGCCGGGCGCCATCATGTTCAGTTGGTGCTCACCGATCGATCGCCGCTAACGGCAGGTTCGGATATCGGGATCCTGGGCACCCATACTTGGCGCGTGGCAGATCTTGCCATCAAACATATGCTTCTTCGCGAAGGCCTTGGCTGGGGTACGATGCCAGAACCGATGATCGCTGAAGACCTCGCATCCGGCAGGCTTGTACTGCTCGACATGCCGGATTTCAAAGGCGGCCATTATCGCTTCTTTGCGATTCACCGAACGGATATGCCTCCTGGTCCCGCCACGTCGTTCCTGATCAACCAGTTCGAGCGCCAATCGCATGGCATGAATGGCGGCACTTTGCCCGCCTTCGTGTCGCCTGACGCTGCCGCCCCTCCCATCATTTTAAGGAACGAGCAGACTCGCGATGCGTTGGCAGGCGGCGACTAGCCTCTCAAGGCGGCTGGCCGCTTCCTTCATGAGACGATACCCCTCGCCGGTCGCGATGTCCTCGACACGCGACACCTCTGATGCTTTGCCGCCTTGCACGAAATCCTCTGGCGAACGTCCCCAGATCAACGACGCCGGACGATATGCGAGCGCATGCGGCCTGGGTGATCTTGGCGACAGGATCGTTCCGTCACCTGCCGCCAGGGCGGCAACTATTCTAGGACGTAACGCGACCCGATGCGACCGTTGCACTCAGGCCAAGCTTGTCCAATTCGGTCCGATACCAGGCCGAAACGGCATGATACATTTTGCCCTGCGGAGACTGCCAATTGCGGAACCACTCATCGATCGTCGCGCGTGCCGTGTTTGGTATGGCACCGGCTTGCATCATTCGGTTGATACCTGCCTCGTGGGCCACTGCTGATGTCCCGCCGACGGCATCTACAACAAACATTGACGCATGATTGTCATAACGGGCGGACACTACGGGATATACGACACATATTTCGGTCCAAAGACCACAGAAGATCAGGCGTTTGCGGCCTGTCTTCTCCACCGCAGCGCGAAATGCTTCATCCTCCCACGCATTCATCGTCTCGCGATCGATGATTTCCGCGTCGGGCAGCTCGTCCGAAATGGCACTTACAGTCGGACTGTTCACACCTGATCTCACGCTGACGCTGCTCAGCACAATGGGAATGCCAAACGCCTTTGCGGCGCGTATCAAGTACCGCACATTCAACTCGATCAGCGCTGGACCGGTCTCTGATTTCACCGCCTTGAACATTTCTGGCTGATAATCCATGAGGAGAAGCGCCACCTCGTCGAAAGACCATACGCCCGCGGATTTCGTCATCTTGTCTCTCCTGGATTGGTACCCACGCTATGTTGGCCGACTGGAGGGAGATGGTTCATGGTCAACCCGATGATCCTGAATAGAGCCAGTCACGTAAAAAGCTGCTGATTGTCGGCATGACGACGAAGGTCATGAGGACCGCCAGGAGAACGTTGGTCACGATGTTGCTTATTGGAAACGGCCAATGAGGTATCGCGAGCCACTCCAAGGGGATGACAATCGAGGTCAAGGAATAGGTGGCAAAGAATGACGCGACCGCCATCTTCCATTTCGCAGGCGGAGGAAGTCCAGGCGCTTCGGGCAACGAAAACCATGTCTCCATTCCGGTCGCCTGCTGTCGCGACGACGTGGAAAAGGCGTCAGCCTCGCGAGACAATTTTTGTCGCGTCTCTGAGCTCTCCCAAGCCCGTAACGATGCTTCATCTGCGAAGCGGTGTACCAACTGATAAACGTTTGGTTGTCTGGCCCCCGGGGAAAGGATGACCGCGCCGAGGTTATTCGGATACTGCTCCGCTGCTTGGAGAACACGAAAAACCCAATCTCGATAATCCGTTTCATGACCTGAAGTGACGAAACGGCTCACCACCACCGTGACAGGTGTTCGGTCTTCTGGATCTTGCCTCAGCAAAGCATCTGCAGGAGGAGCCATGATGACCTCATCGACTTGAATTTGCGAACCTCTACGATTGTCAGGTCGACAGCCAACTTCGATCGGTCAGGCTGACGGTCGCCGCCAGGATGCCGCGGCTGATTCAAATTGAATGTCAGAGGCTGACTGTCGGGAACAGCCAAATAGTTTTGACAAGCAAGTTCGATCAATTCGAATAGTTCGCTGGCGCACGCTGCACCATGGCGGCCGGAGCAGAAGCACCGGTCCCTGAGCAGTTCGCCATGGCTTGTCGATTGCGTCGAACGTCGCTCGCGACCTTATCTGACTGTTCGCGAGCCATGACTGCGACAATCCTGAGGACGCATCCGAACGTCGTTCCCAGCACCTAATCTGAGCCGATAACCGGACGAAAATTCATCCATAGGAGGACGCGTTGTCAGCATCAGCATTTCCCAAGGCCGGCCTCGAAGCAATGTTAACACCTGACAATTGCGTCCTTATGCTTATCGATCATCAGGCCTTCCAGGTTGCTGGGGTTCGGAATATCGACCCGCAGACCATGATCAACAACACGGTCGCCCTTGCGAAGATCGCCAAGGCCTTCAACGTTCCGACACTTCTGACCACAGTGATCAAGGATCGCGGTGGCGACCTTCTCAAGGCGATCCAGGACGTGTTCCCCGATCAGGTTCCGATCGACCGGACCTTTATCAACACCTGGGAGGACAAGGCCTGCGTCGACTGGGTGAAGAAGACCGGCCGGAAGAAAGTCGTCATTGCTGGCCTCTGGACCGAAATATGTGTCGCTTTCCCCGTTATTCAGGCGCTTGGCGAAGGCTGGGAAGTCTATTTTGTGACCGACGCTTCCGGCGGCGTCAGTACTGAAGCGCATGATCGCGGCGTTCAACGGATGATCCAGGCCGGCGCCGTGCCGCTGACCTGGCTGGTGTTTGCATCGGAACTCCAGCGCGATTGGGCGCGGGAAACGACCGTTCCGGCGTTCGGCCAAGTGTTGCTCGATCATGGCGGAGCAACCGGCACAAGCCTCGCTTGGGAGTGGCAGTTGCTCGGCTCTCGTGGCGGTGCCTGAGATCGACCAGGCAATTTGGCGAAGGGCCGGCGCACAAGTCGTCGACCTTCGCCAGAGCTGAATTCTTCGGCGACTTTCATCCAGAAGCGCCCTCGCATCGGGAGGCGAGACGGCCACGTTGCGCGGACCGCTTCCCGAAGCACGCCTCGTGTGCGCGCGGGTTCGTGGCAAATCAAAGGAAAGAAGCTCATGGCCTTCAACATCAAAATCAACGAAAGCGCGCACAGTGTCGATGTCGACGGCGACACGCCATTGCTTTGGGTCCTGCGCGATGTTCTCGGCATGACAGGAACGAAGTTCGGGTGCGGTGCAGCGCTTTGCGGCGCGTGCACCGTGCATGTCGACGGTGTCGCCACGCGATCCTGCATCACCTCGGTCGACAGCATCGGCAATTCGCAGATCACCACGATCGAAGCCATCGGCAAGACGGAGGCCGGCGCGAAGATCCAGCAGGCCTGGCTTGAACGCGAGGTCGTGCAGTGCGGCTATTGCCAGTCGGGCCAGATCATGTCGGCAACGGCGCTGCTAGCGGCCAATCCGAGTCCGACCGACGCGGATATAGACGACGCCATGAGCGGCAACATCTGCCGTTGCGGCACCTACGCCCGGATACGCGATGCCATCAAGTTGGCCGCGCAATCCAGCAGCAACGGAGGCTAACCATGACGCAGGATCATACTGCTCACAGCACATCCCTCGGCGCGCTTTCGCGGCGCAGCTTCCTGACCGTGGCCGCCGGCGCCGGCGGCGGATTGGTTCTGGGTCTCGGTCTGCCGTTCAACCAAAGCGATGCCGCCGGTTCCGACGACTTCACTCCCAACGCTTTCATCCGCGTCGAGCGCAACGGTCAGGTCATACTGACCATGCCCTACGTCGAGATGGGTCAAGGCGCCTACACCTCTATACCGATGCTGATTGCCGAGGAGCTCGAAGTCGAGCTGAAGCAGGTGGGCCTGGAGCACGCGCCACCCAACGACAAGCTTTACGCCAACCCGCTTTTTGGCATGCAGGCGACCGGCAGTTCCAACACGATACGTGGCGCATGGAAGCCGATGCGCGAGGCTGGGGCAGCCGCCAGGATCATGCTAATCGCCGCCGCCGCAAAACGTTGGGGTGTCGATCCGGCATCCTGCAGCGCCCAAGACGGTGCGGTCATTCATGCATCGAGCGCGCGGCACGTGACGTATGGGGAGATCGCCGCAGACGCTGCGAAAATGCCCATCCCCGCCGATATTCCCTTGAAGGAACCCGCGACGTTCAGGTTGATCGGTACACCCGCCCGACGTCTCGACGCGCCGGCAAAGGTCAATGGAACGGCCGTCTTCGGCATCGATGCCAGACCACAGGGGGTAAAATTTGCCACGCTTGCGCAATCGCCGGCGTTCGGTGGCCGCGTCAAGAGCGTGGATGACGCGGAGGCCAGGGCCGTCAAGGGTGTACGTCAGATCGTGCGGCTCGATGATGCCGTCGCGGTGGTCGCCGACCATATGGGCGCCGCCAAGAAAGGGCTGGCGGCACTCAAGATCGAATGGGACGATGGCCCGAATGCTGCGCTCACCACCGAGGCGGTTGCGCGTGAGCTCGAACAGGCAACGCTTCGCACGGGGGCCGTGGCACAGGACGTCGGCGACACGGATAAGGCCATGGCAGGCGCCGCGACAAACGTCGAGGCAAGCTATGAGGTTCCGTTCCTCGCCCATGCGACGATGGAGCCGATGAACTGCACGGTTCACCTTCGCAAGGACTCCTGCGAGATCTGGATCGGCAGTCAGGCGGTGACGCGCGTGCAAGCGGCGGCGGCAAAGACCGCCGGCTTGCCGCCCGAAAAGGTCGTTGTCCACAATCATCTGATTGGCGGCGGCTTCGGCCGGCGGCTCGAAGCCGACGGCGCAGTCCGTGCCGTTCAGATCGCGCAGCAGGTGGACGGCCCCGTAAAGGTCGTCTGGAGCCGCGAGGAAGACATCCAGCACGATATGTACCGGCCCTACTGGTACGACCGGATCGCCGCCGGCCTGGATGAGAAGGGCAAACCGGTGGCTTGGCGCCATCGCTTCGCGGGGTCGTCCGTCATTGCGCGATGGGTGCCGCCCGGCTTCAACAACGGCCTCGATCCGGACTCGACGGACGGCGCGATCGATCTCGTCTATGGCCTGCCCAACCTTCATGTCGAGTTCGTGCGGGTGGAGCCGCCTGGCATCCCAACGGCTTTCTGGCGCAGCGTCGGCCCCTCGCACAACGTGTTCGTCGTGGAAAGCTTCATGGACGAGCTGGCGGCCGCTGCAAAACAGGACGCTGTCGCCTATCGGAGGGCTCTTCTCGAAAAATCGCCACGCGCCAAGGCGGTGCTTGATCTCGCCGCGGAGAAGGCGGGCTGGGGGCAGCCGTTGCCGAAAGGCAGCGGTCGCGGGGTCTCGCTGCAGTTCGCTTTCGGCAGCTACCTTGCCCAGGTTGCTGAAGTCGAAGTGTCGAAGGACGGAGCCGTCCGCGTTCGGCGCGTGGTTTGCGCAATAGATTGCGGCGTGGTGATCAATCCCGACACGGTGCAAGCGCAGCTCCAGAGCGGAACCATCTTCGGCGCGACCGCTGCGCTCTATGGCGAGATCACGCTGAAGAACGGCCGTGTCGAGCAGACGAACTTCGATACCTATCAAATGCTGCGCATGAACGAGGCGCCGATCATCGACGTTCACATCGTGAAGAGTTCGGAGCCGCCGGGTGGTTTGGGCGAAACAGGTACGTCGTCAATCGTGCCCGCAATCAGCAACGCCATCTTCGCGGCAACCGGGAAGCGTCTGCGCAAAATGCCGATCGACAGCAACATGCTCAAATCGACATAAGCGTTGGGAGCAAAAAGAAGATCAGACTGTTAGCTGGCGCGATCCAAGGGCACGCCGCGGCCTGGATTGCCGCAAAGCGCAATGCAGCCCCACGGCGTCGCGAACTCCATTCCGCCATGCAGGGAAGCCATGAAGTCCTTCATCACATTAATCGCAGGGTCGTTGTTCGCAGTTCAGGCGAGCGCGGCGCCGCTGTCCAAAGACCCGAAACACATCGCATCGCAATGGTACGAAGCCTTTGCACGTCACGATGCAAAACTGCTTGAGGACATACTGGCGCCGAGCTGGGTCGACATTCCGTCACCACCGGGCACTCCACACGGCCCCGAGGCCGCAAAAGCGGCCATGGCGATGCTGGTGGCAGCATTCCCGGATTTCGACATCAAGATCGATGACCTCATTCAGGAAGGCGGCAAGGTCGTCGTGCGGTCGACGATCACCGGAACGCAGCGCGAGACTTTTGCCGGTCTGCCCGCAACCAGCCGATCGATGAAGATCCAGGCCGTCGACATCCATGAAATCGAGAACGGCAAGATCGTGCGCACCTGGCACACCGAGGACTGGATGACCGGTCTGCGGGAACTTGGCCACCTGCCTCGATAGGAAATCGAGATCACAAGGACAAACGCCATGTCTTCAGTCATCCGTGTACGCCGCACCGGAGACCCTTCCGTTCTCGTTCTCGAGGAGGATTCGATCGGTGCTCCCGGTCGAGGTCAAGTCAAGGTTCGTCAGGACGCGATCGGTCTGAATTTCATCGACACCATGTTCCGTTCGGGTGCCTTCCGAACGGACTTGCCCTTTGTACCCGGAGTCGAGGCCGCCGGTGTTATCACGCAAACAGGCCCGAAAACCGAAGGCTTCAAGGTCGGCGATCGAATTGCCTATTTCTTTGCACCCGGCGCCTACGCCAGCGAGCGCCTTGTCGACATCGCGCCTCTTGTGCACCTGCCGGACGACATGCCTGCCGAAACCGCGGCGGGGTTGCTGACGAAAGGCGTAACGGCATGGCTGGCCGTCAAACGACTGCATGAAGTGAAGCCGGGCGACACGGTGCTGGTTCAAGGCGCAACGGGTGGCGTCGGCTCGTTGGTCGCGCGGTGGGCCAAAGCATTAGGCGCGACCGTGATCGCTGTCGGTTCAAGCGCCAAACTTGGGCGCATTTCGGCCGACGCGGACCATGCCCTTGCTTCCGATCAGGCCAACCTTCCTGACCGCATTCGCACTGTCGCACCCAAAGGCGTCGACGTCGTCTACGAGTTCGTGGGTAGGGCGACGTTCGCGGCCTCGGTTGGCGCGGTTCGAGATGGCGGAGCAATTTTCACGATCGGCGCCTCGTCAGGCCCTCCAGAGATCGATCAAAAGGCACTCGCCGCTCGCGACGTCAAGATCGGCCAGGCGAGCGCCGCGGCGATCGTGAAAGGCCCGATGCTGACCCAGGCGGCCACCGAAGTCTTTGATCAGTGGCGGGACGGCATCTTCGGGGAAATCGAGCTTCATCGCTACCGGCTGGCGGAGGCGGCGCAGGCGCACGAAGACTACATCGCGCGCAGGATTGGTCCAAACCCGATCCTGTTACCTTGAGGCTTCGCCGCGAAGCACCCTGCGCCGGGAAACGTGTGATCTCGTCAGCCGGCAGGTCGTCCAGCGCCGGGCAAGGCCGCGGTCCTCCTCGGAACGTCAATTTGATCCAATACGGAGAAGTCTCATGACCATCCTCGTTATCGGCGCTACCGGCAATGTCGGGAGCGAGGTCGTCGCACAGCTTGTCAAGCGCGGCGCCGACGTGCGAGCACTTGTCCGCGATCCCGCAAAGGCCAAGGTCCCAGCGGGCGTCGCCGTGGCACGGGGCGATCTGCTCGACGTCGATTCGCTGCGCAGCGCGATCTCCGGTATCTCGACGCTGTTCCTGGTCAACGGCGTGGTTGCCGACGAGTTCACACAGGCGCTGATTGCCCTCAACGTGGCTCGTGAAGCCGGCATCGAGCGGATCGTCTACCTCTCGGTGATCCACAGTGACCTCTACGTGAACGTGCCCCACTTCGCGGGCAAGTTCGGCGTCGAGCGGATGATCGAGCAGACGGGCCTCAACGCCACGATCCTGCGCCCGGCCTACTTCATCAACAACGACGTCGGCATCAAGGACGTGATCACCGGCCATGGCATTTACCCGATGCCAATCGGCAGCAAGGGCTTGGCAATGGTCGATATACGCGATGTCGGCGAGATCGCGGCGATCGAACTGGTCCGCCGCGAACGAGCCTCCATGCCGCTTCCGCTCGATCGTATCAACGTCGTCGGTCCGGACACACTGACCGGCGAAGACGTCGCTGCCGTCTGGACCGAAGTGCTGGGCCGCGCGATTGCCTTCCCCGGCAACGACACCGCCGGCTTCGAGCAGAATTCTCGCCAGTTCATGCCGAACTGGATGGCGCTGGATATGCGTCTGATGGCCGAGTGCTTCATCACCGAAGGCATGGTGCCTGATGCAGGCGACGTCGAACGCCTCACCAAGCTCCTCGGACGCCCCCTGCGGTCTTACCGCGACTTCGCCTCCGAGATCGCGGCGTTGGCCTGACAGCGACTGCACCGTGCAATTCAATTACCATATCCCGGAGAAGAAGCTTGCCGGGCACCGGGCGCTGAAACAGATCGCCGATACCCACCGTGTCGATCTTCGTACCACCGCGATGCAATTCAGCGCCGCCCCTGATGTCGTCGTCGCGCTGGTGGTCGGCGCCGCCAATAGCGGCCGGGTACTGGCCAACGTCACCGCGATGAAGAGGAGGATCCCGGCTGACTTTTGGGCCGCACTGAAGGCCGAAGGGCTGATCGAGCGGTCCGCTCCGGTACCGCAGGGACTTTCGAGCCTGCCTGAAATTTCTTCCGACGGGTCGTTCGAGGAGGACCTTGCATGAAGGCGGGCGCTAGTCAGGAGAGTGGCAAGACCACCTTCGCAGCGGCCGCGTCTCCATTGAGCCCCTTTCGCCACAAGGCGTTCGTGATTCTTTGGACCGCGACCGTCATCGCGAACATCGGCACCTGGATGTACAACGCGGGCTCGGGTTGGTTGATGACCAGTCTCAACGCCGACCCGTTCATCGTGTCGCTGGTGCAGGTTGCGACTGATCTTCCAATGTTCCTTTTCGCGCTGCCCGCCGGCGCGCTCACCGACATCATCGACAAGCGTCGCTATTTGCTCGGCGTCGAGGTGGCGACAACATTGGTTGCCGCGGCGATCGCGCTGTTCGTGTCGCTAGCTCTGGTCACGCCCGGCATCCTGCTACTATTTACCTCCCTGCTCGGAGTGGGAGCGGCCTTGGCTGCGCCCGCATGGCAATCGGTCGTGCCACAATTGGTTCCAAGACAGGACCTTTCAGTTGCGGTCGCTGTCAACAGCGTTGGAATCAATATCAGCCGCGCAGTCGGCCCTGCGCTCGCAGGCGTACTCATCGCCGCGATCGCAATGTCGGCGCCCTTCTGGCTGAACGCAATTTTCAACCTAGCGACCGTTTGCGCCTTGTGGTGGTGGAAGCCTGTGCGACCTGCGGCTGGCGCGCTGAGATCTGAGAGATTTGCAAGTGCGATTCGAACCGGCTTTCGGCACGCCCGGCACAACCCGCACCTGCGCGCCACGCTGATCCGTGCAGCAGCCTTCTTCGTCTTCGCAAGCGCCTATTGGGCTCTGCTCCCGCTCGTCGCCCGCAACCGCATTGCTGGCGGACCGAAGCCGGGCCGCTTCGTCGAAACATTCTTCACCGAATCCTGGCTCGAACATTTGCGTCAGCACGAACGCGTTACCAATGCCGACCGCACGATCCAGAGCGACGTTGACCTATTCCAGATCAAGGGCACTCCGAAAGTCACGCACCTTATCGCTTCGTCGTGACCGCCAGCTTCCAATTGGATCACGCCAGCGCAAATCTAGCTAGGATGTCGCGCTCCGCTTCAGCTTCGCCACTTCTTGCGCAGCCGGTCAATCTCCTGATGCTCCGGCTTCAGGCCAAAGCATTTTTGAGCGGACATCAGGTTGACTTGGCTAATTCAGCGACCCGATCCATTGTAGATTTGGCCCTCCAGCCAAGTCGCCCTTCCGCCGATAACCCGAAGGGCCTTCTGATCCTGGCGCCTCGGGTTGATGTTCATTCCTTGCAGAGGACGGCGGCAGCCATCTGGTTGAACTTCAGATTTGAAACTTCCGTCACAAGCTTCATGAAGGCTCCGATTGGACGAAGTTCTTGACGCGCCTTCAGGCACGTTGCGAAAGACTCGGTGAATGGCTTGTGATCTGCGATTGACAATGGCGTCAGCCGGTCGTCGAGCTGGAACTCGGTCTTTGACACAATGCCGGCACCCAAGCCTGCCGCGACCGCTTCCCGAACACCATCGCGCGGGATCTCCATGACCACGTTTGGTCGGATCCGATGCAATTCCAGCATCTCCTCCAACGCCCGACGGGTCATCGAACCGGGTTCGCGAAAAATCATCCGCTGCCCATCGAGTTCCTCAAGATCGATCTGCTGCCGGCCTGCCCACGGATGGTTGCGGTGGACGAAGATGATGACCTCATGGCGGCCAAGTTGAACGAGATCAAGACGCGGGTCGTCGTAGTCCCGGCCGATGATGGCGACATCCACCTCGTAATTCATGAGCTTGTTATAGACGACGTCGGAATTGCCGCTTTCGAGCGAGACCTGCACTAAGGGGTATTGAGCATGGAACGCGGAGAGAAGTTCCATGACAAAGAACGGACCCACCGTGCCGACGCGCAACTTGCCCGAAATCTGATTGCCCTCGGCGCGCAGTATGCCGACCGCCTGCTCCTCCAGCGAGAAGATCTGGCGCGCCACTGTCAGAAGAGCTTCTCCCGCGTCCGTCAGTTTCAAGCCGCGCGGCGAGCGCAAGAAGAGCTGGACATCATAAGTCTCTTCAAGCGCTTTGACCTGGGTGGTCACGGTCGGTTGGCCGATGCAGAGCAGATCGGCTGCCTTTGTGAAGCTAAGCTCGCGACCCACCGCGTAGAAGGAACGCAGCTGGCTGAAATTGACGAAATGAAGCTTGTTAATGCCGCCCACGACCTGTCTCCTTGCGAAAGGCTTCAGCCATCCGCACGATTTGTTCAGCGATTTCCGAGCGTTCCTCCAACAGATCGCACAATATCGTATAGTGGTTTTTTCCGTGCATCGGAACCAGTTCGGCGTGCTGGCCCGAGCCGCTCCAATAGGAAGAGAACCGTCGGGACTGGTCGCGGAACTCCTGGGTCTCGTCTGTGCCGACGACGGCTGCGAGCCGACAATGCGGCACTGGCCAGCGGATCGGGCTGATCCTTGCGGCCCGCTCTCGATCGAGCCCAAGCGCCGCGTTGAGTGATGTCTCTGCCAGCGGCTCGACATCGAAGATGCCGCTGATCGTGACGCAGCCCGCTAGCGGTGCGCCTGCCGTGAGGCTTCTCATTGCAAGTGTGGCAGCAAGATGACCGCCGGCGGAATGGCCGCTCGCGATCCAGAAAGCCGGGGGCGTTGCAAGGTTTCGCAAAATCGCCTGCACGCAGGCCCCGATGCGCGCAACGATCGCGTCGATACGGGTCTCAGGCGCCAGCGGATAGTTTGGCAGCGCCACGGAGAAGCCGCGGCGAACGAGCGCCGAGCCGACGAAGGAATAACGGTCCTTGTCGAGGCTCTGCCAGTAGCCGCCATGTACGAAAACCACCAGCGGCGCACCCGCGCCGGCCGCAAACAGGTCGAACACCTCACGCGGATGCGCGCCGTAGGCGACGTTGCGCCGGCATGTCAGTGAACTGCGGGCAGCGGCGCTCATCTCATCGAAACGTCTATAGACGTCCGTTCTTTCAGGATGACGGTCGCGAAAGACGTAGCCATATTCCTTGCTGGAATTCGCGCCAATCATTCGAAGAGAACGACACTGCGCACCGACGTTCCCGCTCGCATCAGCTCGAAGCCGCGATTGACATCATCGAGGACCAGCCTGTGCGTGATCTGCCCATCGAGATCGAGCCGGCCCGCCATGTAGTGGTCAATCAGCGTGCCCAGCCCGCTGCGGCCTTTGACGCCGCCGAAATAGCTGCCGCGGATCGAGCGGCCGTAGCGGACGCCTACTGGCGGGAACCCCATTTCGGCGCCGGGTGGCTCGACACCGAGCAGCACTGCGGTGCCCCAGGCCGGCTGGCAGCAGTCGAAGGCCTGCCGCATGACCGGCACGATGCCGGTACATTCGAAGGCAACGTCGACGCCGCCGTCGGTAAGGGCGCGAATCGCCGGCACGAGCTTGCTGCCCTCGCGTGACGCGTGGACAAAATCGGTCATGCCGTAGGAGCGGGCGAGTTCGGACTTGCTGTCCGTCAGGTCGATGCCAATGATCCTTGCGGCGCCGGCAAGCCGCGCTCCTTGCACGACATTGATGCCAATGCCGCCCAGCCCGAAGACGGCAACGGCGTCGCCCTCGCGGACCTCGGCCAGCGCCGCGCCGACGCCTGTCGTGACACCGCAGCCGAACAGGCAGACCTTGTCCAGCGGGGCATCCTTGCGGATCTTCGCCAGCGCAATTTCAGGGACGACCGTATAGCGGGAAAGCGTCGAGGTGCCCATGAAATGGTGCACCGGCTGCGATCCGATCGAGAAGCGCGAAGTTCCATCCGGCATGACGCCCTTGTCGCGCGTCGGCTTGATGGTCCAGCAAAGATTGGTCCGTCCGCTCCTGCACATGCGGCAATGTCGGCATTCGGGACCATAGAGCGGAATGACGTGATCGCCTGGCTCGAGATCGTGGACTCCCTTGCCCACCTCGACCACCCGCCCTGCGCCCTCATGCCCGGGAATAAGGGGGTAGACGCTCGTCGCATTGACGCCGTCGAGCGCGGTGAGGTCCGTATGACAAAGGCCCGAGGCAACGATCTCGACGAGCGCTTCGCCGTGACCGGGCGGCGCAACCTGCACCTCCTCTATTGCGAGCGGCTTGTCGGGTTCGAAGCAGATCGCCGCAGATGACCGGATCATGACACCTGCCTCTCGAGCGTACCGGCAAAGCGTGCAAACCCCTTGCGGACGAGATCGGCGGCGTCCAGCTTTCCACTTGCCTTGATCGTCTCGCGCGCGATGCGGATATCGCGGCCGCAGCCGACGCCGATTGCGCCGATCAGCCGGTCACCCGCCGTGAAATAGGCGAGATAGGCACGGTCGCCCGGTTTGCCGCGCTCATACGCCGGCTCTCCGATACCTGGCATCCCTGCCACTTGTATGTTGAGGTCGTATTGATCCGTCCAAAACCAGGGCACCTCGCTGTAAGGGGATGGATTGCCGCACAGATAAGTCGCAACGATGGCCGCCTGGTCTTCAGCATTCTTCCACGACTCCAACCGCCAGCGCTGGCCGAAGACACGATTCTCATGCGCCGCGACATCGCCGGCGGCGAAGACATCGGGATCACTGGTCTGCCCGAACTCATTGACGACGATGCCGTTGTCGACATGCAGGCCGGCTTCGCCGGCAATCCGGTCGTTCGGTGTGCCGCCGATGCCCACAACGACAAGGTCGGCCTCCAGCATCGATCCGTCATCGAGATGGAGGTGCCCTGCGGCGTCCAGCGTCTCGGACGAAACGACTTGCCGACCACAGAGAATGCGTACGCCTGCCCGTTCATGGAGATCGGCGAGCCATTGTGAAAGATAAGGCGGAAGCAGTCGGCTCAACGGGCGCCCGGCAGCTTCCAGAACCGTCACCGCCGCGCCGAGTTTGACCGCGCCTGCGGCGACCTCCAGGCCGATCAGCCCCGCCCCGACAAGCACCAACCGAGCGCCAGCCACGATGTGGCCGCGTAGCGCGAGCGCGTCCGAGAACGAGCGAAGATAGAAGGTGCGTGCCGCGACAGGCTCAAGCGATCGGATCCTGCGGGGCGACAATCCCGTGGCCAAAACCAGTTTCCGGTAGGAGAGGCTGCGGCCGTTAGAGAGAGCCACGATCTTCTCTCGCCGGTCGATGCCGATCGCTTCAGCGCCCAGATGGAACCGGACGCCGATCTCGTTCCACCGTGCCGGCGATAGCAGATAGGCATTTGCCGGGACGCCGGCCGACGTCAGCACGCCCTTGGACAAAGGCGGCCGCTCGTAGGGCAGCTCCGTTTCGACCCCGGCCACGTCGATCGGCCCGACAAAGCCGCCGTGCCGCAATCTTTCTGCGACGCGACCGCCGGCGTGTCCTGCGCCGACGATCACAACCCCGGTGGTCCTCCCTGGGCCTGCCACGCCGTTCAGGCCCCCTGCCCGGCAGGCGTGGCGCGGCCACTGCGCAGCACCTCGCGGATGATCTCGCGATGCACCTGGAAGTAGCTCTTGCTGACACATTGAAGATGCAGCGAGACCTCGTCATGAAGCCGGCCCAGCGCATGAAACGGCACAGAGGAAGCGAGGTGGTGCTCCGCATGGAACGGCATGTTCCAGTAGAGCATCCTGAGCAACGGGTTCGCGAGCGTGGTCCTGGTATTGGCAAGCAGATTCGGACTTTCCTCGGCGCCGGTGTGCTCGGCCATGCGGATGGCGCGCAGCATCGGCTCGCCCATCACCCGGGGCAGCAGCCAATAGACCAGCGCGATCGTGCTGCCAAAATAGATCGAGACGGCGGCGACGGCGACATAGAAGAGGACGAGCAGCCGAATCTCCAGCATCACCTGCTTCCAGACCGATTCCGGCAGGAACTCACGCTCTTCCTCGGTGAAGCGCCCGGTCGTGCCGCGCCACAGCGTACCGACCAGCTTCGGCCAGAAGGAGAGGCCGACTATCTGCCCGAAATAGTCGCGAAGCGATGTCGGGAACGGCACGATATCTGGATCATGGTCCTCGTGCTGGGTGAAAGTATGGTGGGCGGCATGCCTGTATTTGAAGTAGAGAAAGGGACGGAAGGTGAAGGCAGCGACCGCAAAACCGACGGCGTGGTTGATCCATCGCGAATGGAAGGCGGTGCCGTGCGAGCATTCATGCAAGGGCGCGAAAAGCAGCACGACGACGATGCCGTAAGCGAGCATCGAAGGTATCAGCAGCCACGGTGTTCCCCCCGAGAGGTAGACGGCGAGCACGCCGAGGATCAGGGCCGTAAGATGGACCGCTAATCTGATCAGCCCCGGTCCATTGGACCGCGTGCGAAGCGTCTTCAGCTTGTCGCGTGAAATGATCTCCGGTCCCGTCAGCGGCCATATCTTGCTGCCGATGCCACCGATCCCAGCATAGCTCGCGGAATTATCGCCTTGCATGCCGATCCTCCTTCAGATTGCGCATTGTCGCGACAGGTCTAACGGGTCGCGACATCGAAGAAAAATTCATTGTTCCTATGGCGTTATCGCTTCGGCGCTAGGCCACGAAGCAATGCGCGATTGCTTCTGCGGAGAAGTCCTTGCGGTGAAAATGTCCGGTCACTCGACCGCGGCTCATGACGAGGATGCGGTCGCAGGCATCCATCATCTCCTGCAACTCGGTGGTCAGCAGCAGGATTGCCTTGCCCTGTTCCGCCAGGTCCTGGATGGCGCGCCATATCTCGAACTTGGCGCCCACATCGACGCCGCGGGTCGGGTCCTCGGCGATCACGATGTCGCCGCCGCGTGCGATCCATTTGCCGATGACGATCTTCTGCTGGTTACCGCCAGAGAGTTGTGACGCCAGTTGCGCCAGGCCGTTGGTCTTGATTGCCAATGTGCGCAGCAGGCCGTTGGCCGTCGCGTTTCTTTGCCGGCGTTTCATGAAGCCGAGGCGGCCGAGTCGGCGCAGGATCGTCATTGCGATATTGTCGCCGACGCTCATCGGCAGGACGAGGCCCTCACCTTTGCGATCGGCGGGCATGAAGCCGATGCCGAAGGCGATGGCGTCACGCGGAGAGCGCAGTTGCACCTTGCGTCCCTGAACGCGGATCTCGCCGCGATCTATAGACTGGTCGCCGAAGATCGCGCGCACGACAGCCTCGCGCTGGCAGCCCAGCAATCCGGCGATGCCGACGATCTCGCCGGCCCGCACCTGCAGGCAAATATCCTCGAAGACCCCGGCCTTGCCGATCCCCTTCGCCTCCAGCGCGACGTCGCCACAGCGCCTCTCCTTGTACGCGGACTGGCCTGCCTTGTGTTCACGCCCAACCATCAACGTGACAAGAGCAGCCTCGTTCAAGCCGGCTATGTCCCGGGTGGCGACGACATGGCCGTCGCGGAGCACGGTGACGCGATCCGAAATCTGCACCACCTCGCTCAACCGGTGCGAGACGTAGACGATGCCCAGACCGTTGGCCTTCAGCTTGCGAATGATGGCAAGCAGATGCACAACTTGGTCATCGTTCAGCGAGGCGGTCGGCTCGTCGAAGACGAGGACACGCGGACGGCTCGCCAAGGCGCGGCATATCTCGACGATCTGCTGCTCGTTGAGGCTGAGTTCGCCGACCGCCCGCGAAGGATCAAGGTTGACATATATCTCATCAAGCAGGTCCTTCGCCATGCGGTTGAGCATGGCGCGTGTCTTGCCAAAACGGGCTGCCGGTTCGCGGCCGAGAAATATGTTCTCGGCAACGCTCAGGTTCGGACATAGCACCAATTCCTGGTGGACCAGGGCCAGCCGGTTGGCGAGCGCCACCGTGGGATCGTTTAGGACCACGGGCTGGCCGTCGATCCTGATTTCGCCGCTGTCGGGCGCGACGAGGCCATTCATGACCGACAGCAACGTCGACTTGCCGGCACCGTTCTCGCCGACCAGGGCATGTACCTCACCGGCCTTCAGATCGAAGGTCACGTCGGAGAGTGCAATGACACCAGGATATGTCTTGCGGATCGATTGGACCTCGAGCAGTGGGGCGCTCATTGCGATCAAGCCGAATGATACTTGTTGAGAAGCGCGCGATGGCGATCCATGTTTCCGCGCAGGTTCTGATAGACCGACGACCAGACTTCGAAGAAATCCTGGTAACGCTCGTGCAGTTTCGGATCGGGGTCGATCGTCTCCTTGATGCGGACGATGCTTTCAAGAGGCTCGGTTGGCGAATTGTAGATCCCGGCTGCGACGCCGGCCAGGACAGCATCACCGATCGGAGCGGCCTCGCCGATGTCTGGCGTCTTCAACGGCAGGTTCACCACGCTGGCGGTGATCTGGTTCCAGAACCGGCTCTTCGTCGGACCTCCGTTCAGGATCAAACCATCGACCTTGACGCCGGCCGCGTTGGCGGTGCGGACGTTGGAATAAAGGTCGAAGGCGACGCCCTCGATCAGCGCCCGGATGAAATGCGCCCGTGTCGTCGTTGGACGCACGCCGAAGAAGTTGCCGCAAGCATTGCTGTTCCAGTTGGGCGACAGCGTGTTGCCGAGGTATGGCAGATAAAGCAGGCCGTCGGAACAAGCCGGCACGCGCTTCGCCTGCTCGGTGAAGAGGTCGAAGACATTGTGGCCCATGCGCTCGGCCAGGCGGAATTCGGCATCGCCGAACTGGTCGCGGAACCATTTCAACGACGCACCGGTGAAGGCCATAGGGCCATCGAACATGGTCAGGCCGGGCAGCACGTGCGGCCATTTTAGAATGCGGTATTCCTCGACGTTCTGCTCGGTCGGGATCATGATGCCGAGGTTGGAACCCGTGCCCATGGAGTAGTAGGCCTCACCGGCTTTGGTGACACCGACCCCAAGTGCTGCCGAACTGATGTCGGTACCGCCTGCGGCGACTATGGTGCCGGGACGCAGCCCTGTCTCCTCGGCCGCCTGCCTGGTAACCTCGCCCACCACTTCATGGGATTGGTAGAGCCGCGGCAGTTTCTCGAGCGGAATGCCGATCGCCCTGGCGACAGACTCGTTCCAGCGCTGCTCACGATATTCGTAGGCGTAAGCGAGCCCGGCATCGCCAGTGTTCATCGTGAAGTTGCCGCACATCCGGTAGGTGCAATAGCCGGAAGGCGACAGGAACTTGTGCGTGGCGTTGAAGATGTGCGGCTCGTGCTTCTTGATCCACAGCGCTTTGGGGTCGATGAACCAGGGCGCGATACGGTTGCCGTTGTTCTTGTTGATGGTCGCCTCGCCGACGCTGCGGCGGATATCTTCGCACTCTTCCTCGGAGCGGGAGTCCATCCAGATCATGGCCTGACGCAACGGCCTGCCCTGATCGCTGACGGGCAGCGTTACGCCGACAAGGCCCGAAAGCGCCACGGCCGCGATGTCGTCGGCGAAGCGGCCCTGCTCCAGGCATTGCCTTACGGACGAGACTACGGCGCTCCAGTAATTCGACGCATCCTGTTCGGCCCAGCCGGGAAACGGGTGAAACAGCGGATGTTCCTGCGAGCCGGACGCCACCACCTTGCCGGTATTTGTGTCCAGAACCGCGGCCTTCACGTTGGTCGTGCCGATATCGATGCCGAGCGTGAGATGTCCACCCATGAAATCGCTCCTCCCAGAGTGCCTATGCTTGTGTTTTCTTGCGGCTCATCTGCGACAAGCCGACCGATATGATGAGAACAACGCCAATGGCGAGGTTCTGATACCAGGTCCCGACGCCCCAGATGGCAAGCAGATTGAGACCGGCGGCAAACGCAACGCTGCCCAGCAGCGTACGCCAGGGCGATCCGATGCCGCCAGCCAGCGCCGTGCCGCCGATGACGGCGATGGCGATGGCGGTCAATTCATAACCAGCGGCGAGCGGCGCATCGACCGACTTCAGTCGCGCGGTAAAGATGATGCCGGCAATGGCGGCGCACAATCCGCTGATGGCATAGGCCAGCACCACGTAGCGCTGCGTCTTGATGCCGGCATAGAGCGCGGCTTTTTCGTTGCCGCCAATGGCGTAGAAGCGGCCGCCCCGCATACTGCCGTTTATGAAACCCATGAGGACAAGAAGAACGAGAAGGAAGATAACGAAACTGATCGGGATGCCGACCATCTTGCTGTCGCCGATCCAGCTGTAGAACGGCGCCTTGAGATAGTAGGGATGGCCATTGGTGAGCACATAGTTGAAGCCGCGCAGCGCCGTCAGCGACACCAGCGTCATGATGAAGGACGCGACCTTGAAATACGCCACGCCAATGCCGTTGAGCGCGCCGACCGCGATACCGGTCGCCAGCGCGATCAAAATGACCGGGACGATCGGACCGGCATAGGTGTTGCCGCGCACCAACCAACGGCTTCCCAGCATTGGGCCGATCTCGGCCATGGCGACCACGCCGACAATGACCGAAAAGATCATCAGCGCCGCGACCGACAGATCGATGCGGCCGGTAAGCAGCACCACCGTCATGCCGAGCGACAACAGGCCGATGACAGCGATGCTACGCATGAGGTTCTCGATGTTGAGCGCGGTGAGGTAATACTCGGAGGTCAGCGCGCCGACAGCGAAGATCAGCAGGATCAGCCAGATGATGGGATCACGCAGCGCCCCCTGCAGCAAGGGCGCGACGCGCGGGGTGGAGAGTTCCAGGACGCTCATTTCGCGATCCCCCGCTGCCACATGCCAGGTATCACGACGGCGAGGATGACTGCCGCGGTCACGACCTGCTGCAGATAGATGCTGACACCGAGCTGATTGAGAAGGTTGTTGACGATGCCGATGATCAGGGCGGCCACAACCGTACCGGTTATCGAGCCCGAGCCGCCGGACAGCGCCGCGCCTCCCAGCACGGTGACCGCCAAAACCGAAAGCTCCATGCCTTCGAAGCCGGCCGGATTGATGTAGGACAGCCTGGCGCTTTCAAGCATGCCGGCAAGCGCAGCACAGATGCCGGAAATCGCGAACACGGCGGCGCGGACGCCGACGACATTGATGCCGGACAATGCGGCCGCCTTGACGTTGCCGCCGGTCGCGTAGAGCGCACGTCCGAAGATCGAATATTTGGTGAGCGCGATTGCGGCTGCGCCCAGCACGACGAGCAGCACGACCGGCAGCGGAATGCCTGCGAGGTCGCCGCGGCCGAGCCAGAGGTAGGCGGCGATCGGTTCGGGATAAAGCGCCTGGCCACCCGAGAAGATGTTGGCGAGCGCGCGGCTGATGCCAAGCATGCCGAGCGTGGTTATCAGCGAAGGAATGCCCAATGCTGCGACGAGAATGCCGTTGACCAGGCCGATGGCGAGGCCCGTGAGCAAGGTGGCGCCGATGACGAGCGCCGCGGAGCCTGTCGGGATCAACAGCCCGCCGACGATGCAGGATAGTATCGCGACCCCGGCGACCGACAAGTCGATCTCGCCGGTGATCACCACCAGCGTCATGCCATAGGCCATGATACCGATCGCGGCCACGGCGAGAAGTATCACATGGATGTTGGCGAGCGACAGGAAGGACGGTGTGATCGCCTGCCCGGCAATAAGCAGGGCGATCAACACCGCGACGCGGCTCATGTCGCCGACGCCCAGGTGCCGCAAGGCGTCGGAAGGCCGCGCCTGTGAGGCGACCTTGGTTTCGAGAGTGCTCATGGTCACGACGTGCTCGCCTGCCTTTTCGGTCAGCGGCTGCCGGTCCTCATCAGAGAATCCGGCAGGCGCATGGGCGCTGGCGATCAGCCCGCGACTTCCGGACCGTAAGCGTAGGGCCACTCGTCCGGCGTTAGCGTCTCGATGCCCTCGATGTTCATCTTCTCCTTGGTAATCATCGGCAAGTTGGGCGTCATGATGAGCTTCGGCGGCGCTTCGTTGAGGCCTGCCTTGGCGCCGATATGCATGACAACGGCGCGGATGCCGATGTCGCCGATCAGCGGGGTATAGGGCGACACCATCTCGATGTTGCCGGCCTTGATTTCCTTCAGCACCTCACGGGCATCGTCGTTGGCGAGGATCATGATCTTCTTCCCGCCCGGAGCACTGTTCAGCCGGTTTGCCTCGCGGATCGCGTCGAGTGCGCCCATGGCTTCCTCGCCGCCGGTGTTGAACGACACCGAGATGTCCTGGAAGGCTTGCAGCGCATCCGCCGTCGACTTGAAGGCCAGCGTGCGCTGGCTGTTGGTGTGATAGTTGGCGAGCACCTTGTAGCCGGGTATGTTACCGATCGCCTCCAGGAAGGCGCCGGTGCGGATCGAGTCCGCAGTGCTGCCGAGATCCTTGCGATTGAAGATGATGTTGCCCCCGGGCGCAGCCTGCCTGAGATAGAGACCTTGCTGCAGACCGTTGGCATAGAAATTGCCAAGTACCTCCGAGCTGATCTGCTCGGACGAAGTGCGGCGATCGAGGCTCACCACCGGGATGCCGGCTGCGATGGCGCGATCGACCGGTGGCCCCATCGGTGCTTCGCGGCTCGGCCAAAGCACGATGCCGTCATACTGCTTGGCGATCCAGGTATCGATCACCTGGCCCATCTTGTTGTCGTCGAACTCGGCGTCAATCACCTCGAGCTCGATGTTGGGATGGCGTTTGGCCTCCCAAGCGGCGGTGTCCGCGAGGCTGATCAGCCAGGGGTGGTTGAAGCCGTGAAAGACCAGCCCTATGCGGTACTTCTTGTTGTGATCCAGCACCGGACCTTCCGCGAGCGGCAGATAGTCGGTGAAAGGCGACTTGATCTGAAGCTTGCTGTAGGGGCCAACGAAACTCGCACCCATGCCCGGCTTCCATACGAACCCGCGGGCGAGCTCGCCCACAGGGTAGACGTCGAGGTAGTCGCGAAAGCCATCTTTCTCGAACAGCGCGCTCACGTCACCATTCGACATCCCGGCCTTCGCCTGGTCGGAGTATTTCTTGATGAGCGCGTTGATGACGGAATGAACCGACTCCTCAGCCGCAGCCGGAGCAATTGCCAGCGGGGCAGCAGCAAGCGCAGTCAGTGTCACGGCCGTCTTCAAGAGATGACGGCGGGATAGTTTCAGCATTAGGTTTCCTCCTCCCATATTTTGGTTTCAGCCCGGGGTATGTCCCGAAGAAGTCAGTGCTAGTCTCCTCCTCCCACCAAGATGTGGACGTAGCCGTCCGCCACCTTGGTTTCGTAAGTCTTCAGCTGCTCGGTAACGGGTGGCGAAAGCGGCATACCGGTCGGGATATGGAACAGTCCCTGATGCAGCGGGCATTCAATCGTCTGGCCATCGATGTAGCCCTCGGAAAGAAACGCGTGTGCGTGGGTGCAGACGCCGGCCGTCGCGTAAAATCTGCCGCCGAGATTGAAGATTGCGAGGCACGCCCCGGCGTGCTCTATGCGCGTCGCGTCGCCGACGGGCAGACTGTCAACGCGGATCGCCTGCACCCATTGCATGTCCTTTGTTGTCGTTTCCGCCGCCATTCATTTCCTCGCAGTCGCCATTCTATTTCGTTTATTTTCGTTATCTTTCCATACGCGGCCAATTCATTGTGGAAATACCGGTATTGATGACTCCGATAAGGAACGCCGAGCGGACCCGCTCACCACAGCGACGGCGGGAAGTCCGTAGATGATCGGCGACTGGATTGCAGTTCCAGCGGGTCGCGGCACACGAAGCCAGCGCGAGCCGGGCGCCGAAGAAGCCTGCCATCGTCGCGTGACGCGCGTAGGCGCTTGCAGCGCAGTCACGCTTCCGCCAACGGCACCCTGAGCGGCACGCCGACCGCTGCCGGGACTTTCAATTCCACGGTCATCGGACGGACAGTTCGACCGGAACGCCGTTCTCATCGGCGCCCACCAATGTAACGGTCACGATCAACGTCCAAGCGCCTACCGCAAATCCGGTCAGCGCGACCGTGGCTATGGCAGCACCAACAACCCCATCACGCTGAACATGACCGGCGGCGCGGCGACATCGGTAGCCGTCGGCACACAGGCCTCCCACGGCACGGCCACAGCCAGCGGCACCTCGATCGCCTACACACCGACCGCAGGCTACGCCGGCCCCGACAGCTTCACCTACACCGCCACCAACGGCAGCGGCACGTCCGCGCCAGCCACGGTGACGATCACGGTGTCGTCGCCGACCATCGCCTACACCCGGCAAGTCCACCGGCGGGTACCGTCACCGTTGCCTACGGCCAGTCCATCGCGGGGGCCAGCGGCGGAGCCTCGCCCTATACATACGCCCTGACTTCGGGGACCATGCCGCCCGGCCTGACGCTGGCCACCGACGGCGCCCTGAGCGGCACGCCGACAGCCGCTGGGACTTTCAACTTCACGGTCATCGCGACGGACAGTTCGACCGGAACGGGTCAGTTCTCATCGGTGCCCGCCAATTTAACGGTAACGATCAACGTCCCCGTGCCTACGGTCGCAAACCATTCAGTTCAGCTGCTTGCCGGCACATCGACAACGGTCGATCTGACACAAGGTGCAACGGGCGGCCCGTTCACCGCGGCCGCGATCGTCACGCCGCCGTCGGCGTCGGACGGCACGGCGAGCATCGTGCACAACGGTGCGCAGTGCAGCTTGCCTATGCCTCTACGCCCAACGCCGCCTCGACGGTGGTCGTGCGCTACACGCTTTCGAATGCGTCGGGGTCCTCGCTGCCCGGCACGGTGACGTTCACTGTCATTGCGCGTCCGGACCCCTCGCGCGATCCGGAGGTGATCGGACTGCTCGACGCGCAGGCGCAGAGCGCTGAGCGTTTCGCGAAATCGCAGATCACGAACTTCCGCGACAGGCTCGAACAGCTTCAGACGATTCGGGTCGCGAAGCGACCTTGATGGACGTGAGACGCGGCAACTCTCAAGACCCGACCGATCCGAATGCGCTCGGCTATGCCGAACAAGCCAGGCCCGATGATCCGATCCGCGCCGCGTTCGGCTACGTGCCGGGCGATGCCGGAAAGCCGGGACTGGCGGACAAGAGGCCGCTGCCCCAGAACGGCTCGCCAAGCAATCTCGCCTTCTGGGCAGGCGGCTTCGTCAACTTCGGCACATCGAACAAATCCAATGTCGATGTCGGCCACACGCTGGTCGGCGTCAGCGGCGGGATGGATTACCGGTTCTCACCCAGCTTCACCGCAGGGATCGGCTATGGGCGCGACACCGTCGATGTCGGCGCCGACGGCACACAGAGCAACGGCCAGGCGTTCAGCGCCGCGCTCTGCGGTAGCTATCATCCGCGGAGCAACGTCTTCGTCGACGGCCTGCTCGGCTACAGCGCGCTGGACTTTGCCAGCACGCGTTTCGTGACACCGACAAACGGCTTCGCGACCGGCGATCGCTCCGGCAGCCAGGTGTTCGGCTCGCTCAGCAGCGGCTACGAACATAAAGGCAGCAACTTCCTTATCCTTATATCGCCTTACGGCCGCATCGAAGCGGTATGGACGCAGCTCAACGCCTTCACCGAAAGCGTCGGCGCTCCTTACGATCTCACCTTCGGCGACCAGACCATAGACATGCTGGCGGGCATCCTCGGCCTGCGCGCCGAATACACCATCCCTCAGGATTGGGGGCTGCTGAAGACGAGAGGCCGGCTCGAATACACGCACGATTTCTCCGGTTCGAGCTTGGCCAGTATGGGCTATGCCGACCTCAGGGCCGGTTTGCCCTACTCGCTGAACATCGACGCCTTCACCAGCGACTATATCGCCGTCGGCCTCGGCTTTGACGCCAGTGTCGGCAGCGGCACCACGCTCGGCTTCGATTACACGACCGCGCTCGGCTTTGAAGGGAAAAGCCAGGCGCATAATTTCGCGCTGCGCCTCAGCGAAAAATTCTAGCCTTCGATCTCTGCCGGATCCAGCGTGTCGATAGTCGATATAGGTAGAGTTATGGCCGGCTGAGAAGCCCTCAAGCGCCGCATCGGGACGATGCTCGGCCTCAACGTTCGCCTGATTTCGGCAGGATGGCCGTCGCACCATGTCTGTAAAACGCTAGTAAATCCCTAGAAGCCTGGAAGGCCGGCTTTCGACAGCATCTCCATGAATCGGGCGTGATGGTGATCCTTTACGTAGCGCGGTAGAAAGCCCGGACAGACGTTGTCGAGGTTGAGATGTGGAAGCTGCGACAGGCAATGATGGATGGCGCGAGAGGCTTCTTCGCTGCTTCCTGTTGCCGCCGCCGTTGCGGCCCAGTAGAGCGCACCGCGAACGAAGCCCGGCTTTGTCCTGACCACCTTTCGCGCCACTTCCAGCGCCTGCCGATCCTTTCCGTCGGCGAACAACGCCACGACCAGACTGAGGTGACGCCAGAAGTCGATGACGTCATGCGTTCCAAGCCGGATTGCCTCGTTGGCCTCGTGTTGCGCTTCACGGACCTCTCCGCGCAAGGCAAAGAGCATCGCTATGTCACCGTGGCCGCTGGGGTAGCTTGGGTTGACGTTGATCGCATGCCGGCATTCGGCTATCGCATCATCGATACGACCGGAACTTTCCAGAGCGAATGACAGGATGCATCTGGCGATTTCATCATCCGGCACCGCCCTTACAGCGGCTTCCGCAAGCGCAAGCGCGTACTCGATCTGCCCCGGTTTCCGAGGCATCGCGCCAAACGCTATTCCCATGGTGATTACGATCGAGAGCGTCCGCTGCGCGCGGGCGTTATCGGGGCCCAGCGCAACAGCCTTCTCGGCAAGCTCTATGCCGACCAACAGCGAGTCGCGGGTCATCTCGAAATACTTCATCAGAGCTTCGTTCACCAGCCTGCGCACTTCAGGGGGGCCGGGTGGGCTCTTGTCGCGAACTTTCCAGTTGGTCAGCTGAAGCTCGAGGATCACGGCCAGAACCACCGATTTTGCGATCCTGTCCTGGAATTCGAGAGCGTTCTCGGAGTGGCCGTCGAACTTCTGTGCCCAAACGTTTTGACCGGTGACTGCATCCACAAGTTGGATGTTGACCCTCAGTCCCTCGCCGGACCTCTGGACGCTGCCGCTCAACGTATACCGTGCCCGATGCACCGCAGGCGTTTTGGCTTCTTCGCCAGAGCCGTTCTTCTCCCCAGGCGGGATGCCGGAGAGCAC
The DNA here is from genome assembly GCF_006442775.1 of Mesorhizobium sp. B2-4-6. Classification (NCBI taxonomy): domain Bacteria; kingdom Pseudomonadati; phylum Pseudomonadota; class Alphaproteobacteria; order Hyphomicrobiales; family Phyllobacteriaceae; genus Mesorhizobium; species Mesorhizobium sp. B2-4-6. The sequence continues at coordinate 57,009 of NZ_VFVI01000019.1, forward strand.
GACGTAGTCGGCCACCTCGGAAAGCGCCGTCGTGATGTCCTGAACAAGCCCCCTGGCGAAAAAGTCGTCGCCCCGCCTGCCCGTCAGATTGACGAAGTCGGCGACGCTGATGGAGGGACGTCCGGGGCGCTGGCTGGCCGAAACGCCGTTCGCCGACTGCAGAGTTGACCCCGTATCGGCCCCCGACAGCAGGGATTGCCAAAATGCCCGCGTCTCGGGGCTGACGTCGACGCCGAACTCCTTCTTCAAAACACTTCTGCATGCCTCGTATGTCCGCATGGCCCGGTCGCGTTGGCCGCAGGCAGCAAGCAGTTCCATCTTCAGCCGGTAGGAAGCCTCCCTGGTCGGCTCCATTGCCAGAACCCGGTCGGCGAGGGCCAACCCGGTGTCCTCGTCGACGAGACGGGCCAGTTTTTCGAAGGACTCGAGCGCTCGGCTCTGCAGCCTGTCGCGTTCCGATGTCGCCCAATCGTCGAAGGCGTTGCTGCCGAGATAAAACCCGTCGAGAAACGGTGCGGTGTAGTGCGCCAACGCCGTTTCGAGATCTTGTGCTGAACGGGCGGTGCGTCCGGATTCAAACTCCTCGACGTCAACTCGCACCGCGTCCGCCCTGAGGCCAATCACCTCCCTGCCGGAATGGATGAGATCGACACCTGCTCGTGACAGATCCCGACGCAGGACACTGAGAGTCTGCCGCAGGCTGTTGCGCGAGTGTTCGCTGTCGCTTTCGCCCCACAGGAGGTCGGCCAGCCTTTCCCTCGGTACCGCCATATCAGGACACCGGGTCAGATAGGCAATTATTGCGGCACCTCGCTTTCCGGTCAGCCGGATTCGACCGACAGGTTCCTTTTCAAGGCGGAAGCCACCGAAGAGTAAAATCTTACTTGCAGCGACGCTTTTATCACCTTGCATTTGCTTAATGGCTTTCCACCTGACGAAACCTTAACTCAAAACTAACGCTTCGCAAACAGCAGAGCCAAGCGCGCAAGCGCAGTCGTGACGGTGGATCAATTAGGATTCGCTTAATAGGGGCGGCTGGGCTGACACACCGGTGGTGGCGGATCGAACCGCTGCGGCCCCCAATACGTCGGGACCACTATGCGAAATGCAGTGGTCCGAAGGGGTGCGGCGGATGTCACTGCTCAAGGCCAATCTACTGCTGCTGCTTGCAGCTGCCCTGTGGGGCTTCGGCAATGTCGCCCAAAAGACGGTGCTTGCCCACCTCGATGCTCTCAGTGCCGTCGGCTTGCGCTGCCTGATCGGCGGGTTGCTCGTGCTGCCCTTTGTTTTGACCGAAAGGCGACTGCCTGCCGGGACGGCGTATTTTTCCAGCCTCGCGAGGATTGGAGCGCTGTTTGCCGTTTCCGTCACGCTGCAGCAGCTCTGCTATCTCGGCGCCACCGTCACGAATGCAAGCTTCCTGATAAGCACGGCAACGGTGATGACGCCCCTCGCCGCCTGGCTGCTCATCGGCGAGCGCCCGACGGCAAGCCTCATATTCGCCGCCGGGCTGACAGTGGTCGGCGCCATGCTTCTGTCGGGCGGGGTTGCCGGTTTCAGCGGCGGCGATCTCACCGCCATCCTGTCGGCTGCCTGCTATGCGCTTTGGACTGTGGAACTTGGCCGGCACATGCAGGCCCATGGGCGTCCATTCACCGCCGCAGCAGCGCAGTTCCTCCTCGCCGCTGCCTTCGCCCTGCCGCTCGGGGTAATGCAAGGCAACCTGTCGCTCGGCGCCGCATTGGCAGCCGGCCCCGAACTGGGGATTCTCGGCGTGTTTTCCACCGCGGTCGCTTTCGGCATACAGATCGTCGCCCAGCGCTTTATCCCGGCCAGCCACGTGGCCGTGATCGTCAGTGCCGAAAGCGTCTTCGGGGCAATGGGCGCTGCCATCTTTCTCGGCGAGCGGAACTCGCCCTTGGGCGCATTGGGCGCGGCGATCATCCTTGTTGCAATCCTATCCGTCGCGATGTCGAACCGAACGGCGGGCACACCCTTCGGGGCCGGACCTATTCACCCCTTCGGCGCTGCGGTCGCTGCCAGTGCGCCCCCATCCGTCAATTCAGATCAAAGGGACATATCATGATCCTTTTCGGCGCCCGAACCAGGGAATTGCCGCGGTGACCGCGTGGGCAAGCCTTCCTCCGTCCGCACGATTGGCGTCTGCGCTTCGCGCCCGCATGCGGGGACCCGGCGGCTATTACAACAGCGGCAACGCGCTCGGCCTTGTTACGGGTATTGCGGTCCAGATCGCCACAGCGCCGGCCGGCTCGCACTGGGGAAACGCGATCACGGCGCGAATGATCGAGTTTTTCGCCGGCACCGGCAGTGCCGTCGCGCTGACATTGACGACGCTGATCTTCTTCTGCGGTGGCGAGGCCTACCACCGGGCTTGGGCGAGGCCGGATGCCCCGGACGTCAATCTCAATCGGCTGGGCGACTTCCTGTCGGGCATTGGCGCGGTTGGACTTGGCATCTCCCTATTGCTGCTCGGCGATCCGCTGCTTGCGGCGACCTCCGGGCTGCTGCATGCGGTGGGCAAGTTCGGCAGCACCTTGCATCGGCCGGGCACGCCGGTTCTGGTCTGGCCGGCGTCCTGGCCCGATCCGTTCCGCGGCGCCGTCCTCGCCAGTCGCTTGCCGGCAATGCTGACGACAACCCTCGCCCTCGGCTCGGCCTTGCCGGATGCCTGGGCGGGCGGGTCGTTCGCGACGCCCGTCATGCCCCTGACCCTGCTCGGTTGTTACCTCTTATGGGCCAAGGCCGATCTGCTGCTGTTCGGCATCGGGACCAAGGCCAGCGACCAAATTTCCACATGTTGAAGGCGGTCAGTTCAAGAGAATGACCAACGTCTGAAATGGAGAATGACATGCCCGGAAGCGCACATCAGGATGACGATCCATTATCCGTAGCGGCTTGCTGTCCCGTAGACATGCAAACAGTGTCCGGAGGCAACCTTCCACAGCCGACGGGCAGGAAGGGCATTGGGCTGTCAAAGCGAACCGGCTCGTTACCGGCCCTGGCCACCCTGACCCATGCCGGTGTCCTTGCAGCTTCGCTGTGTTGGGGGCTGGAAGCACATGCCGCGGATGTCGATGTCGCCATCGCTTTCGCGGTCGATTTCTCGTCTTCAATCGATCCGAAGACCGCCGAACTGCAGCGCGAGGGACATGCCGCGGCGCTCACCTCGCCGGAGATCATCGCCGCCATAGGCCGGAACTATTTCGGCTGTATCGGCGTGACGTATTTCGAATGGTCGAGTCCGGGGCATTCGCGCACCGTCTTGCCCTGGACGACAATCTGCGGGCCCGAAGACGCCAAAGCGGCCGCGACGGTCATCAGAACGCAAGCCTATACTGGCTACAGCCGCGCGGGGCGGCGCGGAACCTCCGTCTCCTCGGCAATCGACATCGGCGCTCTTCTTCTCGATCAGTTTCCTGGCAATGCGGCCAAGAAAGTCATCGATATCTCCGCCAACGGCGAAAACAATGATGGGCTTCCCGTCGAGCCAAGCCGGCTGAACGCGCTGGGCAAGGGATATACCATCAACGCGATCGCCATTCCCGCGCAGCAAGGCAGCGCCGAACAGCCGCTGGCATCCTATTTCGAGCAATCCGTCATCGGCGGTTACCAAGCCTTCGTCATATCGCCGAAGGAGCCGGCCGACTATGTCGCGGCGCTTCGCCGGAAGCTGGTTATCGAAGTCAGCATGAACCTCGCCGTTCCCGTCGCGGATAGCGTTCGGCGTCCAGTCGCAGAAGAGCCTGGGGAGACCGGAAATCAACAGGCGGGCCTCTCCCTCGCACCCTTGCTCCGTGGCGGCCTCGGAACCCGTCTTCCCGAAGCCTGGGGGCCAGACGCGACGGACGCACTTGGATTGACGATCCAACGGCATATCAACAGTAACTAAAATGGGGAACGACTGATGTCGTCGAATCGAGGGGACGGAAATTTGATCGGGTCGTTTCAACTTGCGCGCGGAACGGCGCGCGACGCGCGTCGCTTTAGCCGCGTCCTTCTTGCCACCACATCGATAGCCGGGTTTGGATTGGCGCCGATGGCCGTTTCGCCGGCGTTCGCTGACGATTGGAACGGCAGCGCCTCAGCTAACTGGTTCACCGTCGGCAACTGGTCGGGAGGCGTCCCAACCGGCGCCGATAGCGTTTATATCGACACGGTGACTCCCAACGCGCCGGTCATAGGTTCAGCCGGCGCCCAAGCGGCAGGCCTCTCTGTCGGCTATTCCGGCACCGGCACGCTGACGATCCAGAACGGCGGCACGGTCACCAACACCTTCGGCATTATCGGCTACGGGCCCGTCTCGAAGGGAACCGCGACGGTGGACGGCGCCGGCTCGTCCTGGACCAATTCCGGCGATCTCTTTGTCGGCTATTCCGGCGACGGCACGCTGACGGTCAAGAACGGCGGCAAGGTCAGCAACAACTTCGGCTCTATCGGCGGCAATTCCGGCTCGATCGGCGCCGTGACGGTCGATGGCCCCGGCTCGTCCTGGACAAGTTCCGGCAATCTCTATGTCGGCTATTCCGGCGACGGCACGCTGACGGTCAAGAACGGCGGCGCCGTTAGCGACGTCCAAAGTGCGATCGGCTACTTTTCCGGCTCGACCGGCGCCGTGACGGTCGAAGGCGCCGACTCCTCGTGGACCAATTCCGGCTTTCTCTATGTCGGCAATTCCGGCATAGGCACGCTGACGGTCACGAACGGTGGCGGGGTCAGCAGCGCCGCCGGCTATATCGGCTACGGGTTCGGCTCGGTCGGCACTGTGACGGTCGATGGCGCCGGCTCGTCCTGGAGCAGTTCCAGCAGTCTCTTTGTCGGCGTTTACGGCAAAGGCACGCTGATGGTCTCGAGCGGCGGCAAGGTCAGCAACTCCATCGGCTATATCGGCTACGGAGCCGGCTCGACCGGCAACATGGTGACGGTCGATGGCTCGACCTGGACCAATTCCGGCGATCTCTTTGTCGGCTATTCCGGCGACGGCGACCTGATGATCCAAAACGGCGGCAAGGTCAGCAACTCCGTCGGCTATATCGGCTTCTATTCCAGCTCGACCGGCGCCGTCACAGTCGACGGCGTCAACTCGTCCTGGACCAATTCCGGCGATCTCGCTATCGGCTATTTGGGCGCCGGCACGCTGACCATCCAGGGCGGCGGCAAGGTCAGCAACGCCTTCGGCTACATCGGCGCCAATTCCGGCTCCGGCGCCGTCACGGTCGACGGCGCCAACTCGTCGTGGACCAATTCCGGCAATCTCTATGTCGGCCAGTCCGGCGCCGGCACGCTGACGGTCAAGAACGGCGGCAAGGTCAGCAACGCCGACGGCTATATCGGCGCCGAATCCGGCTCGACCGGCACTGTCACGGTCGATGGCCCGGGCTCGTCCTGGACCAATTCCACCGCTCTCTTCGTCGGCTATTCCGGCACCGGCACACTGACGGTCACGAGCGGCGGCACGGTCAGCAACACCTACGGCTATATCGGCGCCAATTCCGGCGCCAATTTCGGCTCGACCGGCACTGTGATGGTCACTGGCGCCGGCTCGTCCTGGACCAATTCCGGCGATCTCTATGTCGGCACTTTCGGCGCCGGCTCGTTGACCATCCAGAACGGCGGCATGGTGAGCGCCGGGTCTGTTTTTGTTGCTTCGGCAGCCGCCTCGACCGGAACCATCAACATCGGCTCCGGCATCGGTGATGCCGCAACGGCGCCCGGTATCCTCGCAGCCGCCGATTTGCAGTTTTTCCAAGGTTCCGGCTCGCTGGTGTTCAACCACACGGGGGCGAACTATGGCTTTGCCACAAACCTTAGCGGCGGCGGGACCGTCCGCCAGATGGCCGGGTTCACCAATCTCACCGGCAACTCCAATGGCTTCACCGGCGCGACCACCGTCGAGGGCGGCACGCTCGCCGTCAACGGCGTGCTTGGCGGCACGCTCGACGTCCTGGCCGCCGGCCGCCTGCAGGGCACCGGCACGGTCGGCAACACGACCGTCGCGGGCACCATCGCGCCGGGCAACTCGATCGGCACGCTCAACGTCGCGGGGAACATCACCTTCAATGCCGGCTCGACCTATGAAGTCGAGGTGAACGCGGCGGGACAGGCCGACCGGATCGATGCGACTGGTACAGCCGCGATCAATGGCAGCACCGTCCAGGTCTTGAATGCGCCTGGCGTCTACGCGCTCGGCAGCCACTACACGATCCTGACCGCTGCCGACGGTGTGTCGGGCACCTTCGCTGGCATGACTCAGTCATCGCCGTTTTCCACGCCCTTCCTGTCCTTCGGTCTGAGCTACGACCCGAACGCTGTCTATCTGGATGTGAGCCGCAGCAGCGTGACCTTCGCCTCGGCCGGCCTGACTCCGAACCAGATCGCGACCGGCGGCGGCCTGGATAGCGCGCCGCCGTCAAGTTCGCTCGTCGCCGCCATTGCGCAGCTCGACGCGTTGTCCGTCCGCTCAGCCCTCGACCAGCTCTCGGGCGAGGTGCACGCCTCGGCGAAGACGGCGCTTGCCGAGGACAGCCGCTTCGCGCGCGATGCGGTCAACGATCGCCTGCGCGCCGCCTTCGATGCGGTCGGCGCGGTGAATATCCCGGTCATGGGCTACGCCGACGGCGAACCCATGCTGGCTCCCGCCACCACCGACCGCTTCGCGGTCTGGGGCAGCGGTTTCGGCTCGTGGGGCCATACCGGCGGCGACGGCAATGCGGCGCGCCTCAAGCGTTCGACCGGCGGCTTCTTCGTCGGCGGCGACGGGCTCGTCTTCGACACCTGGCGCCTCGGCGCGGTCGCCGGCTACAGCCGAACCGATTTCACCTTGAGGGACCGCGGTTCCTCTGGCACCAGCGACAATTACCATCTCGGCCTCTACGGCGGCACGCAGTGGGGCAATCTCGCCTTCCGCACCGGCGCGGCCTACACTTGGCACAGCATCTCGACGGACCGGACGGTTGCCTTCCCGGGCTTCACCGACAGCCTGACGGGCGACTACAACGCCGGCACGGCGCAGGTGTTCGGTGAACTCGGCTATGGCATGCGCGCGGGCGACATCGGCTTCGAACCCTTCGCCAACCTCGCCTATGTGAACCTGCACACCGATGGCTTTACCGAAAAGGGCGGCGCGGCGGCTCTTACCAGTGCCGCCGCAACGACGGATGCGACCTTGACGACGCTCGGTCTGCGCGCGTCGAGCGGCTTCATGCTGGGCGCAGTCAGCGCCACGGCGAAGGGAACGCTCGGCTGGCGGCACACCTTCGGCGACGTCACGCCGCTCTCCACCATGGCCTTCGCGGGCGGCACGCCATTTTCCGTCACCGGCGTCTCGATCGCGCGCGATGCGGCCGTGGTCGAGGCGGGGCTCGATTTCGCCGTCACGCCCAGCGCCACGGTCGGCGTATCCTACCACGGACAGTTCGCATCCGGCGTCTCCGACCAGTCGGTTCGGGCGGACTTCAGCATGAAATTCTGATGTCTCCGGGGTCGGCAAAGTCAAAAGGCTGCCCGGTTGATGGAACATTTCTGAACAGGGCTTTCGCGCCGGAAGGACACTGGCGGTCGACTTTGTTGTCGTGAGGACACCCCGTGTTGACAGTTTGTTAACGTGACGTTCACTTTAGCTTTCACTAAAAAGTGGGTTGCAATGAATACTGCTATTCTTTGCGCCGCAATAATCCTTGCCGCGTCAAGTGTCGCCATTGCGCACGAAAAGAAACCAAAGGTCATCGCCAACGCATGTGCTGGTCTGTCGATCAAGGCGGGCAGTGCAGCAAAACTGGACTATAGTCCGACCGGCACCACCGAGGCAAGCGAACTTCCCCAACGGGCGCACAACGGGTCAGATCAGCGAAGTGTTCCCACCAAGCGGGCGAGATTGCGAGGCACCGTGTCGGCGCTTGTCGGTTTCGCGAAACAGTTCGCGGCAAATACCGACTAGCCTTCCGCATCGGTCTGCCTGGCCCGTTGCAGCAAAATATGTTGACATAGCGCCGATCCACCAGCGAAATGCTGCGGATCCCAGCCGCAGCATTACCCGCGGGCCGACCCACACCCCTTGCGGCAACCGTCTCAATCGTTCAAACTGAATGGTCTGAGTATCTAATGCTGATCGCAGACCAACGACAACGATTAGTGTCTTGGCGGTTCCCGGCGATAATAATCGGACTTGGGTAGCGCCACAGAATGGGGGTAGCGGGGCAGATAAATCCTGGGACGTGGCTGGCGGCAGATGCCAACATCGATCAGTTGCTCATCGCATAGCGTAGCAAGCACCCGCAAAAACTCTTCGTTCTCTATGCGGTTCTCTATCTCCGGTTCATGGTTTTTGTTCTTAGCGATCAATCGTTTCAGAATACGAAATATAGCATGGATCGCTTTCATCGCCGGGATTGCCATTGCTGCCTCCGCTCGTACCGAGGTGTGAACAAGGCTCGCATTCGGCTGACGAAATGTCCGGACTGTTCCAGGAAATTTCCATGAAATCTGGCTGAAATTTTAGCCGTGTCTTGGCAGGAAACGGGCAAACGGTAGGACGCGCCGTCAAATCGGTCCGCTTGGGTTGAGGCCAGTTCGATCTATGGGCGACCGAGAACCAGTGCTTCGTCGCGTCGCAGGTCCCTTTCCTAGGCATGACCGTTGCAGAAGATCCTGCACGCCCGCGAATTTTCAGTACTCTTTCACTTCCTTTTCAGGACGGCAGCACCAGACCGGGGCAATCTGTCTCCAAACGGTCTGGCCAGGTTCGACCACTGGCTATCAGGCAGGACGGCGAAGGTTAGGATATTGATTGCTGAGTTGGGCGCACAACGTACAACAATCGAGTGCAAGGGACACATTCGAGATGCACGGAATGCTCGGTCCGAGTTCCGCGGCCAGCTAGTATATCTATGTCCAACTTCCGGCGTAGCTTGTTACCACAATAGGCGTGGCGAATGCTTGGTGCGTCCTCCTGGACGACGCTGGTGGATTGATTTGTATCGTCGAGCACGGACATGAAGCACATCTGGTTTCCAGGCGACATCTTTTTGCGGTCGCCCGCGCCCGCACCCGCATTTTGAATGCCTCCCTCACAGCAAGCCGCTTCGCCTGCTCAGATCGCGCAGCATCTCCTCGTCCTCACGCCGCATCCTGCTGGTTCGAATGAACAATTCGCTACCGTTCTCCGAGTTTTCCTTATTGATCCGCTGCACCAATGAACTAGCCTCATCGGTGCGGCCCGCTGCAGTCAGAGCCAGGACGGCGACCCACCTCACACGCGTGTCGGCGTTGGGATGGCGCGCGGCGCGCGCGGCCCACGCAGCCGCCTCCTCGTTCCTCCCAAGCCGTAGCAGGGCCACCGCGCGGGTTCCCTGGTTGGCGGCGGTGTGGGGGTCGAACGGCGACAATGCCCGCGCAAGATCGCTGGCCTCGATGCCCATTTTCGCATCCCCGGAGAGCGCTTCGACGACGGCTCTTAAAAAATGCCCAAACGCATAGGAAGGACTGAGAACCGTCGCGCGTTCCAGAGCCTCAACGGCTTCGTCATGCGCGCCGGTGATCCAGAGCGCCTGTCCGAGCGCGCCATGTGCCGCAGGATCGCACGGATCGACCGCCACGGCACGGGCGGCAAAATCATGGGCGAGTCGGCCCTCCTCCGACAAGCGGGACGGATCGAACAGATACGCCTTCGACCAATGCGTGAACGAGAGCCCCGCGTAAGGACGCGCAAAACCCGGATCGCGATCGATCGCCACCTTGAAGAAATTCTCGGCAACTGCATTATCGATGCTGGTGAACCTGTGCAGGTGCCACAGGCCGCGATGATAGGCATGCCAGGCGTCGAGTTCGCAAAGCGGTCGCCGGACCGCAAGATTGCGTTCCGCAAGATCGACTTCGTCGGCGACCAGCATGGCGATCTCGCTTGCGAGGGACTGTCCGAACGTCGAAGCCAACGCGAGCGGCTTTGCGAATGTCTCAGAAAGAAGGACGTGGCCGCCGTCGACCGCGATCAGTTCGATGTCGAGCCGAAGCGTCGGACCATCGACGGCGATGGTCCCAGCGCAGACGTAGTCGCAGCGAAGGACTGCCCCAGCTTGGAGGTCGCCGAGTGCTGCGTTTGACAGGGCCTGCAGCGAATTCGCCGCTATGACGAAGAGCGTTCGCAAGCGGGCAAGGTCGCGGACGATATCCCGCAGCAGCCCGTCCTTCAAAAGATGGAGCCGCTGGGACGCAACATTATCGAGCACGAACGGCAGCACGGCGATCGCCGGCCTGTCGCGGCCCGAGAGGCGAACTGGCCTCGCCTGACCTAGCGCCGAAGTTTTCGGCCCTTCCCAACCGTCCGCAAGAGGCACCGCTGATTTGCTTTCTTCGACGAGGATCTCGAATGCATGTCGGAGCGGTCTTCCAGCATACCACCCAGCCCCGTCGAAGGAGGTTGTTCTGTCCAGCAGGTAGCCACGCCTCGGGACGGTCCGCACGACATTCGCCGCCTTGTCGTCAATGACCCGGCGTATGTCCTTGACGGTCTGCGTCAAGGCGTCGTCGGTAACCGTCAGCTTCCCCCAAATGGCTTCGATCAGCTCATCCTTTGCGACGACCCGGTCCGGATTTCTTGCCAGATACGATAGCATCGCAAAAGTCTTGGGCCTGATCCGCAGATGGCGACCATCCCGTTCGATCACGCCGCGACGTATGTCGAGACGGCACCCATTCACCTCATAGATATCATCTCTCTTTTCCTGCAAAGCCCCCTCCGCCAGGATTTATAGATGAGAATAGCCTGAATTCCCGGGCAACATAGCAGTTTACACGCACGCTGCCGATCTCGTTCTGGATCGGCACCAGGCCCGTTGAGATATGGGCGACCGGCGCTCTTCGCGGTTGTCCTGATACGCGCGATTTCAGAAGTCCTTCAGAATCCTTTCAGGACGTCTGCGCCAGTCCGGCGCAAATTCCTTCTGACGATAGGTGTGGAGACGTTTGTCGGGCAAGTACGTCCACGCAGCTCGAGCCGTGCCGACGGCGGGGCTTCGCGGATTTCAGGGGGATAAAAGCACCATGACGAACGCACTGGAGCTGGCATGGCGTGGCGCGAATGAATGGATCGAAGGCCTTGCCGACCGCGCTGTCGCTGCCTCGGCCAGTTTGTCGGACTTGCGGCGATCCTTCTCGATGCCGCTTCCGGATGAAAGCACCCCTCCTGCTGAAGTCGTCAAGAAACTTATCGAGGACGCAAAGAGCGGCATGCATGGCAGCGCGGGCGGGCGGTTCTTTGCCTGGGTGTGCAGCGGGGGCCTGGAGTCGGCGCTGGCAGCCGACTGGATGGTTTCGGCATGGGATCAGAATGCCGCACTGTATTCGGCCTCGCCAGCGGCCTTCGTGATCGAGGAGACGGCCGGAGAATGGATCAAAGATCTGCTCGAGCTACCCAGCGAGGCGTCTTTTGGCTTCACCAGTGGCTGTCAGATGGCTCATGTGACCGGGCTCGCAGCCGCTCGTGGTGCATTGCTCCGGCGCGTAAACTGGAGCGCCGAGGAAGACGGTTTGTTTGGCGCGCCCCGGATACGTGTTCTGACAGGCAGCCATCGCCATGTCACGATCGACCGGGCTCTCCGTTTCCTCGGGATTGGGGTTAGTTCGATCCGGGAACTCACAACAGATGACCTGGGACGCATCCAAGCGGACAGTCTCGAGCGTGAACTGGCGCGTGGCGGTGGACCCGTAATTGTGGTGCTCAGCGCCGCAGACCTCAATGTCGGCGCGTTCGATGCGTTCGAAGAACTAATTCCGATCGCTCATGCGGCTGGTGCCTGGGTGCACGTGGACGGTGCGTTCGGCCTGTTTGCGCGGGCAAGTAGGAAATATCGAGCCTTGCTGAACGGTGTCGAGCTCGCGGACAGTTGGGCAACCGATGCCCACAAATGGCTGAACGTGCCTTTCGATTGCGGCATTGCGATCGTCAGGGACCGATGGGCTCACCGGTCGGCCATGGCATCGAGCGCCTCCTATGTCGCTCCAGCGATGAACGCACGCGATCAGATTGACTGGAATCCAGAGTATTCGCGCCGCGCCCGGGGCATACCGGTCTATGCGGCGCTGATGGAACTCGGCCGGCGCGGCGTTGAAAACCTGGTTGACCGCTGCTGCAAATGTTGCACCGAAATCGTCGAGGGCCTTGGTGAACTGCCAGGCGCCGAGATCCTAGCGAGGCCAACGCTCAATCAAGGGCTCCTGAGGTTCGGCCAGCCGGGGGCGTCGCCGGAGCAAGACGATGCCTTTACCGATGAAACAATTCAAAGGATCAACGCGACCGGCGAAGCCTTCTTCTCCGGTACGACATGGCTCGGGCGCCGCGCCATGCGTGTCAGCGTGGTCAACTGGCGCACCGGGGAACAGGACGTGAAACGCGCGATTGCGGCCGCCGCCTCTGTGCTGATCCCGGCGCACGACGAAACCAGAGCAGGCGAACCTCAGATATCATGCCATATCTGCAGGTGACCCACCTTTGATCTTCATTCATGGTCTTGGCTGCGCGTCGCCTGCGACTACGCGTCCGTTGACACCAGCCCAGCTCTGGCAGGACCCAGACTGCTGCTGGTTGATCTACTTGGCTTAAGCGCCCGTCCGTCGGATTTCGGGTACACGGTTGCCCTTCATGCTCGGACAATAGCGCGGTGATCCACCATCTGGGTATATCGTTCCTGATGCAGGACATTTCATGGCGTGGGAGAATCCCAGCGGGCGCGATAAAACGAGCGCTGGCCTGATAGAGGCGGGATGCAAAACGTAAAGCGCGGACCCCGGACGACTTTCGTCAGGCCCAGTTGATCACCGAAATGGGACTTTGGGATGTCGCGCAATGCGATGCGATCGGGCTTCCGTCGACGGGTATTCTGTCGATATGTTCATTCCGACCACGCCAACGCCCAGATGCGCAAATTCACCCGGCCGCAGGCGGGGCTTTACCTCGCCCGACGCGGAGCGATTGCAATTTGGTGCGTTGGGCACTTGAGCGATAGAGATCTCTGAGGTCACCAAGCAGTTCGCACGAGGCAAAGGCGTTGGCAAGGTGTTGCTTTCCGCCGCTCTCGACCGGGCCCGCGGCCCATTGCCTTGCATGGTCGACCGCAAATCGAGTTGCTGGGCGCCCCGCTTCGCGGCGACCCGCCCCGACGGCACCAACTGAGGGAGGAGCCTGCACCTAGTCGTTCCGATTAGAAAGCTGAAAGCGCCGTACTTGGTCGGAAAACAGCAGCATTTCCATTGCGATCTGTGTGGAAGGTCGTCTCCGATGGCGAAGATAGGGCCATATCTTGTATTGCTGGCGGTCGAGAAACTCTGATGGTCTCTAATAAAGTCGACCGGATGTTCGCGTTTGCCGCATTGGCGGCAAAGGTCGCCTGCCTCCCATCACCAGGAGCGTCCGATTCCGCCCTGCTGATTTCAAGTAGGAGCTTGCGCTTCAGTGCCTTGACGTAGTCCGCAGGCTCGCGGGGTGCGATAGCGAACGAGCCCGGACCGCCGATGACGTTGTCATGAAAGTAGGTCCAGAGATCGTCCGTGACGCCGGGCTCGGTCCGCGAGACGGCGATAGCATTAATCACATGGCCCTTCTCCAGGACCCTTGCTCGCGCCTGTGCGACGGAAAGTCCATCATTGTTGGTCCCGTTCGCCGAAATGTCCACGATCTTGCTGTCGGCCTGCCCGGGAAAATTGTCCAGCATCAAGCTGCTGGCCTCGATTGCATAGGACAGGGAGGTTCTTCCACGTACATGCAGCCCCAAGGCCGTATCCCCATGCCCGGAGATGAAGGCGGCCGCCTCCAGGGCGTCGTCGCGCCCGCATATCCGCTTCCAGGGCATCACTGTCCGCAGTTGTCCGACACTCGACCATTCGACATAGGCGATGGCGATGCAGCCAACAGCACCCCGGCGGATCGCCGACTGCACTTCACGCGAGCGCAACGCCTCGACATGACCACAGCGCTGCAGGTCCGCCTGTTCCCGGTCGATCGACGCGGACGTATCCACCGCCAAGACGATGGCGGCATCGACCCGATCCGGATCCTCAGCCTTCGCGGCGAACGCTGCGAAAAAGGAGAGAGCCAGTGCAATCAAGCCCGGGAGAAGTCCCGATTGCGTTCGTGGCATGGACATCATGAAACCTCTCATCCGGATGGTCGGACCGATTGGAGCGAGAATGCCCGGGTCTGCTGCTGTCGTCCTGAAAAACGTGTGAAAGAATGCTGAAATCGCATGGCAAAGGCACCGTCACGAGCCCGCTCGACAAGCCTGACCTCTTCAAGCCGGAATAGATCTCACTCGACGTGCTGGGCTGCGTTTATGTACACTCACGATCTCTCGGATCCCGATAGCAGATTGACCGCGTTTTACGCGGCCCGACTCAATCGATCGACACACCCAGCCCAGCCAGTTGCTAGGAATAACTAGCGACAGGCTCGCCCAGCGTATCGAGCCGCGGGATCACTCCGAGGCCGGGGGTGGTCGGGGCGGTAACTCGGCCATCCTGAACGTCGAAAGCACCGTCAGCCGTCTTAAGTGTCACCATGTCCCTGCACTCGAGCAAGCATCTGAGGTTCTTCTCGGGAACAGTTTGGCCGAGATGCACGATCGCGGCAAATGCGATATCGGAGCCCGTGGTCTCCTGGACGCTGATGGTGTAACCTGCCGCCACACAAATATCGCGGTGGCGACGGCCTCTGGTGAGACCTCCGTTCTTTGAGATCTTGAGCCCGATTCCTTCTGCCGCATCGTCAGCGACGAGCCCAGCGAGGGATGCGTCATCGGTCGCGAGTTCGTCGAAGATGATCGGAACATCAGTACGGCGCCGCAGCGAAACGCATTCCCGCCATGTCGCGCATGGGGCCTCGAGTACGAAATCGAGCCCGGCTGGCAGCAGCCTGAGCATGCGAAGCCCGGTCTCCACAGTCATTCCGCCATTCGCGTCGACGATGAAGAATTCGCCAGGCTTCTTGTCGGCGAGGGAAGCCGTGATGCGGGAAGCGTCAAGCGCCGGATCGTCTCCGATCTTGACTGAATGGGCAATGTAGCCCTGTGCACGGTGTTCCGCGACACGCCTGCGCATGTCTTCAGGATCGCCCATGTAGATCGAGGAAATCACGGGCATGTTTAGATTGGTGTGGCCGCCCAAGAGATCGCATACGGGCAGCCCTACGGATTTGCCAAATACATCCCAACACGCGACGTCGATCGCGGTCTTGGCGTGCAAATGGCCGACCAGCGCTCCGTCCATGGCATCGTTGATACGGTCGACCCGCCTGGGATCGAGGCCGATCAGACGGGGTGCGATTTCGGCGAGACCGGATCGCACGCCTAGGGCATGGGAAGCAATCCAGGTTGACCCGAATGGCGTGCTTTCGCCCCAACCTTCAAGCCCATTGTCAGTGGTGACGCGAACGATTGTCGCGTCGAAACTCCGGTATTCTCTTCCGCCTGACAACAGATACACGCCGCCGGAGTAAGGCAAATCGACCTGAAAGACATCGATCCGTTTGATCTTCAAATCCGTCATCTTCAATCTCGAGGCTAGGGGATGGTGAGCACGAGTTTTCCAGCGATGCTCTTGGAGAGGAAATCCTTCTGAGCCTCAACAATCCGGCTCAACGGATAGGTTTTGCCGATGACGGGCCGAATCTCGCCACGTTCGATGTACGAAACGAGGTTTTCGAAGACGATGTCGTCCTGGAACGTACAGCCGAAAAAGGTGAGATCCTTGAGATAGAGCGTCCGGACATCGAGCTCGACTATAGGGCCAGCGATGGCACCAGCGACCGCGTATCGCCCGCCTTTTTTCAGAACATCCAGCAATTCAGGGAAGGATGGACCGGCCGCGACATCGATCGCGATATCGACCGACTCCTTTCCGAGCCTTCTTAGAAGGCTTTCTCCCCGTGGCACGACTTGATCGGCGCCTAGTGCCTCCATCTGCGGAGCCTTGTCGCGACCGGCGATGGCTGTCACGAAAGCTCCGCGCCGCTTTGCGAGTTGGATCGCAGCGGAACCGACCCCGCCTGACGCGCCGGTGACTACGACATGCTCGCCTGCCCGAACTCCGGCGCGATGTATCATGCCTTCAGCGGTGGAATAGGCGCAGGGCACAGATGCAAGTTCGATGTCGCTCCATACGCATTCGACCTTGTAGGTCTCGCGCGACGGTGCCTTGGCAAATTGGGCGAACGCGCCGTCGCACTCGGAGCCGAAGGTCCAGCACTCGAAGGCTCGATAATCGACATATGAGCGGAGCATATTGCGAACGATTACGCGTTCGCCAACCCTTCCGATATCGACCCCATCTCCGACAGCCACAATGCGACCGCAGCAGTCGGCACCTTGGATGCGCGGGAAGACCAATGGCACACCCGACCAGCTTGCATCGTCGTCGTGCGCAGCCTCAAATCCCTTTGCAGCGCCTCCTTCCGTGCCCGTCGTGACGCCTTTCGAATACCAACCGATACGGGTGTTAATGTCGGTATTATTCACGCCTGCGGCTGCCACACGGATCAGCACTTCGCCGGTGTTGGGCTTCGGTACCGGGAGATCGTCGCGGTATTCGAGTTTTTCAAAACCCCCGTGCCCGACGAGAAGTACACCCTTCATGGTACCTGGGATGTCGGTGGTAACCGAAGTCGATGCGTGTTCATTTCCAAGACCCATTCCAGATGTGTCCCGTCTAGACAGCGCGAACGTTGTGCTTGCGCTTCATGTAGTCCTTGGCGGTCTCGACGGCCACCGCGGCATCGCGGCAATAGGCATCGGCGCCGACGGCCTTGCCGAATTCCTCGTTGAGCGGCGCGCCGCCGACCAGCACGACATAGTCGTCGCGGATGCCCTTTTCCTTCATCGTATCGATGACGACCTTCATATAGGGCATGGTGGTGGTGAGCAGCGCCGACATGCCGATGATGTCAGGCTGGTGCTGCTCGATCGCGTCCAGGTACTTCTCGACGGCGTTGTTGATGCCGAGATCGATGACATCGAAGCCGGCACCTTCCATCATCATGCCGACGAGGTTCTTGCCGATGTCGTGGATGTCGCCCTTGACGGTGCCGATCACCATCTTGCCCTGCTTCGGCGCGCCGGTGGCGGCGAGCAGCGGACGCAGGATGAACATGCCGGCCTTCATGGCGTTGGCCGAGAGCAGCACTTCCGGCACGAACAGGATGCCGTCGCGGAAATCCTCGCCGACGATGCGCATGCCTTCGACCAGCGCCTCGGTCAGCACCTTGTAGGGCGCCCAGCCGCGCTCGAGCAGGATTCGCGTGCCTTCCTCGATCTCTTCCTTCAGCCCATCATAAAGATCGTCGTGCATCTGCTGCACGAGCTCGTCGTCGGAAAGCTCGGAAAGGATGATCTCGTCGTCGGACATGTCGTATCTCATGCTCAATTAAAAGAAGGTCGGCACTCCGAACGAGCGCCGACCAAATCCTGGCGAGCCTAGGGAGAATGTCAGGCCGCCAGCCAAACGCTCTGCAAATCCATTTCGAATGTTGGATGCATCCCGTAGTTCTGGACCTTCTTGTTCATGTGGCAGTAGAGCTTCTGCCAATAGGGCTGGATGATCACGCCGGAGTCCTGGATGATCTGCTCCAGGTCCTTCATGACCTCCTTGCGCTTGTCGACGTCGATCACTGAAAGCGCCTGTTTGAGCTTGGCGTCGAAATCCGGATTGGAGTAACCCGTCTCGTTCCAAGCCTCTCCTGTTCGATAAGCCAGGGCCAAGACCTGAACGCCTAGCGGGCGCATAAGCCAGATCGTCATCGAGTACGGGTACTTCGTCCAGTCGTTCCAGAAGGTGGAACCGGGCAACACGGTACGCTTAACCTTGATGCCGGCTTCGCGGAGTTGTGCGGCTATCGCGTCGCCCGTATTCTTTTGCCAGTCTTCATCAAGCGTGATTAGCTCGTGCTCGAAAGCGGCCTGCCCGGCTTCCGCCATTAGTTTCTTGGCGCCGGCCGCGTCGCGCTTTTGCTTGGGCAGCGCATAGTATTCCGGGTGGATCGGGCTGACATGGTGGTTTTCGCCGACCGTGCCGCGACCATTATAACCCAATTGAAGCACAACGTTGTTGTCCACCGCCATTTGTAGGGCGTTCCGAACACGCTTGTCGTCATAAGGTTTCTTGCCGACATTGGTGCGAGCAACCAAGGTCGTGGCTGTATCGATCTCTGATTTCACGAGTCCCATCTTATCGAGAACCTCGGTGAAATCGGCAGGCGTTTGGTAGACCAAGTCGATCTCGCCGGAATCGAACGCACTCACCGAGGCGTTGAATTCGGCGCCGTAGTCAATGAACTCGACGCCGTCGAGCGGCGCCTCGCCACCCCACCATTTGCCGTTCTCGCGACGCTTGACGACTGCCTTCGAACCGACGTCGAAGGAAACCAGTTCGAACGGCCCGGTTCCGATCGGCTTCTTGATCGGATCGGCACCATCCTTGTCGAAGTTGCGGTGCACGATCAGCGCCGGATAGTCAGCGAAGTTCGGTATCAACGCGATGTCAGGCTGGCTAAGCTTGAGCTTAACCGTGTTGTCGTCGACCTTGGTGATCGCGCCATCCCTGGCCTTGCCAGTCTTGGTGTCGACAAGCCCAGCGACACGTCCAGACATCGAATTGCCTTCGACGCCCTTATCGCACCAGCGCGTCAGATTGTAGACGACATCATCGGCGTTGAAGGCATCGCCATTGTTCCAGGTGACGCTCTTTCTGACGTGCAGCGTGTACTCGGTCGCGTCATCATTAACGTCCCAACTCTCGAGCAAGACCGGCTCGAAAGTATACTTGCGCGTGTAGCGGACAAGCTGTTCCAGCCAGTTGCGGCTGATGTTTCCCATCTCCGGCCAGTCATAGGTGCGCGGGTCCTTCTGGCCCTTGATCGCCATCGAGACATGCAGCGTCCCACCCTTTCTCGGCTCCTCGGCCAGCGCCTCGGTCGGCACGCCAAGGCCGAGCATGCCATAGGCGAAAGCCGTCGATGCGCCAAAGACACTCGCCAGCGCCAGGAACTCGCGGCGATCCATCCGACCTTTCCGAGCTTCCTTGGCCATCTCTTCGATAGCAGTCGGCACACGATTTCCATTGCTCTTGAAATACCTCATGTTTCTCCTCCCTTTTTGGGTTTTGTTTGGCTCAATTGATCGCTGGACGGGGTAGGCTGATGCTCTCCGGAATCGCGGGGGTGGGGGCGCTGCACACGCACGTCCGGCGACACACCTCGTAAGGGCTAACGTGAACCGCTCCCAACTCGCTTGAGCGCAATGAAACCGAAATCCACATGTTGCATTCTCTTCATTGCAATGAGAATGCTTCGCAACCCGTTGTTCAAGCGAATAAACAGGCCCCTACGGTTGACATAAACTCAACCTCAATCCTGCAGGGTCACCATCCAGTCCCGCAAAATAGTCGTCTGACGATTCAATGGTCGGCGCGAGTTCCATGTCACGAAGTACGAATGGGGGGCATTCATTTGCGCATCCGTCAGTCGCACCAAGTCACCCGTTTCAATCCATGGCCTGACGAGATTTTCCCAGCCAAGCGCAACTCCTTGGCCGCTGCGCGCGGATTGCATTGCAATGACGTAACTGTTGCAGCGGCGCGCATTGAGCCGGCGATCGCGGCAGCCGAGTTCACGGAAAAAATCTGGCCAGTCTGTCCACGTCAAATCTATGCGTTCAACCGACAACAGCTGAAGCGCAGCAATATCCTCAAGCGACTGCACTGCATGGCTGCTCGCGAATTCCGGACTTGCGACGGGGAAAATAATGTCATCGTAAAGCTTGGCAGCCTCCTCGTCGGGCCATTCGCCGGCGCCATAGCGGATGCGCAGGTCTATGTCAGCCCGATCCAGACCACGAGGGTGGTCCGAGATGAAATGCTCAACGGCGATGTCCTGATGAGCAGCCCAGAATTCACTCATCCGAGGTATGAGCCAAAGCTGAGCCATAGCCATGGTGCTTCCCACGGTGACGCTTGGCTGCCCCCCGGACATCTTGATCTGGCGATAAGTTGCCAAGACCCGTTCGAATCCTTCCCGGACTGCAATGGCCATCGCCTCACCCTCTCGAGTGAGCTCAAGCGAGCGATGCAGGCGCAGAAAAAGACGCGCTCCAAGATCTTCCTCAAGCGTTCTCACATGTTTCGAAACCGCCCCAGGAGTTACATTAAGTTCCTCGGCAGCCTTGGTCAGACTCATCTGGCGGGCCGCTGCTTCGAAGGCAGCCAGGGCGTTGAGAGAAGGCAGCCCCAGAATTCGGACCATTTCGAAATACCTCGATTGAAGCGTCATTCTAAGCCGGTGAATCTGGGGTGGAAACTGAAACCGGAGAGCAGGCACTAACCGACAGAAGCGGGGTGTAAATCGCGAACCTGCCTCGATATCACGATCCACCCTTCGCTTCGGCATGAGCATGCCCCGTCGCGGAGGACTTCAGCGACGGTCACAAAAGCACTCGACACTCGGGGCTCAATCGCCCTCTCCGCGAGCCGCTGTCCAGCTCTCAAATCCGGCTGACAGTTTGGGATAGATCACCGACCGTTGTCTTGAACTCCGCGGCAGGCATTGGCATGGCCTTCGACTCGGCCGTTACCCTGCAGGTGAAATATTTTCTCGCCATGAGCGAGAAGGCAGTCGGCCATGATGCGGTGGTGACAGCGTATCGACCTTGTCCGTCTTGTTGCGCTGCGTTGAACCATATCACCTCGGCATCGAGCGCCTTTGGGTCGCGGTGGGGAGCACTGGAAGTAGCTCGGCTCGACAGCCCGTTCCGAAAAGGAAACGGGATCGTCGTCATAGCGACGGCGACGTGGCTCGTGATCGAGGCCCGACTGCCACCGTCGCGACGTCAACCGGAAGTAGGCCGCGACATCGTGCGAGCGGCGGAAGCGCGAGGGGGATCATCGATCGCCGTCATGAACGAAAGCGCCGTCACCGGGTCGATGCCGGGGGATCGCCATGAAGCGCCGGCACGGCTCGCTGCGCGCCACCATTTTGACGACGAGATCGTGCAGCCTGCAGGTTCTGCCTCCAAAGCGCGGCACGCGCCGACAGCACGGCGTCCATCAGTTCGGACGACGGGGGAACGTCCGCCACAACGGCGCGCATCGACCACTCGAAAGGCCCTCGCCAACACGAAGGCTGCGCCTCGCTAAGTAACCGATTTCCGAGGGCTCTAAATTAGACCATCGGTAACCACGTCACCGAAAAGCTCGATCGAGCTGGTCAGTAATTGGCTTCAGGAAGTATGAGACCAAAGTCCTGTCGCCGGTATGGACGAAGACTTCCAGCGGCATGCCAGGAGACAGGTGCAATCCGTTCAGTCGCTGCACCTCACTGGCCGCGAAAGTCAGCGTTCCGTGATAAAACATTGCGCCGGTCCGCGAATCCTGCTCCAGATCGGGGGAAATGGACTTTAGTAGGCCCTTGATCGATGGGGTGGTTCCACGGTCGAAGGCCGTGAACGTGATCCGCGCCTGCTGCCCCGGATAGAGCTGGTCGATATCGTTAGGTCGAAGCCGAACATCGCCGACGAGCATGTCTGTTCCGGGCACTACCAGCATCATAACCTCCGCCGGTTTCACAACGCCGCCGACGGTATGGATGCTCAACTCGTGAACCAGACCGTCCTTGGGCGCGTAGATGATGCCTTGGGCAAGTGCAGTCTTCGCGACGATCTGCCGTTCGGTCAGCGTCCCGATCGCCTCCTGTGCGGAAGCGATCTGATCGGTGATCTCGGAGCGCATGGACTGGTCAACCTGAATAATGCTCAGTTCCAGCTCCGCCATCCTGCCACGGCTTGATGCGATGGCCGATTGAAAAGAACCGGCGCTTCCCGTTTGGTGGCTGAGCTCACGCTCGACTTCGTTCAGGCGGGCCTGTGACACGAGTTTTTTCTTGAACAGCGAGCGCAGACGCCCGACCTCGTCCTCGCCGATTTCGATCTGAGATTGGGCTGCCTTGAGCTGGGCCTGATAGCCCTTGACCTCCTCGGCGGACTGCTGGATGCGCTCCTTGAGCTGCGCGCGCTTGCCGTCGCGGTCCTCGAGGCGCAACGCGAACTGGCGCCTTTCGCTTTCGGCCACCGCAGCGATGCGAGGGTCAGAGGAAGGCCCCAGATCGGAGAAGTCTATCGTCTTTAGGCCGTCACGCTCGGCAAGGAGGCGGGCGAGCCGGGCCCGCTGTTGCATCAGGCCCAGTTCTGCTGAAGCAAGCTGCGCCTGCGCGAGTGTGGTATCAAGCTCCACGAGCGGTTGCCCGGCACGAACCAATTCATCTTCGCTGACGAACAGCGCTTTCACGATACCGCCATTCGGATGCTGAACCGCCTTGGCGCCCGACTGGACCACCACCGTGCCAGAAGCGATTACTGCACCGGCAATCACCGTCTTGGCCACAAGCGTCCCGATCGTGCTGCCGAAGATGACTACCATTGCGATGCCGGCAAGAATATTACGCCGCAATCCTCGGAAAGCAGCGGTCGAGCGGGCCGGAACCACCTCGAGCGTGGGCGGATGCACCCACTTTGCCCGTTGCTCAACCGACGGGAAGCGGTGAAGCTGCAAGCGCCTGGGCGGCGCGGCGATGGCGTCCGTCTCGGTCACCGGCCGCCACCGACTGCTGCGATGTGTGATTTGGAGCCCTGTCCGGAAATTGCCCTGAGCGATGAGCGATGAACGGCGTCAAGAACCTCGTCGCGCGGGCCCAGACGCTCTACCCGTCCGTCGACGAGCACCAGGACCTGCTCGACAGTGGAGAGAATGCTGGGCCTGTGCGTAACAATGATGACAATGCCTCCGCGAGCCTTCACGCCCTCGATAGCGGTCCGCAGCGCCCCCTCGCCGTCACTGTCGAGGTTGGAATTCGGTTCGTCCAGGACGAGGAGAAACGGATTGCCATAAAGCGCGCGCGCCAGTCCGATCCGCTGTGTCTGGCCGCCCGACAGGCCGGCCCCCGCCGGCCCGATCCGCGTGTCGTAGCCATCCGGGAACTGCGAGATCATGGCATGCACGCCGGCACTCTTTGCGGCGTTGATGATCATCTCGGGACTAGCATGCGGATCGAAGCGGCCGATGTTTTGCGCCAAGGTTCCTTCGAAGAGCGGAACAGCCTGCGGCAGGTAGCCGACGAACTGACCTTTATCCAACGTGCTCCAGCGCACGGACGGCAGCCCGTCGAAGAAGACACCTCCTGCGGCAGGTTCCCACAGGCCGACAAGCGCTCTTGCCAACGTCGATTTTCCCGAACCGGTTGGGCCGACAATTCCGAGGCCCTGTCCGGCGTGGACCTGGAGGGAAATATCGCGCAGGATGGTTCTGCCTCCTGCAGGCGCGGCAAGCGCCAGCCCTTGGCAGGCCACGTCCTTTCCTGGAGCGGCCGTAGGGAAGAGTGCGGGAGCCGGGGGACTTTTCTCGAACAGTTCGGTCAGGCGCGTCCAGCTCTGACGCGAGGCGACGAAGTTTTTCCACTGCGCGATGGTCACTTCGATCGGCGAAAGGGCTCGCGACGAGAGAATCGACGAAGCGATCATGATGCCGCCGGTTGCCTCTCCTTCGATCACCAGCCAGGCGCCGAATGCCAGGACGCAAGATTGCAGGGCGGTTCTGAAGACGCGTGACAACGTGCCAAGCAACGTCGCCGTATCGGCGACCTTTCGGCTCGTGTAGATGATCTCGGCGTCTATCCGGTTCCAGGCACCCGACATGGCAAGCGTCATACCGAGCGCCTGGATCGTTTCGGCGTTGGCGGTGCTCGAAGCTTGCAGCACGGCCCGCTTGTTGGCCAGTTCGTTCAGCGTCAGCGAAGGCGTCTTGGTGAGCGCATTGCCCGCGAAGGTGATCGCAACGAGCACGACCGCCCCCGCTGTCACGACCCAGCCAATAATGGGGTGAAAGGCAAAGCAGATTGCCAGATAGATCGGGATCCACGGCAGATCGAACAGGGCGGCGGGCGCCGGGGAAGACAGAAAACCCTGCACCTGATCAAGATCGCGGACGGCGGAGCCCGCCTGTGGCTTTCCGGCAGCCGCGTTCCGGACAATGACGTCGTAGGTGCGAGAGCTGAACGCTTCCTTGATGACCAACCCCAGCCGGGTAAGCACGCGGCCGCGGACGACGTCCAGCCCGGCCTGCATGCCATAAAGGGCGAGGGCGATCAGGCTGATAGCGATCAGCGTCGGCACGCTTCCGCTCGGGATGACGCGGTCGTAAACCGCAAGCATGTAAAGCGAACCGGTCAGCGCCAGGATGCTGCTGCCGCCGCTAAGCAGGCCGATGGCAGCCAGCGCGCCTCGACAGTTGATTAGGCTCCTACGCAGCTCAGAGGGTGCGGCATGCTCCGGCATGATCAGATGATCGCCGGATCGAAGTTGGGCGTGAGGCTTGCGGCTGTGATGTCGGCGAGGTCGGTGTCGAGCAGGGTGAGCGCGGTGGTGGCGCTTCCGGCCCCCGCCGCACCGTCAGTATCGAACTTGAGGACGACATCGGCGCCCGACTGCTCGAAGTGGAGGTAGCCGCTGCTGCCGAAGGGGTTGGAGCCGTCGTAGTTCTGCAAGTAGCCGAAGAAGCCGCTGTAGTCGATCGTGTCGCCTTCGGCGGCGTTGAAGTCGGTGATGGTGACAGGCAGAGCGGGATTTGCAAGTTGGAACGTATCGGCTCCCTCGCCGCCGGTGATCGTCGCCCTGCCGCCGACATTGATAATGTCGTTGCCGATGCC